>NZ_DASVOB010000106.1:0-4392 GCF_036383575.1 Mucilaginibacter sp.
AAATATAGTTATGCAAGAAAAAGGCAGCATTTCGATCCACACCGAGAACATTTTCCCGATCATTAAGAAGTTCTTATACTCTGATAACGAGATATTTTTGCGCGAGCTGGTATCAAACGCGGTAGATGCTACCCAAAAAATCAAACGTTTAGCTTCATTAGGCCAATACAATGGCGAACTTGGCGACCTGCGCGTTGAGGTAGCTTTTGATGCAGACAAAAAGACAATCACCATTAGCGACAACGGTCTTGGTATGACCGCCGAAGAGATCAAAAAGTATATCAACCAGATCGCTTTTTCGGGCGCTACCGAGTTTATGGAGAAATTCAAGGAAGCTAAAGATGCCAATGAGATCATCGGTCGTTTTGGTTTAGGTTTTTATTCAGCATTCATGGTAGCCGATAAGGTAGAGATCCAAACCTTATCATACCAGGAAGGCGCTGAGCCTGCTTTCTGGGTTTGTGATGGTAGCACCGAGTTTGAAATCGGCGAAGGCATTTTAGAAGAACGCGGCACCGAGATCACCCTGTTTATCAATGATGAATCGGCTGAGTTTTTAAGCGAGCATAGGCTTCAGGAGATCCTTGATAAATACTGCAAGTTTTTACCTGTACCTATTAAATTCGGCACAAAAACAGAATCTGAAGAAGATGGTGTTGACGAAGAAGGCAAACCAAAATATACTTCAGTTGAGGTTGATAACATCATTAACACCACCAACCCTATCTGGACAAAAGCACCGTCTGAATTGAAGGATGAGGATTATCTTGACTTTTACAAACAGCTTTACCCATTCAGCGAAGATCCGTTGTTCTGGATCCACCTTAACGTTGATTATCCTTTCAACCTTACAGGTGTACTGTACTTCCCTAAGCTGAAAAATGATTTTGAATTCCAGAAAAACAAGATCAAACTATTCAGTCGCCAGGTATTTATTACCGACGAGGTAAAAGATATCGTTCCTGAATTTTTGATGCTGCTACATGGTGTTATTGATTCACCGGATATTCCACTTAACGTATCAAGAAGCTTTTTACAGGCCGACAGCAACGTTAAAAAGATTAACAGCTATATCACCAAAAAAGTAGCTGATAAATTGTCAGAACTTTTCAAAGCCGACCGCAAAGCTTATGAGGAAAAATGGACAGACATTGGTCTGTTTGTTAAATACGGTATGGTGAGCGAAGACAAGTTTTATGACAAAGCCAAAGACTTTGTGTTGGTTACGAATACCGAAAAAGAAAACTTTACCCTGCCTGAATACAAGGATAAAGTTGAA
This sequence comes from Mucilaginibacter sp., assembly GCF_036383575.1. Taxonomy (GTDB): domain Bacteria; phylum Bacteroidota; class Bacteroidia; order Sphingobacteriales; family Sphingobacteriaceae; genus Mucilaginibacter. The sequence goes on from NZ_DASVOB010000106.1 coordinate 1,280, forward strand.
GCCAACCAAACCGATAAAGACGGTCAACTGGTTTACATTTACACCAATGATCCGGCAAAACAGGATTCATTTATCCAATCGGCCAATAAAAAAGGTTACGATGTACTGGTGATGAATTCACCTATCGATAATCACTTCATCAGTCAGTTGGAGCAAAAATTAGAGAAAACTTCCCTAAAACGCGTTGACGCTGATGTAGCCGACAAGCTGATCAAAAAGGATGATGCCCCTGAAATTGTATTGACCGAAGAGCAGACAACCAAAGTAAAAGGCATTTTTGATAAAGCCATTAACAAACCTGCTTACAGCGTTCAAATTGAAAGCCTAAACCCGGATGAGTTACCAGTTACCGTAACTATGGACGAATTTATGCGCCGTATGAAAGATATGGCTGCTATGGGTGGTGGCATGAGTTTCTATGGCAACATGCCTGATAACTACAAAGTTATTGTAAATGGCAACCACAAACTGGTAAGCCGCATTTTACAGGAAGAAGACGAAACCGTACAAGCGCAGCTTTCAAAACAAGCATTTGATCTGGCTTTACTGTCACAAGGTTTATTAACCGGTGCTGAGTTAACTGAATTTGTTAAGCGCAGTGTTAGTTTGATTTAATATTAAGGAAATTAACCTATAATATTTTTAAGGCCATCCTAAACGGATGGCCTTTTGATTTTTATCATTTGTTTTTCTTATGCGGGCCAAACCTTATCCTATTTTGAAAGAAACGTTGTTAAACTTTGGTCAAGGGGAATAATTTCAAAGGGATCGTGTGTTATTTTGTAAATTTGACCATGCCTTTCAATTCCTATAAAGTCGCCGTCTTCCAGATCTTCTATATGATAAAACACCCTGTCGCTTAAGTTCACCTGGTAAACATTCTCCGGCTTAATCAATTTCAATGCTTCTTCATCTATTAGCTTTTTCAAATTTTCGTAATCAGCATTGTTATCATCATAAAACTTCCTGATAAAGGTATCTGTATCAGCACTCATTATATCTATAACATGTTTATCGAATCCTTTTATAGCATACCCGGCGATAACCGCATCAGACACGTATATAGTGTACATAAATATCTTATTCCCGCAAATATCCCGCACTTTTATATTTGTAATTTCAAACCCCCGTTCGCGTTTACGCTCAAAGTCTCTTATCTGATCAGAAAAAGAAAATGCAACATAATCAGGATCGGAAGTACTGTAACCGACCAGCGATGAAGTAAATAGCCCGGATTCAATTTGCTCTTTAAGAGGTTGAAACTCACCGGGCAATTTTTCAATAGTTTTATACATGAGCATCAATTCCCAATCTTGTACAGGACGCTTTGATTTTTTTCTATTGAATAGCCGGAACATAATTTTCCAATATCTTTTTAATCCTTAAATCTACTGAATTACCGCTGGGCTTTTGTTTAAAAGATTGCTTAAATTTGAGTGTAATTAAACCTAAATAACCTACTATCGTCTAACCACTTAAACATTTATATCATGAAAATATTAAACAAAATAGCCTTACTGGCCGCATTCATATTTATAGGCGTTAATGTAACCAATGCTCAAACCAAACAGACTAAAGCCGAAAAAAAGGCAGCCAAGCAAGCTGAAATAAAACAAATGGTAGAGGATCAAAATTTTGTGTTTAAAGCTAACTATGCCTTGCCAATGCGGGGCGGCAGCAGATCGCTTACTTCTGATTATGATCTTACGATAAGTAAAGATACCATTGTATCATTCCTACCCTATTTTGGCCGGGCTTATGTAGCCCCGCCTCCAGGAACAACTGATGGTGGTATTAAGGTAAATACTACAAAATTCACCTACTCATCAGCAAAGAAGGGAAGCGGCTGGAATATCACTATCAAACCCAAGGAAAAAAACATAGCCGACTGGCGCGATGTACAAACATTCAATCTGAGTATCTCGCAGGATGGTTATGGCTCATTACAGGTAACCAGTACCAACCGCGACCCGATATCATTTAATGGATATATTGAAGCGAGGAGGAAATAAGCTAAAAAGCTGAAAGCAGAAGGCTTAAAGCCGAAAGCAAGTAAGATTGAGCGGAAAGCTAAAGACTAAAAGCGATATAAAAAAAGCCCGGAGCATAATGCTTTGGGCTTTTCTTATATCGGCTTTTAGCTTTCAGCTATAAGACCCGCATTATCTTTCAACTCCACTCCCGATAACTTTCGTTTGAAAGCTTCGTTTATTAAATAGAAAATTTTTTTTGCGGCTTTTTTATAGGTTAACCCCTTATGCCGGATATTGGAAACGCAGTTCCGCGATTCGTCGGTTAAGCCGGGTTTAGGGTTGTAGGTAAGATAAGCTCCTAAACTATCAGCCGAGCTTAGTCCCGGGCGTTCACCGATAAGGATCAGCGAGAGTTTAGCATTCAGTCCGTAACCAATATCATCACCAATGGCTACCCTGCCCTGCTCAACCAGGCTTATCGGCGCCAGCTTTAAACCATTAGCAACCAGCAAGGGAATAAGTGCATCCAGCAGCCCCACAGCATTTTCATTTACCGCTGTTGCCGAAAGTCCATCAACTATCATAATAGCCACATCGCTTTCTGCGCTATAACCATTTAATTCGCTCAGCGAAGCTTCATTAAGCTTACGCCCAAGATCGGGCCGTTGCAGGTATTGCCGGCGGTCGGTTACCCGGCTGTGCAGTTGCAAAACCGGAACATCGAAATGCTTAAGGGCATCGGTTAGTTTGCCCAAATCCAATTCAGAGTATACAGCATCCCTTGCGTGCGCATGCGCTAATTTAAACTCAAGCGACTGCTTCAGCGGGATACTTGTCCCCACCCGGCCAATAGCTATCCTTGCAGAAGTAAACTCCTGCAAAGCCTTCAATGGACCAATTTCATGTGGGATGTTTCGTTTCATTTTTATATATCGCCTTAGTCGCTCGGCTCCAGCCGAGTGACCATTATTTACAGGCCTCTGGCCTGCGTGTCATACGAGCTTACGTCGGCCAGAGGCCGTGGGATAGCTGACACTCGGCTGGAGCCGAGCGACGGCATAAGCGCGAACCTTTTACCTTTCTTACCCTTTCACCTTCAATCAAAGTCCCCCCAACAACCCATGCTCGCTTACTGGCAGC
>NZ_DASVOB010000107.1:0-4348 GCF_036383575.1 Mucilaginibacter sp.
TTTCCCGCCTCAACTACACAATAATATGAATCAATATTAACCGCTTTAAATAAAGCTTGTGTATAGTTAACAAGGGCTTTACAGTCACCGTAGTTTTGCTGATCAACATCTGCTGCGGGGAAAGGCTGATATCCGCCAATACCTATTGATATATTGATGTAATGAGTTTTGCCTTGCATGTACTCATAGATCTTTCTTGCTTTTTGCTTAGGATCGGTAATATCATTAGTGAGTTCCTTCATGCGGCTTACAGTTTGCGGGGATAGCACCTGTCTGCCGGCATTAAGTTTATCATATTGCCACATACCAAGCTCTTTCCAGTTAGTAAACGAGCCGGTTATGCCGCCATAACTAAATTTCTCCGGGGCTATTTTAACATAAGTTAAATTTGCAGTGCGAAGCGGGCTGTATGGTTCGTATTTGACAGCTTTTAAATTGCTTGCCTGCCACGTATAAGTTTTTAATCCATCTTTATTGGTGCCAATAACCACTTTTGACGGAACGTTCACTTCTTTATACCTGATCTTAAAGTCGGGCTTACAAATAAATGTGTATGAACTTTTTTCGACAGCTACGCCGGTTGATGGATTAGGTTCCCAATCCCTGAACTCAAGCGTTTGTTATAATTTTACATCATACTCATAGCTTACCGTATACGGGTAGTCACTTACCAACGGGCGATAGTGTTTGATCTTAACATCAGTGAATAGGGAAAAACCGTCATGATTGCTGTCATCCTCAAAGTCACTTTCACTAAACTTACTGATGGGCTTGCCATATTGATTGTAAACTACTCCTTTAACATCTTTAATAATGCGGTTTTTGTTGTGCGAAATACCAATGGCAACATCGTCGTCCCCATTTTTATTAAATACAGTAATAGCTCTTTTTACATGAAGCAGGGTATTGTCAAGATCACGGACCTCTGTTGTTATTGCTTCGTTTCGAACAACTGAGCTTGCATAAGGTAAAAGTTCTTTTGATATAAGGGACACATCATAATTATCCTGTGCAGTAGCATTGGTATAAATGATGACGGAAAAAAACAGCGTTAAAAATGTCTTCATTATTTTTTCTTGAAAATCATGTCGGCTTTTTCGGTGAGGATGATCTTGTTATAAAGTTCTTTTAAATAAGGGTACTCGGCCGAATCGTAAACTGATTTATTGAATTGAATAATATTTGAAAATGTGAATGTACTATTGTCCTGCGTTTCAAATGAAGTAGCAAACATCCCTCCTTTATTAGGTAAAGAAAAAGCCACTACTTGCGGCGGTGTTTCAATAACATATTGTGCGGGTATATGCATTACCAGTACTAAACGTTTATCCGACGCATAGCCCCAGTCAACAGGGAAATCGCGTTCGGTTAGTTTAAAAGGGTTTGTTGTGCGTTTTTCCCAAAGGTAGGGGCTAAAGGAAAGCCTGTCATGATTAGTGTTGTCAAATGCGTCTATCTCTACTTCAAAGCTTTCTCTTAAAGGATTGTCAAGGCTATCCAGGTTCATTATATCTGATTTAAGAACCTTTAGTTTAGGCTGCTTTTCATCAAAATCTTCAACATATTCATCAACAGAGTTGAACTTTTTTATAGCCTTACGCTTTTCATAAGCATCATAACCTTTGTAGTAGGTAATAAGGCTGCCCTTTAATTTGCCGTTGTCAAGCAAAGTTAATTCAAGGGTGCGGGTTGTGGCTGCTTTTTGCTGTGAAGTTAGCTCTATCCAGTATGACGGTTTATTGAGGCTGATCACCCTACCTTTATCATTAATACATTTAAGGGGCAGCAAGCCAAATGAAAGTAACGGCTCTGTAGCGTCCAACAGGTAGGTTTGTTCGCCAATGGTTAGTCGGGCTACTACGTAATTAAAGTCGTTAAGTACCGGATAAAGGGTATTCACCATTCCATGATCACGGGTTGAGAGTAATACAGCCTCGGTATTAAGCCCGGCTGCATTTAACGCGGTAATAAGGGTGAGGTTAATATCTGCAATGCTGCCTGCATGTGTATCCAAAGCTTTTTTTACTCCATCACTACTGTAAATACCGATGTAATCGTTCCACTTTACCTGGCTTTTTACCCAGGCATATATGGCCCTTGCTTTGTCAATGTCTGCCGTTTTACCAGCAATCACCGGAGCTATCCTTTCTTTAAGCAGACTCGTGCGTTTTAACTGAGAGCCAAATTCATCGGCTATTTTTAGCTGACGATCAACATCGCTCCACTCTTTTGTCACAACAGTTTTAACACTGGTATAAGGGTTGGTGTATTCAACCAGTTCAAAAAATATTGCCGATAAAAAGTTTTTGCGTGCAGTCATGTAATCCTCATCAATAAAGGCCGGGATATCCTTCATTGCGTAAGTTATATGAGAGCAATCAGCTTTTGATCCTCCGGATGTGAAGCACTCCCGTTCAACTTCCGAATTGCTTTTCGTTAGTTTCAATGCCCCGCGCAATGAGGCATTAAAAGTCCAGAAGCCAGGGATATGTACTTCATATTGTGAGTTTACTTTTGGTATATCGTCCTGGAATGTCCACCCGCGAAAATGGTCCCAATAAGGTGAGATCAATTCATATTTAAATTCAATAACACAACCCGGGCGCAATGCTGGCAAGGCAAACTTTACAGTGCTGCCATACTTATAATCTTTAACCGTAAATACTTTTTTAGAGTCAAGTTCGGACTTTTGAATAATACCGTTGTCGTCTTTATAATAAGTAAAACCGGTAACACTGGTAATATCTTCGGATGAGTTATCACCGTTGTGTATAGGGATCTCGATGGTGCCGTGGGTTAGGCCTTCTTTGGTAAATATTTTAATTTTGGCGTGATATGTATGGATCAGCCTGATATGGTCCATATATTCATCTATCCGGGTATTGCCAAATTCATTTAGGAAGACCGCGTTAGCTTGCGGATCTTTATCATATTTGGTCATTTCGACCTCCTGATCAGTGACTCCAGCTTCAAAATCCTGGGCTGTGGCTACGTGTGATAAGCCGATAAAAATCAAAAGAATAAGGAAGATTTTGCTCATACAAATTGTGATAATTAGGGATAATCAAATTAAATAATAAATTGGTATATTAAATAAATTAAAAAATTTATTCTGCTGATTAATTTTAGGACATTTGCGACCTTTGCATCTCTGAACACTAACAAATGAAATTAAAATTAAAACGCCCGCTGGCTTTCTTTGATCTTGAAACAACAGGTACCAATATCGGTGCCGACCGCATAGTTGAAATATCTGTTATCAAGCTTAATCCGGATGGCAGCGAGGATGTTAAAACATGGCGTGTTCACCCGGGCATCCCTATTCCGCTGGAGTCATCACTGGTGCATGGCATCTATGATGAGCACATACAAAACGAAAAACAATTTAAAGAGCTTGGGCAGGAAATAGCCGATTTTATTGGCGATAGCGATCTGGCCGGCTATAACTCAAATAAGTTTGATATCCCCATGATCATGGAGGAATTTTTGCGCGCTGGTGTATCATTTAGTTTAGATGAGCGCCATTTTGTTGATGTGCAAAACATATTTCACCAGATGGAACAGCGTACTTTGAAGGCCGCTTACCAGTTTTATTGCAATAAAGTAATTGAAAACGCCCATTCGGCCGAGGCTGATACCCGTGCTACCATGGAGGTTTTGCTGGCGCAGATAGAGCGTTATGAAAACGTAGAGTGGGAGGATAAAAAAGGTAACAAATTAATTCCTGTTGTTGGTGATGTTGAAGCTTTACACGTATTTACCAACCTGAGTAAACCGGTTGATTTTGCAGGCCGTATGGTTTACAATGAGCAGGGCGAAGAGCTGATAAACTTTGGCAAGCATAAAGGCAAACGTGTAGAGGATGTACTGAACGCCGAGCCAAGCTATTATTCATGGATGATGCAAGGCGATTTTCCTCTGTATACCAAACGCAAGCTCGAAGAGATCTACACCCGCTGGAATGCCAAAAAAACAGCCGAGCGCCAGGCTAACAAAGCAGCCCAGCCAAAGCCGGCAGATCAGCAGCCTGCTGCTTCTAAACCAGAATATCAAAAAAAGGAATACACCAAGCCCGATCATACCAAAAATCAGCAATATCAAAACAAACCTTTTAAAAAGAAGGATGAGCCGGCACAGCCAGTTAATGATGATATGCTGGCTCAGTTAGCATTGAAGTTTAAAAAGGGGTAAATTATTATAAAAAAAGCGTCATTGCGAGTAACCATCAGGATTCTCCTGAAAAAAAATGAGATGACGTGCTCTGCGATGAGAAGTAAGATATTAGCGGAATAAACAGGGCAAATTACACACCCCGTATAACCCTTGGGGCCTTTAAGAGCCCGCTTGC
>NZ_DASVOB010000108.1:0-21627 GCF_036383575.1 Mucilaginibacter sp.
ACGCCTAATAGCAGATCGTTAGTTTGCGTGGTGGATGCCGTCCACGGACTGCGGGTTTCGCTATACCAGATGTAGTTTTTTATTTTATCGATCCCGACAGCCTCGTTCAGGTATTCTTTGTTCTCGCCCGTAAACAGCGGCTCGCCGAGGGTATAATAGTCGAAACTGCCGCCGGTATCTTCTTTGCCGTTATAGCCTTTCATTACGCGTTTTACCCGTTCGGCAGTGATGGTTTCGGCGTAATCTTCCATTTCGATGAGGATGAATTTACGATTGCCGCCGTCTTGTTTGTTGAGATTGAGCACGGCGTGAGCGGTGGTGCCGGAGCCGGCGAAGCTGTCGAGGATGATGGAGTTGGGGGAGGTGGCGATTTCTAATATTCGTTGGATTAATGTTGGAGGTTTGGGTGTATCAAATGGAATGCTATCGTGGAAAATTTTCTTTAACTCCTGCTTTCCGTACTGATTGTGTCCAACTTCACTATGCGGCCAGATTGTTAAGGGAACTGTGCCTTGCTGCACATCAGATAGGAATCTTTTATAGCGGGGAACATTGTTATTATCAACTCCGAACCAGATTCTATGATCCCGAATTAATTCAGTTAGTTTTTCTTCGGAAAAGCGCCAGCAATACCCACTTGGAGGATTAACGATTCTACCAGATGGTGTTGTTATAGGGTAGTCGTTAGCAGCACTATATGTTTTTACCGAAATATCACCAGAAGTCCAGGGACCTCTGTAATCATTATCTCTATTATCATATCGGGCGTTTTGTTCGTTAGTTCTATTTAAAAGATTCCGTACCCAAATGCTTTTATCTTTAGTGTAGCAAAGGATAAAATCGTGATTGTCTGAAAAGTATCTGGCATCATTTTGAGGGCTAAACTTCTTCTGCCAGATAATGTTATTCACAAAATTTCCAATCCCAAATATCTCGTCACAAATTAGCTTGAGAGTTGATTGCTCATTGTCGTCTATTGAAATAAAAATTGCTCCGTCCTTTGCCAATAATTTGTGCAACAATACTAAACGAGGGTACATCATACAGAGCCACTTGTCATGACGAGAAAGGTCATCAGTACCAACAACTTCTCCCAGCCATCTTCTCAGGCGAGGATCACTTACATTATCATTATATACCCAGTTCTCGTTACCAGTATTATAGGGCGGGTCGATGTAAATGCATTTTATTTTACCCTCATATTCAGGTAGTAAAGCTTTTAAGGCTTCGAGGTTATCACCGTGGATGATTTTATTGGAAGTTTCGGTGGGAGGGTATGAGCTGCTGCCGAAAGTGTATTGATGGTTCAGTACCTTAAAAGGTACATCGTGATGATGAGTGACTACTTTGTCTTTTCCGATCCAGGTTAGTGTTGGCATGTGATAAGGTTTATTAACCCTTATCGGTGCCGTCCAAAAACTGGTTTTCAATCTAAAGAAGGTACGCCATACCTGAGAGAATTGAATACAGCATAAGGAGGCACCCATAAGGGTGCATCGCTTTAACTGTTTCTTCTCTCTTTAAAATTGGCGTTTTTCTTTAGAGGAAACGGTTGCAACGCAATGCGTTGAAAAAAAAGTTATTTAATTGTGATATTAGTGTTTGTTTCTATGTGGTTTAATTTATCCACAAAGTAGATAATTAAATTATAAAAAGGAAAAATAATCTATTTTTATTGATCGGGGTTATTGAAAGAGCGAATTCATTTTATAAAAAAAGCCCCACATTGTAAGGCGAGGCGGCTTAAATGTTTTCACAACGGAATAATCCTTATTGTGATTTGCTTTCATAACAAATATAGGAAATGTAAACAAATCGCAACACACTCTGTATGTAATAACTACTTGAAAAAAATAAATGATAAGAACATAATTCCAAGAAACAAGTTTGGGCCCTATTTCTCAATTGAAGCGGCCGCTTCAATTGATCATTTATTTAAAACAAAGATATAATTAAAATCGATACAGAGTGTTAAAATTATTATTAATTTTAACTTATTAGAATAACCTGAAATCAATCACGCATGAAAACAATACTTGGTCTTGATCTTGGCACAAATTCAATTGGTTGGGCATTGGTTCAGCAGGACGAAAAAGAGAAATCGGGCAATATCATTGCAGCAGGTAGCCGTATCCTGCCAATGAGCCAGGACGTATTAGGCAAGTTTGATAGCGGACAATCAATTTCACAAACTGCCGAACGAACTGGTTACCGCGGAATAAGAAGACTTAGAGAAAGGCATTTACTACGTAGAGAACGGCTCCACAGGGTATTATATATTTTAGGTTTTCTGCCGCAACATTATGCTAAGCAAATTGACTTTGATAAAAAGTTAGGTCAGTTTATTCCGGATGCTGAGCCTAAATTGCAATATGCTTTTAATAGCGTAACTGATAAAGTTGATTTTCTTTTTAAAAACTCGTTCGACGAGATGTTGCAGGATTTTGAAAAATATCAACCGCAATTGCTGAAGGGTAATAAAAAGATCCCTTACGACTGGACAATTTACTATTTGCGAAAAAAAGCACTGAGTGCCAAAATTGAGAAAGAGGAATTAGCCTGGTTACTGCTAAACTTCAATCAAAAAAGGGGATATTATCAATTGAGGGGTGAGGAAGAAGAGGAAAATCCAAATAAGCGGGTTGTATTTTATTCGTTGGCGGTGACGGCGGTAACAGCCGATGAGCCGCAAAGAGGTAAGGATGATATCTGGTACAATATTGTTTTGGAAAACGGTTGGATTTATAGGCGGTCGAGCAAAGTGCCTTTGTTTGATTGGGTTGGAAAAGTAAAGGAATTTATAGTTACCGAAGATCTTAATGATGATAAAACTGTAAAAACGGATAAAGAGGGTAAGGAAAAAAGAAGTTTTAAAGCTGTTGATTCAGAACAGGATTGGATAGCTGTAAAAAAATCAACAGAAGAAAAAATTGATAGAAGCGATAAAATGGTCGGAGCTTTTATTTATGATTCTTTGCTGAATAATCCAACGCAAAAAATAAAAGGTAAGCTTGTACGTGTTATTGAACGCAAATTCTATAAAAGGGAGTTAGAAATTATCCTGAAAAAACAACAGACTTTTCACAATGAACTGAAAGATATTGAACTTTATAATGCCTGTCTCGATGAATTGTATGAAAATAATGACGCACATAGAAATAACATTAGGCAAAAAGATTTTGTGTATCTCTTTTTAAATGATATTATCTTTTATCAGCGTCCGTTAAAAAGTAAAAAATCGCTTATTAGTAATTGCAAATTTGAAAGTAGAACATTTCTAAAAGACGGAAAAAAAGAAGTAGAGCCCCTAAAGTGTATAGCCAAATCGCATCCATTATTCCAGGAATTTCGGATTTGGCAGTGGATGCAAAACCTTCGTATTTATAAAAAAGCCGAGCCAAGCCTTATTGATGTTACCAGCGAAATTATAACATCCGAAAATGATTGGATTGATTTATTTGAATGGCTTAATACTTTAAAAGAAGTTGATAATAAAGCCCTGCTTAATTTTTTATTAAAACCCTTAAGGCTAAAACCTGGTAATTACAGGTGGAATTATGTGTACGATGAGATAAACGATACATCAAAAAGTTATCCATGTAACGAAACAAGATGGCAAATCATATCAAGGTTAAAAAAGATCAAAAACGTTCCTTCCGATTTCCTTAACCGGGAAAACGAAGAAGCATTATGGCATATCTTGTATTCTGTCGAGGATAAAGAAGATATTAAAAAGGCATTAAAAACGTTTTCGGAGAAGCAGGGGCTTGAGGATGATTTTGTTGATGCTTTTGAAAAGTCTCCTCCATTTAAAAAAGAATATGGTTCCTATTCAGCCAAGGCAATCAAAAAGTTTTTGCCACTTATGCGTTTGGGTAAATATTGGAGCGAACAAGATATACACCCTCAGACTAAAGAAAGGATAAGCAAAATTATTGATGGAGAGTATGATAATAAGATTAAGGATAGGGTAAGAGAAAAGGCATTAGCATTTACTGCAATTAATCATTTTCAATTTTTGCCTCTATGGCTTGTATCATACATCGTATATGATCGACATTCTGAAGATGAAAAAAACGGACAATGGAAGACAGCTAACGACATCGAACTTTTGGAACAACATAGTTTACGAAACCCGATTGTAGAGCAAATTATAAATGAAACCTTGCAGGTAGTAAGGGAAATTTGGAAAAAACATGGTAATTCGGAGGTCGGTTTTTTTAATGAGATACACGTTGAGCTAAGCCGTGAAATGAAAAATCCTGCTGATAGGCGTAGGGAAATGACGAATAAGGTGGTAGAGAATGAGAATACCAATTTGCGCATTAAAGCTTTACTTGCCGAGTTATTGAATGATAGAGAAGTTGAAAATGTGCGCCCTTATTCTCCAATGCAACAGGAGATCTTAAAGATTTATGAAGACGGTGTTTTAAATGCACAGGAAGGAAACATTCCCGATGAAATTTTAAAAATTTCCAAACAGGCACAGCCTACATCGACAGAATTAATTCGTTACAAGCTTTGGCTACAGCAAAAATATAAATCGCCCTATACTGGTGCTATTATACCTTTAAATAAACTATTTACAAGGGAATACGATATAGAACACATTATTCCTCAATCAAGATATTTTGACGATTCATTTAATAACAAAGTGATTTGTGAAACTGCTGTAAATAGTGATAAAGGCAACTATACGGCTTATGAATATATTTTAAAAAGGGGAGGTGCGGTACTCGATTCAGGTTACGGTCCGGCGAGGTCAATATTAAGGGTAGAAGAATTTGAAGATTTTGTAAAGCAGCATTACGGCAAAAGCAGAGGGAAAATGCAACGGCTGATGATGGAAGATATTCCGGAAACATTTATTCAACGACAGCTTAACGATACCCGGTACATTAGTAAAGTTGTTAAGGGACTATTGAGCAATATAGTTAGGGAAGATGATGAGCAGGGGGCTATTTCTAAAAATGTAATAGTTAGTAACGGTGCAATAACCTCCAAATTAAAACAGGATTGGGGATTAAGTGATATCTGGAATGATATAATTATTCCCCGATTTGAACGATTAAATACATTAACCAGTAGCAATAATTTTGGGGAATGGACAAATAAAGACGGCAAAAGAGTTTTTCAGACACAAATGCCGATTGAATTACAGAAAGGGTTTAGTAAAAAAAGAATTGATCACCGGCATCATGCCTTAGACGCTATTGTTATTGCCTGTGCTACACTTAGCCATATAAATTTCCTCAATAATGAAAGCGCGTTAGGCAAAGCAACAAAAGAAGAAAAAGAAAAGAAACGATTTGATTTACGGCATAAGCTGTGTATCAAAAAATACAACGACGATGCGAAGCAAAATTATAAATGGGTTTTTAACAAACCCTGGGATACATTTACACAAGATACAAGGAAATCCCTGTTCAATATCGTTGTAAGTTTTAAACAAAATTTACGGGTAATTAATAAATCTGTTAATTACTATCAAGCCTTAAAGAAAAATGAAGAAGGGAAGAGTGTAAAGGAATTAGTAAAGCAAATTGAAGGAGATAATTGGGCTATTCGTAAACCGATGCATAAGGATACCGTTTCGGGTTTGGTGCGGTTAAAGTTCACGAAGAATGTTACGCTTGCTGTAGCTATCGATAATTGTGGTGATATAACTGATAAAATATTAAGAAAGCATATCAAAGGATTAATATCTAAAGGATTAGATAGAAAAAATATCGTTAAAATACTAAAGGAAACGGGTAATAAATGGAATGGTATTGACGTGTCAAAGACCGAGATCTTTTATTGGGATAATGAACTCGTTGCATCAAGGGTGAAAATTGACGAAAGTTTTAACTCGGTAAAAATTCAGTCCATTACCGATACTGGAATACAAAAAATAATTCTCAATCATTTGGAAAAGTATTCTGAAGAAAAGAACGGAAAAAGTATAGAGCACCCCGAATTGGCATTTTCGCCAGATGGAATTGAGGAGTTAAATAAAAATATTGTACAATTAAACAATGGAAAACAACATCAACCCATTTATAAAGTAAGAACTTATGAAACCCGGGGAAACAAATTTAATGTAGGCACAACTGGTAATAAAAAACAGAAGTTTGTAGAAGCCGCAAAAGGGACTAATTTGTTTTTTGCTATCTATAAAAATGAATCGGGTAAAAGCATTTTTGAAACAATTCCTCTTAATATAGTTATCGAAAGGCAAAAACACGGATTAACGCCAGTACCAGAAGTTAATGAACTTGGATATTTATTATCTTCTTATTTATCTCCCAATGATTTGGTTTATCTGCCAACAGAGGAAGAAAAGGTAAACAGTAACATTCAATTTAAAGATGTTAGTAAAGAGCAAATACAACGGATTTATAAAATGGTTAGCTCATCCGGTTATCAATGCTTTTTTGTTAGACATGACATTGCAAATCCAGTTGTGAACAAAGTAGAATTTGGTCCGCTTAATAAAACCGAGAAATCGATAGATGGGATTATGATTAAAGAATCCTGCATCAAACTAAAAGTAGATCGTTTAGGTAATGTTCAACCAGCGTAAATAAAAACAGCACAATAAAAGAAACATCTCCCTGCCATGCAAACCTTCCAATTCAAAATCCAAATCAAACACCTTCAAAACCCAGCCGTTTGGCGGCGGGTATTGGTTCCATCCGATATCACATTTGATGACCTCCATGAAATTATACAAATAATTTTTGGTTGGGAAAATAGCCATCTGTACCAGTTTTCAGAAAAAGGGTATTCATCGCAAACTGTTTATAAAGTGCCCGATGAGTACGATGGTGACACAGTGGAAGACAGTGAGGAAACCATAATTTCTGAAGTGTTCACTAAGCCAAAGCAAACTTTTACTTATATCTATGATTTCGGCGACGATTGGACACATCATATTGTTTTGGAAAAAATAACAGATACGGAAAGTACTATTCCCGTGTGTTTGGCTGGTGAAGGTGCCTGTCCCCCTGAAGATTGCGGTGGTATATATGGGTATAACAATTTAATTGAAATATTGAGCGATCCCAAAAATCCTGAATATAAAGAAATGAAAAGCTGGCTCGGGCTTGGCAAAAATGAGCAGTGGGATGTGAGCGCTTTTGATATTGAAGTAGTTAACGAGGAAATTAAAGGAAGCTTTAATTAACTAAATAGCTAAAATTGAAAAGATTACTCTTTAAATTCAAGTAATTAACAAAGCCGCTTTATTATGAGTAATAACGCACGCCTAAACATTCTTCGCTACTGGCGTAATACTCTCGCTGATTCTGCCCGTGTGGTTATTGAGGTAGATAAAACTTTGCATCAGCGGCAGGCGAAGCTGGATCTGAATAAGGGGTTGGTAGATCCGGTGCAGGCATCAGCTTTGGTGCATGCAACAGAAAAGCGGTCGAATGAAAACAAAGGGCGTTTGAAGCGTGAAGATCCGGGCTGGGAGGTTATGAATGAAGTGCCTATGCTGATCGCGCCCTTCCGGGCAAGCCCTGTGCCGGAGTACATCGCAATATCAGGTTTAAAGGGTATTTTTTATCCGTTCTAGATCCGGGCGGTGCTCTCGAAAAATGGGCGTCTGAAACCGGATGAGGATACTTTTCCATATATCCCGCGCGATTACCTGGAGCCGCAGGTCAATCAGGAGGTTAATTACATTTTCTCGGACGTCGACCGGGTAGATCAGGCTTTCGCGCATCCCTTTAATGGTGAAGGCGGTTGGGAAGCTTATCTGAAATATATTCTGGATGCTTTTGAGCTTATTGCAGAACAGCCCGTTGGTAATTATTTACCGGATAATTTCGCGGTGACGATAGAAGCTGCTATCGTGGTGAATGATACCCTAACTGGACCGGCAGATGGGATCATCAGCCTATACGACTATATGATCAAACGGGAAAAGTTTCCCGCCACTTTAAGCACATTGGCCGAAAGAAAAGAAGCTCCGCTGAAAAGCTTAGCGAGTGATCGGGCTTTTGAAAAAGCGTCTGCAGCGCATCTGGGCCAAATGGCTTATGAGTTTCCTTTGTCGCCGTCACAGCGTACCAGTTTATATCATTATACAACGCTGGGGCATGGCGATACTGCAAGTTGTTGACTTTTAATATTTTATATATTAGTTGAGTACACTTAACGATACAGATTTCGGAATATTTTTATAGTGATTTAGAAATTTTATCTCGGTTACGCGCGTGAAACGCTCTTTTTGAATAAGGCGGCGGGAAAAATATCCAAACGTTTTTAGCAAAAAAGCAGGTAAAACTAATTTATTTGTCATTTAGATTCCGTCAGAGTATTTATCGCTGTATTGATTTGAAATTTTCACTAAGTTCTGCGGTTGCCTCCGGCTCGGCCATTCCGCTTTATGGAGGTTCACAGCGCTTTTCTTACCAAGCATCTCGGGTAATAAAGCGCGGTCAAGTGCTTCCTGCGCATAAATTCAAATTAACTTAACAGCATTTTTATCACCTTTACCCAAATTTTAGTTTGATATTGAGGCATGTTGAAAATGATATTTATAAGCATAGGCTGGCTTGGCGTTGTTTTTTGTACATTGGGTTATTTGCTGCTGAGCACAAAGGTATTAAAAGCCGATTCGCGGATATTCCAGGCCTTTAATATTTTTGGGGGCCTTTGCCTTGCAGCTACTGCTATCAATGCGCGGGACTTGCCCAACGCGGCCGCAAATGTGCTGTGGATGTTTATTGGCATGTACGCTTTAGGCAGGCAACTGCGTAACCGTTAGTTGGGGAAGCTCTAAAAAAGCGTAGGCTTTTTGTTTATAATAATTTAATCTTTGGGCGTATGCTTCCAAATCATTCTCCAGCGAAAGATAAAAATAAGCTCCATCCACCAGTACAAAAATAAAGTCGGCAGCTGTTTGAGGGGATTTAATCGTTGTTAATCCTTTTTCGTTGCATTGTTCCATAATAGCGGCCAAGCCGTGGCGTAACGAATCGAGGATGAGTTTATATTTTGATTTGATCTTTTCTTCGCGAAAAGCGAGAGCATAAAAAGTATAAAAGAGCCCATCGTCAAAAAGGAGGTTCCACTCTTTCGAAAACAGCATTTCGACAGTGCGCTGCAAGTTTTCTATTGTTGCCTGCTCCTTGTCCTTAACGGTATATATGGATAAATAACTTTCAAGAATATGATCGATGAGCGCGTAGGTAAGGTCTTCTTTGGTTTCAAAATAATGTAAAATTAGGCTTGGGTTGATATCCATCACCTTGGCAATTTTAGCTATCGACGTGTTTTCGTAGCCTTCTTTTTTGGCCACCTCATAAAACATCCTGATTATTTCCTGTTGTCTTGCTTCCTTAAGACTTTTGCGGCCCATTGTATTTGTAGCGATTTTGTTGCAATACTACTAAAAAGAATTCTGCATAATCAAAATATTAATAAATTGATTGACTGTTCAATCAATTTATTAATCCGCACTTAACTTCCTATTAATATCCGATAGGCAATTTCGTCGGCGGTTAAAGCAACCCCCGTCTAATTAAGAATTAACTATCAATCAAATGAAAAAAAAGCTACTTTGGATCTTCCTGCTCCTGCTCATTTCGGCCGGTGGCTTTGCACAGGGAATTACCGTTACCGGTATAGTATCTGATGCAAAAACAAAAGAAACACTGCCCGGTGTAAACATTAATGTAAAGGGAACAAATGTGCGTATTGCCACCAACAAAAACGGCGCGTACACGCTTAGTGATTTGAAACCAGACGCCATATTGGTTTTTTCATTTATGGGATATAAACCCATAGAAACCCCGCTTAACGGGCAAACCAAAATGGATGTTTCCCTGTCGGATGATTTTGCCAACCTGAACGAGGTCGTTGTTGTTGGTTTCGGCACCAAGAAAAAGATTAACATTGCCGGCGCTATTGATCAGATTTCAGGAAAACAGCTGGAATCAAGGCCGCTTGCCAATGCCATTCAGGGTTTACAGGGCCTGAGCCCAGGTTTAAATATCACCTATCCGGGTGGTGCACCGGGTACGGTACCTACCATCAATATCAGGGGGTATACATCAATTAACGGCGGTTCGCCGCTTGTTGTAATAGATAATATCCCGGCAACAAGTTATGATGACCTGCTCCGTTTAACCCCCTCGGATATTACCTCGTTCACCGTTTTACGTGACGCGGCATCGGCAGCTATTTATGGCGCCAGGGCCGCGTTTGGTGTGATCCTGGTAACCACCAAGCAGGGTGTTGCAGGCCATAATACCATCAGCTATAATACTTATACATCATGGTCAAAGCCAACGCTGCTGCCTAAACCGGTAACCGACCCTTATATATTTTCGAGGGTACTGGAAACGTCTACTGATAATACTCCATGGGATTACGTGAATTACTCGGACGAGTATTACCGCTGGGCTAAAGAAAGATCGGATAACCCTTCAATTGCCGATACCCGCATTAACCCGGCCGATCCAACCAAATGGGAATACATGGGTAGCAACGACTGGTATAAATACTTTTTTAACAACGCAAGCTTATCAAAAAGCCACACGCTTACATTTTCGGGTGGTGCTACAGTAAACAATAAACCGCTTACCTATTACCTCTCTGCCGATTATACTAAAGATAACGGTTTAAATAAATTAACCGATGATTACTGGAGCCGTTACGGCCTGCGGTCGAAAGTGGGTTTTTCGCCAATATCATGGCTTAAAATTGATAATAACCTTAGTGTATATCAAA
This sequence comes from Mucilaginibacter sp., assembly GCF_036383575.1. Taxonomy (GTDB): domain Bacteria; phylum Bacteroidota; class Bacteroidia; order Sphingobacteriales; family Sphingobacteriaceae; genus Mucilaginibacter. The sequence continues at coordinate 10,726 of NZ_DASVOB010000108.1, forward strand.
CCAAACGCGCGCTGCCAAACTCGAGCATTACCGATCTGTATTACCTGATGCCTACAGATGTGGCTACTAACCCCGATGGTACCTGGGCAAATACATCAGCTGGCCGGTTAGCTGCTAAACTTACCGACGGCGGTAACAGCCTGCAAAATATGTTCGGCTTTCAGAATATAACCAGTGCTTCCGCTTTATTTTTAAATGGCGATTTGCAGGTAAATGCCGATGCGTCATTTAAACGCGAGTTGTGGAAAACACATGCCGACACCAAAAAATATAAAATTGGCTACGGCCCTAACGATGTTCGTGAAGAAGGCGGCACCGGTTCGGTAAGCGAGGCCAACGGTTATTTATATAACAACGCTTTTAACATTTATTCAACCTACAAAAAAACATTGGGCGATCATTTTTTCAGCGCCATGGTGGGTTTTAACAGCGAAGATTACAGCTACTCGACAGTGAATGCCGGCAGAGATGTGTTGATCTCATCTTCATTGCCATATTTGTCACTTACCAACGGTACGGCTACAGCAAGTGGCGGCTATTCGGCCTATGCAACCAATAGCGTGTTTTCAAGGTTGAACTATACTTTTAAAAACAGGTATATCCTGGAAGCTACGGGTCGTTACGATGGTTCATCACGTTTCCCGGTTACCAAAAGGTGGGGCTTTTTCCCGTCGGTGTCCGGGGCTTGGATAGTAAGTAACGAGAATTTCTTCAAACCACTGGCGCCTGCCGTATCAACATTTAAACTGCGTTCATCATACGGCGCCCTGGGTAACCAGAACGTGGGCGATTTTGGTTATATCCAATCCTTAGCTACCGGAACTTCAGGTTACCTGATCGGCGGCGCCGGGCAAAACCAGATCATTACCGGTGCTCCAGGTCTGAACGTCGACCCGCAAACTTATACCTGGGAGAGGGTATCTACCCGTAACTTTGGTACCGATATCGGTTTGTTAAACGATAAGCTGTCCCTTACTTTTGATTACTACATCCGCGATACCAAAGGCATGCTGACCGCCGGTCAGGAACTTCCAGGTGTACTGGGTACCGGTGTACCGCGCCAAAATGCTGCCGACCTGCGTACCAAAGGCTGGGAATTTTCGATATCATACCGCGACAGGTTTGAGCTGGGCTCAAAGCCATTTAACTTTGATGCTAAAATTTTTATTGCCGATTCAAGAGCTAAGATCACCAAATTTAAAAACGACCAGGAACTGTTTTCCAGCTATCGTGTAGGTCAGAATATCGGCGAGATCTGGGGCCTTGAAAACGACGGCTTGTTCCGCAGTAAAGACGAAATTGCCAAACTTGATGAATCGGCCATTATTCCATGGGGTGCTTTATCTATTGTAGAGGGCTGGCCTAAATACAAGGATCTTGACGGAAACGGAAAGATAGAAACCGGTTTAAGCGCTAAAAATCCTAAAGATTTAAAAGTTATTGGTAACAGTACAGATCGTTACACCGTAGGGGCTAACATCAATATGGACTGGCGCGGCATCGACCTGGCTATATTCTTGCAAGGTGTTTTGAAAAGGGATTTCTACCCACATCATTACCTGTTCTGGGGCCCATACCAGCAGCCTTATGCCAACGTATATCCATGGAACCTGAACTATTACCGCGGTGCGGCCGATTCGCCAGAGCAAAGGGCTAAACACTCTGCATCTTATATAGCTGCCGGTTTGGCCGATGCCAATACCAATTCAGCGTACCCTGTATTACAATCATGGCTGGCCGATGCTAACTATGGCAGCGGTTTGGATATCCCGCAAACCAAATACCTGCTTAATGGTGCTTACCTGCGTATCAAAAACGTATCTGTAGGTTATACCATCCCGGCTAAATGGACCAAGAAAGTTGGCATCAGCCGTCTGCGTTTTTACGCTACCGGCGAGAATCTGTACGAGTTTTCGGCCATTAAAAAATATATCGATCCGGAAGCTGTTAACCAGGGCCCGAGTGCCTGGGCGTATCCATACCAACGCAGGTATGCCCTGGGTTTAAACCTGGATTTTTAACAACCTGATGTTTCATTACATTTCAAATTAAGTAAAATGAAAAAGTATCTATATATATTAGTTATCGCGGCGGTAAGTACGCTGGCAGCCTGTAAAAAGGGCGGGCTTGATCGTTTCCCGCAAACTTCCATTTCGCCTAACCTGTTTTTTAACAACGAACAGGACCTCGCTTTATACGTAAACGGTTTGTTATCACAGCCAGATCGCGGTACTTATCTTAATGATCAAAGCTCGGACAATGTGGCTACCACTGCCGCTGTTGAAGTGAAGAATATTATGGTTGGAAGCGCCAATTCGCAAAATATTACAACCGGCTGGGATTGGACAAGATTACGTAACATCAATTACTTTCTCGAAAATTATCAGAAAGCCCAGGTTACCCAAACCATTAAAAACCACTATGCCGGTTTGGCTCGTTATTACCGCGCCGCGTTTTATCTGGATAAGATTAAACGTTTTTCTGATGTACCATGGTATTCCGGTACGTTAGAGCCTTCGAGCAAGGATTTGTATAAAGGGCGCGACCCACGCAAGCTGGTTGCCGACAGTATTATGGCCGATCTTGATTTTGCCTACAAAAACGTGAGAGAAAGCGTGCCAACCGGCACGCCAGGCAAATGGGCTGTAGCTACCTTATACACCCGCGCTGCCCTATACGAAGGCACCTACCGTAAATATCATGATGAGGTTAACTTGAAAGAATCGGCCAATACCTTCCTGGAAACTGCTGCAAGAGTTGCAGGTGAGATCATGGCCAGCGGTAAATTCAGCATTTATAATACCGGGAAACCCGATCAGGATTACGCGACTTTATTCTCAAGCCAGGACCTTACCGGTAACGGCGAAGTGATCCTGACCAATATTTTTGATTTAACCAAAGGCAAAGGCCAAAACGTTAACTCAACCGTATTCGGCGATTATGAGCAAGCCCCGGCTAAAGACCTGATCCAAACTTACCTGATGAAAGATGGCACCCGTTTTACCGATGTGGCCAACTTCGCGCAAATGGGTTTTGTTGAAGAGTTTAAAAACCGCGACCCTCGTCTGGCGCAAACCATGGTTTACCCAGGTTGGGTTAGGGTGCCCGATGCAACGCCTTATATTCAGCGTTTAAATAAAAACTTTACAGGTTATCACCAGTTAAAAGGTTATGTAAACAGTACCGACAACAACACTTTAAACGGTGTGGATTTCCCGGTATACCGTTATGCTGAGGTATTGTTAACTTATGCCGAGGCCCTGGCCGAACTGGGTACTTTAACCCAGGGGCAGTTGGATCAATCGGTTAATTTATTAAGGAGAAGGGCTGGTTTACCAGATCTTAACCTGGCTGTAGCCAATGCTAATCCAGATCCGGCTTTGAAATTGCAATACCCTAACGTGACCGCTAACATAGGTGTTATCCTCGAGATCAGACGTGAGCGCAGGGTTGAGTTTGCTTTTGAAAATTTCAGGTTTGACGATTTGATGCGCTGGAAAGTTGGTAAGTTGCTTGCCAAAAGCCCCGAAGGTATGTACTTTAAAGGTTTGGGTAAATATGATTTAACCGGCGATCGTGTGGATGATATCATTTTGATCGACAGGGCATCTACCATCCCGGCCGAAGATCAGAAAGAGAAAAACTCATTGGGCATAAAACTGGTATACTACCGCGCAGGTACCATTGGTACCGATGCAACCGTTTACCTTAAAAACGGGAACACTGGTGGCAACATCGTAACCGAAAACGTAGTAAGGAATTTTGAAGAACCGAAATTTTACTATCGCCCTATCCCGCAACAGCAAGTTGTGCTTAACCCTAATCTGAAACAGATTTTTGGCTGGTAACATCATCATGGAAATAAAAAGAAGAGCATTACTAAAGGCCGCAGCAGGTATAGCCGCGGGTATGGCAGCCACAGGCGCCATGCCCGCTATGGCCGCATCTGCCAACGAAAAAGGCGGCAAAGGCAAACCCGTATTAACCGTAGCGCATATCACCGATGTGCATATCAGGCCCGGCGATAACGCCCCCGACAGGTTTAAGAGTTGTTTAAAACAGATCATCAGCAAGCACAAACCCGATTTCTTTTTAAACGGAGGCGATTCGATCAACGATGCATCGTACGATAATGTGGTACGCGAACAGGTTACCGAACAATGGGGTATCTGGGACGACTGCATGCAATTGCTAAGCAAATACGAATTATATAGCTGCATAGGCAACCACGACCCGTGGTGGAAAGCCCCAGCCAAAACCGATGAAATGTACGGCAAGGATTACGTGGTAAAACGCCTTAAAATCCCTAACCGTTATTACAGCTTCAGTAAAAAGAACTGGCATTTTATTATCCTTGATGGTAATAACAGCAATATTTCATTAGACGCTGAGCAATACGCATGGCTGCAGCAGGATCTGGAAAAACTACCTGCAGGTACGCCAACCTTATTAATGTCGCATTATCCCATCCTCGGTACAACGCAGGTATTGGTGGGCGGTGGTCATTCGGATTGTAAAAAATTGAAAGACCTGTTTTATAAACACAAGGATAAAGTAAGAATCTGCCTCAGCGGGCATAATCACCTGTCAGATCATACGGTTTACAACGATGTATTGTATTGCTGCAATGGCGCTATGAGCGGTTTTTGGTGGGGTAAAGGCGATGCTGAATCGGCTGGTCCTGGTTATTACTTGGAAACTCCGCCCGGATACGCCATCCTGAAGCTTTATGGCGATGATACAGTGGAGAATGAGTACTATTCGCATACATTTTAAACAAATAATAATGAGGTTAAAATCAATTATTTGCATAGCTGCCTGCCTTTCATTATCAGCAGCGGGTTTTGCACAGCAAAGGCAAAAAAAGGTAGTTTATGTTATTGCCGATGGCATCCCCGCCGATGTAATGGAGCGTTTGGAACTACCAAACTTTAAAAAGATCATCGAAGCTGGGTCATACCTGCGTATCCACGTGGGGGGCGATAAGGGCACTTATAACGAAACGCCAACCATATCGGCAGTAGGGTATAACAGCTTATTAACAGGTACCTGGGTAAACAAACACAACGTGCCCGATAATGATATCAAAGAGCCAAACTATAATTACAAGCATATTTTTGAGGTTTTTAAAGCGCAATACCCAAATAAGAAAACCGGCATTTTCTCGAGTTGGACAGATAACCGCACCAAATTAATGGGCGATGGCCTGTCTGCAACAGGAAACTTTAAACCCGATTATGCTTTTGATGGTTACGAATTGGATACCGTAAGGTTTAAGCATGATAAAAAATCGGACTACATGCACCTGATTGATGAGGAAGTTGTAAAACAAGCCGCTAACACCATCCAAACCCAAGCACCGGATCTGTCGTGGGTGTATTTGGAGTATACTGATGATATGGGGCACCGCTACGGTGATAGCCCGGAGTTTTACAAAGCTGTTGGCATGCTGGATGTACAGATGGGCAAACTTTGGGACGCCATCAGCTATCGCCAGAAAAATTTTAAAGAAGACTGGCTGATTGTGATCACCACAGACCATGGTCGTGATGAAAGAACCGGTAGGGGACATGGCGGCCAATCTGACAGGCAACGATCAACCTGGATGGTGAGCAACTATAAAAACCTCAATACTTACGCGCAATATTTTGATGTGGGTATAGTAGATATCATGCCATCCATAGCCCGCTACCTGGATGTGAAACTGCCCGAAAGCGTTAAGCAGGAAATTGACGGTACGCCTTTCATAGGCCCGGTATCGGTAACCGCCCTTAAGGCTAATTATGTACAGGATCATCTGGACATCAGCTGGAGAGCTCTTGAAAAAACAGGTAAAGCCAAAATCTGGCTGGCCACCACCAACAATTTTAAAACCGGAGGACATGATGACTACCACTTACTGGCCGAGGTTAACCTGACGCAACAACATTATTTTGCCGATTTGAAAAACTATCCTTCGACTTTCTATAAAGTTATTGTTGAAGGGCTTGAAAATACTGTTAATAAATGGGTTGTTCTGAAAAAATAGCCTGATAAAGAGGAAAAACAGAAGCCTGCCCTGAAAAGCAGGCTTCTGTTTTATTTAGGTAGGTCGTTTTGATTTGTTAAATCGGCAAGTATGATTCCGCCAACAACTATTAATATTATTACTGGCGCTGTATCGATACAAATTAATAGTGTTTTGGCAAATATATTGTCTTTAAAAAAAACGAACGCAATCTTTGAAGGGACGACTCCGCATAGGGGAATAAAAAGTTATAGAGAAAGAAAAATTTCAACTATACTCGCGATTTCGATCCCAATAAAAAATGGTATTCAATTAGATGAAAGCGAAGCCGGGGTAGTTTTAGATTTCTATATCGCATGGCAAGAACATATAATTTTACTAATGCCCCAAATAACAAGATCCCTAAGTGGATATCGAACCAGCAAAAAATGGAGCAGAAGGTATCTTAAACCTTCTTTTTAGACTACATTTCAAAAAGGTACAAGAAATATTTACAGAAAAATCGAACCGTTACTGGGAATGGTGTAACTACTTGATTAATAGAAATTTAGGAGCATAAAAAAAGGAAACAACGACCCTGTGTTGTTTCCTTAAGTACACTTAACGATACAGCTATACAATCATTTTTTGGAGGATATTCAGCTTTTGGGGCGTTTAATCACATAAAATCGGATAGGGGACGATACAATTATCCGGACGTTCTAAAGACATAGGCGTAGACTCCGGACCCCATATAATTATGTAAAAGACGTTTCTTGACCATACTGGAGATTTCGATCGTGATAAAAAGGGTATTCAAACCGAATACCCTTTTAATGCCCCATTCGCCCAAATGGGCACTACCTTCAGCTTTTGGCTACTCTTTAGGCTTACCATAGTTTAAGTTATAATCGTAGCCGTCCCAGTAAGCGCCCACCACGCGCACGGCATTTTCTTCATCCAGATTTTTATGCGACACAGGTGGAGATCACCAGTACATCGCCTTTTCCAGTGTGGCCACCGGCCCGTCATCATTGCCGGGTTGTACCCGCGCTTTACCAAAATCAATGCCCAGTACCTCAGGTTTTACGCTGTGGTAATGGTGAAACGTAAAAATGACCGCATTCCAACTGATTGCCCAGCCGTTTTCGTCAAATCTGTTATTGATATGCATCGTCGGAAAAAACAACGGGATGTACAGTACCTGCTTGTATAGCATGCCGGCAATCGGTTGTCGGGGAAAACGCAGTTGTCGTTGATGGAAATTTCCCGCACCATACTCATTTTATTCTTCCTCCTTGTCGCTTTCAGCTTCCGCCTTTTTCATTTCTTCGTTTAGGTTGGTGGTGATTGGATTGTCGGCCAGCAGCCTGGCAAAGAAAGCCAGGTTGCCTGTCATATAGCGCAAACTCTTATTCGTATAAAGATAGCGTTCGCCGCCGGCTTCTACATAATCTTTTTCTCCGCCAGCCATGCCCACCCAATAAGCGTTAACGTTCGGCGGAATAGTGAAACCTACTTCCTGTAATGACCAAAGCACCTGGGCCGCGCAACTGTGTGCCCCATCCTCGTTTCCTGTAACCAGGCAGCCGGCAACTTTATTGTAGGGCATATATTGGCCGGTCTCCTTATCCATCAAGTTCTCATCCCGGAAGATCGCATCCAGCCGTTCGATAACTTTCTAGGAAGTAGAAGCTAAGTGGCCCATCCAAATTGGCGTAGCGATAATAAATATGTTGCAGGTTTTAATCTTTTCCAGTATTTGCGGCCATTCATCTCTTTCACCCTCGTCCGAAGTATTACCGGTCAAAACCTGATAGTCATTCAGCCGGATTATTTCTGTTTCAAAACCTAGTTCACGTAGTTGTTGCGCGGCTTTTTCAGCTAGTGCTCCTGTATTGCTGAAATCCGGTGAGCGTTTGAGTGTACAATTGATGAAGAATGCTTTCATAAATAGTGTTTATTGGTATAAAAATGATGTTTTTCATAGGTAGTAGTAGTTGATGGCTGATTGTTAATCTTTCTTTTTAGGGACTTTAGCGCCCTCTTTTCGCGCTTCAGACAAGCCAATGGCTACTGCCTGTTTTTTTGAAGTCACCTTTTTACCACTGCGGCCGCTTTTCAGTGTGCCTTCTTTTTCTTCGTGTAAAGCTTTATGAACCTTGTCCTGCGCCTTTTCTGAATATTTTGCCATGATATTTTGAATTTGATGTTAATGATTTTCTATTGGTTTTTGCTGCTCATATAAGGTATGAGCCACATTGCTGTCGGGCATCAGGTTGGCTGCGTTAACCTGCACCTTGTTTTTGAAACCGGATATCACGCGGTCATCGCCGGCCATCAGGGCTTCGTAACCATCTTTGGCGACATCAGCCGGAGAGGCCATAGCTTCTTTATCCTGAACAGCTTTGCTGTCATTCATACCTGCTTTGTTAAAGAAATCCGTATTGGTAACACCCGGCATTAAGGCAGTTAATGTTACGCCGGTTTCCTTAACTTCCTCGCGTACAGCCGTGGTGAATGATAAAACAAATGCTTTGGTGGCATGGTAGACTGCCTGCCATGGGCCCGGTAGCTTACCGGCAACCGACCCAAGGTTCAGGATCCTTCCTTCACCACGGGCGACCATCTCTTTAAGAAAATGTTTGGTCAGGATAACTGTGGCGCAAATGTTCAGGTGGATGATGTCCAGTTCACGTTCGATATCATTGTCCTGGAATAAGCCATATACACCCTGGCCTGCATCGTTAACCAGCACATCTACAGGCTGATCAACTTCCCGGCACAGCGCTTTTGCTTCGTCCATCTTTGACAGGTCTTTTGTAATGATCTTTACTTCGATCCCATAATTGATTTTAAACTCCTGCGCTTTACTTTCGAGCTCGTTCTGGTTACGTGCCACGATAATGAGGTTGTAGTGATCCTGTGCGAAAAGCTTCGCCAGTTCATAGCCGATCCCACTGGTAGCACCGGTGATCAAAGCTGTTTTTTGTTTGTTTTCCATAGGTAATGATGTTTTTTATCCGTTAACAACTTCGCCACCGTTCACATGAATTACCTGGCCGGTAATGAACGAGGCATCATCAGAGGCCAGGAATACGTAAGCGGGACCCAGTTCTGAAGGCTGTCCAGCCCGTTTCATAGCGGTTTCGCTCCCGAACTTTTTGATTTTTTCTTCATCAAAGGTGGAAACGATCAGCGGTGTCCATACCGGACCCGGTGCCACAGCGTTTACCCTGATCTTTTTATCGGTAAGATTGGTTGCCAGCGACCTTGTGAAGGTGGTGATGGCGCCCTTGGTAGAGGAGTAATCAATCAAGGAGGGAGAAGAACGATAAGCGGTTACCGAGGTAGTGTTGATAATGCAATCACCCTCCTGCAGATGTTCCAGGGCTGCTTCGGCAAAATAAAAATAGGCGAAGATATTAGTGCGAAAAGTAGTGTCCAACTGTTCCTCATCAATAGCCTTAACATCTTTTTGCGGAAACTGCATGCCCGCGTTGTTGACCAGGATATTAAGCTTGCCGAATTTTTTAACGGTTGTTTCAACCGCTTTTTTGCAAAACGCGGCATCCTTTACGTCGCCTTTAATTGTTATACACTGCTGACCGGTTAACTCAACGAGATCTTTGGTGATTTCAGCATCTTCGTCCTCGTTTAGGTAAACTATGGCGATGTTGGCCCCTTCCTGTGCAAAGTGTACGCTTACTGCACGGCCAATTCCGCTGTCGCCGCCGGTGATGAGTGCTATCTTTCCCTGCAACTTGGCGGCTGCCCTGTAGGTATCCTTAATATATTCCGGAGCCGGGTTCATCTCTGCTTCAATACCCGGTTGCTTATCTTGCTTCTTTGGTGTTTGTGTTTTTGTTGCCATAATTGATTAAATCTTTATTAAAAAATCGCTTCAGATTTTCTGTTGCTTTCTGATAAGGGGGGAGCATATTTTATAGCGATTGGTTAAGCGCCTGGTTTTAAAACAACCTTTACACAGTCTTCTTCCTTTTCGTCGAATATTTTATAGGCATGGCTAACCTCACTGAGGGGCAGGGTATGCGTAATGATATCGTCCAGTACAACCTTTTCATCTTTAACCAGTTCGATGAGTTTATCGATATAGTTTAAGACAGGTGCCTGTCCCATTTTCAAGGTAATTCCCTTATCAAAAATGCGGTGCAGGGGGAAGTTGTCATAAGGTGAACCATAAACACCCATAATTGAAACAGTTCCCATCCGCCGTACCGCTTTAAAAGCCATCTCCAGTACTTTAATGCTGCCTTTCTCGAAATTGACAGTAGCTTTCAGTTTATCAAAGAAGTTACGTTCAGGCTCAAAGCCTACTGCATCTACACAAACATCAGCTCCGCGTCCGCCGGTCATTTCGCGGATAGCTTCTACCACATCTACTTCATGCGGGTTGAGCGTATCGACTTTGTTGACTGCCTTCGCCTTTTCCAGGCGATAATTAAGCGGATCAATAGCGATAACGCGGCTGGCGCCGTTGATCCAGGCTGCCTTTTGGGCCATTAAACCAACCGGGCCTGAACCGAATATCGCTACGACTTCGCCGCCTTTAAGCTGTGCCCAATCAATAGCAGACCAGCCTGTTGGAAAAATATCAGTCAGGAATAAAACCTGTTCATCGGTCATATAATCGGGCACTATACGGGGACTGATATCTGCATAAGGCACACGAACATATTCGGCCTGGCCACCGGAATAGCCGCCATACAGGTCTGTATAACCAAACAAGGCCGCTCCTTTCTGATCGGTCAGGTCGCCATCAGGGCCATAGTGTTTGTAATTGGAATTTTCACAAGCCGGAGATGCACCGTGGCTACAAAAGAAACAATGCCCGCAGGCAATAGGGAAAGGGACAACAACGCGGTCACCTTTTTGTAGGTTTTTGACTTCCGCGC
>NZ_DASVOB010000109.1:0-11246 GCF_036383575.1 Mucilaginibacter sp.
TATGGTACGGATTTGCAGTATGCTTACTCACAAAACCGGCAAGCGCTTCGGCCTGGGCTTTTCTTAAACCTTTATGCTGGCCTAAATGAGTAAGATGAGTGGTGGTAATTGTAAGTGTTCCCCCCGGCGGAAGCGTTACATCCGCCTGAAAAGCCTTGCGGTCGTTATCCTCATGCACCACAGGCAAATCAAAGCTGCCGGTTTCGGTAAGTGGGTAAACAGATAATATACCCACCCCGGATGTACTGTTAACCAGGTGGCCTTCAAACTGGCGCTTTTTCGGCCTGCCGGGTAAAAAGCAATAGTTCATATTTAATTCCTTAGCCAAAAACTTTAGGGTATCGGCATTAGCATCTTCACTATAAAAGCATTCCTGGCAGGCTATAACATGGGGTTTTAAGTCGTTTAACTGTTTTGCAAGTATGCCCATGCGCACCCGGTACTCACCATCACATTTCCACGTATTTATGGTGATAATTTTAACATTTTCCACATCAGCAATATCAGCAATCTAAATTGTACAATCAACATTTGGCAATTATTAGCTGATGATTGTGTTTAATTAAGCAATTGACAGACATCAAACAGGGTAGTGGTATTTTATCCTGAACAGTTAACTATTGAGACTGTTCATCTGCTTTTTGTTTAACAATAAGCTTACAATGGTTTTCGGCAAATAGTGTTTAATTTTATCACAACCAAAATAAAAATTATGGATACTTCACTTTTTGAATCGGTTGATCAGTATATAGGTAACCTGCTGGGCGATGAAGATGCCGTGCTGAAAGGCACATTGAAATCAATGAAGGATGCAGGTATTCCCGGCATCAATGTAACAGCCAACCAGGGAAAATTTTTGCAGGTGCTGGCCCGTTTGAGCGGTGCCAAAAAGATCCTGGAAATAGGCACGCTGGGTGGTTACAGCACCATTTGGCTGGCCCGTGCCCTGCCTGCTGATGGCCAGCTGATCACTCTTGAACTGGAACAGGCTTATGCCGATGTCGCCCGCCAGAATATCATCAAAGCAGGTTTAGATCCTGTAGTTGATATTAAAGTAGGCAAAGCAATGGATAGCCTCGCCGCTCTTGACGCCGAAGATGAAGGCCCGTTTGATATGATCTTTATTGATGCCGATAAACCACCCTATACCGAATATTTTGAATGGGCGCTTAAGCTTTCAAGACCGGGTACCCTTATTGTTGCAGATAATGTGATCCGCGAAGGCAAAGTGCTTGATGATAACTGCGATGATGAGCGGGTTACGGGAGTGCAGCGTTTTAATAAATCCCTTGCTGATAATAAGCAGGTAACAGCTACCATTATTCAAACGGTAGGCTCCAAAGAGCATGACGGTATGGCTATAGTGGTTGTGAAGTAATTGACGTACTATTCCGCTGGCCTCATAATTAAGGAAAAAAGTGTGGGATTGTGCGATTCCCTCCCTTGGGAGGGTGTAGGGAGGGGTTTTACCTTTAAGTTTAATCATTTGATATCGTATAAACCCCTCCCTGTCACTACACATTCCAACGCACCCCTCCCGAGGGAGGGAATTAATAAAACTTCCAAATAGCTTTAGTTTTAAATAATGTATATCAATTGCTTAGGGGATTTAACCTCATGTTTATCAACCTGCTATTGCACGGCATAACTCATCATTATGCCGTATAGAACTTATTTTTCTTATGTTTACTATCCGATAGTATAATTGGATTGTTAATTTTAGGATCATAAGCAAGGGGACGAAATGAATTTTGGCGGAGTTACTATAAAGGATATTGCTAAAGAGCTGGGGATCTCACCTTCAGCGGTTTCCAAGGCGCTTAAAGACAGTCACGAAATTGGTGAAAAAACTAAAGCGCTTGTATTGGAGTGTGCCCAAAGGCTCAACTATCAGCCTAACCTTAATGCGCAAAGTCTTAAACGGGGCAATAGCAAATCTCTCGGCATTGTAGTTTCAACCATCGAGAACCAGTTTTTTTCGCAGGTGATCAACGGTATCGAATCAGTTGCGCATAGCAAGGGGTATAATGTGTTCATTACGCAAACCCATGAATCGTATGAGCTGGAAATGCAAAACGTGAGGCACCTGACTTTTCGCTCTATTGATGGCTTATTGATCTCCCTATCAACGGAAACCAATAATATCGATCACCTTAAAAACCTTCATGAAAAAGGCTTGCCTATAGTTTTCTTTGATAGGGTAAGCGATGAAATTGATACGCATAAAGTAGTTGCCGATAATTTTGCCGGTGCGTATGATGCTACAACACAGTTGATTGAAGCAGGCTATCGTAAAATTGCCCATATTACCAGTTCGGTAAACGTATCCATTACTGCCGAACGGCTAAAAGGGTATAAAAAAGCGCTTGAACAACATGCCATAGAGCCTGATGAAAAGCTGATCAAATATTGTCCGCACGGGGGTAAAGACCTTGCGGAGATTGAGAACGCACTAAGTGAGCTGTTTGCCAATAATAAGCCCGATGCTATTTTTACAGCATCCGACAGGATCACTACCACTACCTTATCGCTTCTGCATAAATTAGGTTACCGGATCCCTGCCGATATCGCTTTGCTTGGTTTCACCAACACTCAGTTGGCCGAAGTTTTAAATCCTCCGTTAAGTGCCGTATATCAGCCCGGTTTTGAAATGGGAAAAAAGGCTACAGAAATGCTGATCAGTATTATTGAAAGTAAACGACCTGTTACTGAATTTGAAACAACCGTATTACCAACACAGGTTTTTATTCGCGCTTCATCGCAGCCGGTAAAAGCGTAACCTGAACGATGTTGGTTTCATAATAAATGTATTCTTAACATTTGTTGTTTTTGTAAGATCTTTTACAGACTTTTAGCGCATTATAAACCAAGATAAAACCTTTTATCCCTATGAAAAAACTGTTCAAAGCCTGTTTGTTGTTACTCTTATTTTCCAAAGCCGCTACTGCGCAAAGCACCGGCGATAAAACGTTTACTAATCCAATATTGCCATCGGGTGCCGATCCCTGGGTGATCTATAAAGACGGATTTTACTACTACACCAATTCCACAGGAGGCAATATCGTTATCTGGAAAACAAAGGATGTTACCAAACTAAGCACCGCGCCTAAAAAAGCTGTTTGGGCACCACCGGCTGGTAAGGCTTATTCAAGAGAGCTTTGGGCACCCGAACTGCATTTTATAAAAGGGAAATGGTATGTGTATTTTGCTGCAGATAATGGCGATAACAATAATCACCGCATTTATGTACTGGAAAACAGTTCTGCCGATCCTACTGAAGGCACCTGGGAGTTTAAAGGAAAAATAGCCGACAGTACCGATAAATGGGCCATTGATGCTTCGGTATTTGAAAATAACGGAAGCTGGTATATGATATGGTCGGGCTGGGAGGGAGATCACAACGGTCAGCAAAATATCTACATCGCCAAAATGAAGGATGCCCTGACCATTGGCAGCGAACGGGTAAAAATATCAAGTCCGGCTTATCAGTGGGAAACTAACGGCGATCTGAACGATGCCGGTAACCCGGCTCACGTAAGCGTAAACGAAGGCCCCGAAATATTAAAACATAAGGATAAGCTGTTCCTGATCTACTCGGCCAGTGGCTGCTGGACTGATTTTTATGCCTTGGGGATGCTTACGGCCTCAAAAAACAGCGATCTGTTGAACCCTGCATCATGGATAAAAACAGAGCAGCCAGTATTTAAGCAATCGCCCGAAAATAATGTTTATGCGCCGGGACATAACTCCTTCTTTAAATCGCCCGATGGCCGGGAGGATTGGATCCTTTACCATGCCAATTCAAATCCTAATGAAGGTTGCGGTAACAAACGTTCACCTCGGGCACAAAAATTTACTTGGAATAAAGATGGCTCACCCAATTTTGGTGTGCCATTGAAGGATGGTGTGCCTTTGGCTGTTCCGTCGGGGACGAAGTAAACAGTTGTATAACAACATAGCTTAAAAGACCGTCATTGCGAGGTACGAAGCAATCGCGAATTGTGCAGGTGCATTTGCATAGCTGCTCTGTAAGTAGGGGATTGCTTCGTACCTTATAATGACGTGGTTGTAAGTTATTGATTATCAATAGTATTTTTTAACACGTCATCACATTTTTTTTCAGGATTTCCCTGATGGTTACTCGCAATGACGGTCTTTTATTGTGCTATCAGTTTTCTTGACAAATATCAATTCCCTTCTTATCAAACATCAATGCACAGGTTATAGCGCCGCGGTAGATTTGTATCAACAAAAGAACGATACAAAATGTCAAAAACAATTTTTATAACCGGAACAAGCACAGGATTTGGTAAACTAACCACAATAACCCTTGCAAATGCAGGCCATACTGTTATAGCAGGTATGCGCGGAATAAATGGTAAAAACGAAGCGGTTGCCAAAGAACTATCGGCCCTGCCCAATGTTGAAGTGGTTGAGGTAGATATTACCGACGATGCTTCAGTTAAAGCAGCTTTTGAATATACTTTAACCAAATATGGCCATATCGACGTGCTGGTGAACAATGCCGCGGTTTCAGGTTTTGGCTTATTGGAAGGTTATTCAATTGATCAGATCAAACAAATGTTTGAAGTTAATTTTTACGGAACCTTACGCACTATCTTCGCTGTATTACCTGGGATGCGTGCGGCTAAAAACGGACTTATCATTAACATTACATCAGGTGCAAGCGGGCATACACTGCCATTCATGATCCCTTATTTCGCATCAAAAATTGGTGTTGAAAGCATTACCGAAGGTTTGCAGGATGAGCTTGCAGCGTACAATATCGAAAATGTAAGCATCCAGCCGGGCGTTTATCCAACCGAAATGAATAACGGCAGCAAAGCAGGAGTACATGCCGATAAGCCTGAAATTATTGCCGAATACGGCGAGGCTTCTGCACAACAGTTCAACGCTATGGGCGCAGCCCTGTTCAGCAAAATGGCCGAATTTAATATGGATCCGCAAACCATTGCCGATGGTATATTGCATTTGGTTGAAATGGAAAAAGGCTCTCGTCCGTTGCGTTACCCGCTTGATGCCGTTGCACAAGGTACCGACCAGGAATTTATTGATGCCCGTGCCGCTATCAAAACCAAATGGTTGAGCAAATACTCTGCATAATTCAATCAGAAAAATATGACTTGAGCTAAAGCAAATATCCCCGGATAAAGGGGATATTTGCTTTTATATGTTTGAGATATTTAAAGAGTACATCAGCCAGAAAACAACCCTCACCGAAGCCGAATACGCTAAAATTGAAGCCGTTTGTATTTATAAAAAGCTTCGTAAAAGGCAATACTTGTTGCAGGAAGGTGATGTTTGGAAATATAACGCCTTCATAACCAAAGGTCTTGTGCGTTTTTACAGCGTTGATGAAAGCGGCCGCGAAAACATAGTAAGTTTTGCTAAAGAAAACTGGTGGACCGGCGACCGTGCAAGCTTGCTAACCGGCGAGCCTTCTAAAAATAACATCGATGCTATTGAAGATACGGAACTGGTACTGATCACCAAAACAAATTTCGATAAGCTTTGCCAGGAGATACCGGCCCTAAATGATATGGTGAACGCCATCATTAACAAAAGCTTTATCACCAGTCAAAATCGCATCCATTCGGCAATTAGTTTTACAGCAGAGCAAAAATATCTTGATTTTGTGCAGAGATATCCTGATCTGTCATTAAGGGTGCCGCAGGCCATGATCGCGTCTTATTTAGGCATTACCCCCGAAACTTTAAGTCGCGTACGGAAAGAAACTGCAAAGAAGCATTAAGCTTCGTTGCGTACCATGGTGATGTTTTTCTCTTTTGCTTCCTGTAGTACCGTTTTTCCGTATTCGGTAAAGTACTGATGGTGTTGTAAGGCCCGCAGGTTTAAGCTTCGCCATTCTTCATCACTATAATGCTTATCCAAATGCACTTCCCATTCTTGTCTTAAGTCACTGGCAAAGTCTGGATAGTTTTCAAGTGCGAAATGCCGCATATCGGCATCACAAATAATTTGCTGGATAAGATTTTTGGGCGATTGCGGAATTTTTGTGGCTTCAATGCAATCCCATACCTGCTGTATAAAATCATTGTTGTAGTGGTGCTGCATTAAGAAAGTACCGGCAATGATCATGCTGGTATCTTCATGGCCTTTGTATTGGTAAAGGTATCCTGTATCATGAAACCAGGCTGCTACTATTAAAATATTTAATTCCTGCCTTTTTAGTTTGCAGTGCCCACCAATTTCAATAGCTGCATTCACAACCCTTTGGGTATGCCCAAGGTTATGAAAATACATGGTTGGCGGAAGGTTTTCTTCCATCAATGAGGTAACGTAGGCCGCGGCCCTTTTTACTATACTTATCGCAGGCATGTGAATGATGCGATACTACCCTCACATTCTGTAGAAAATCTGGATAAATGTTGGCAGAGCTATCTCTCAACAAAAAAATGACACTTTTATCTTATTGGTGTAAACATGGAATTTGTGTTTTTAAGCCGGATTTTAATCATGTACTTTAGATACATAATTATTCATAAATGAAAAACACACTTCAAATAGCACAACTTTATTTTCGCTTTGCTTTAGCTATAGGATTTCTGCTTCCTGTGGCCGATCGTTTAGGTTTTTTGGGGCCGGCCGGGCAAAATTCGGTAAGCTGGGGCAGCTGGGATAATTTTGTAGTTTATACCAATACCCTGATGCCGTATATGAGCCGCTCGTTAGCCGGTGTAATGGGTTTTTTAGCGACAGTGGGCGAGGTGTGCATAGCCATCATGTTTATAGTTGGCTTTAAGATCAGGACTGCTGCATATGCAAGTTTTGCGCTTACGTTCACTTTTGCTCTTTGCATGACCTTATTTTTAGGCGTTAAAGCACCCTTTAGTTATTCGGTTTGGGCCGATAGCGCAGCAAGTTTAATGCTGGCGGGCATTTCTACCTATCGCTGGAGCATTGATTTTTTATACGATGAAGCATAATGCCAAAAACTTAAAACCATTAATAAGATGAAACCACGCTTTAATCTTTTACAGGCTGTTCCGCAGGCCTATAAACCTTTTCTTGAACTTGATAAAATGCTGTCTGATACCCAACTGGATAAAATTCAGCGGGAAATGATCAAAATTCGGACTTCGCAAATAAACGGCTGTGCTTACTGTCTTAATGTGCATACTAAAGACGCTTTAAAATATGGCGAAAGGCAGGAACGCATTTTTGTAATGAGCGCCTGGCGCGAGGCCCGTAATTGGTTTAGCGAACAAGACCAGGTGATACTTGAACTTACAGAACAAATTACTTTAATATCGAAGCATGGTGTAAGCGATGAGCTGTTTGAAAAGGCAGTTGCCACGTTTGGCGAGGTCACCGTAGCGCAGATCATATTGGCCATAGTATCTATGAACGCATGGAACAGAATGGCCATATCGTTTGGCAAACATCCTGAATAAACAGACAACCCTATAGGTCCCTGCTTTTAATCTTTGTTTTTGAATTTATCAAAGTAGCCGGTTATTAATGCGGGGCTTATTTCGTCGGTAAGCAAGCCAATATAATTGTCGGGCCTTATCAAAAGATATAGGTTGGATTTGACACCTAACTTTTGCCAGCCTTCATTAAGCGGTAGGTTAACTATTTTAATATAGTCCTTTAAAAGTTCGGGGAGATGATCGCTATCCCAATTGCCGTCGATGCACAACAGGTGAAATTTTGCTTCGGTAAGCAAATTATAAATACTTTGCAATTTACCATCGATCTCCGTCATAACGTACGGGCACCTGTCGCCGGCACTAAACTGGAGTTTCTGCTTGATAAACTGCAACGACAGCGGGCTTTTTTTATACGAGTACCAGATCTGCGAAAGTACCCTGAAAATACGTCTTGTTATCCATTTGGTTGATAATACCAGGCGTAAAATATAAGGCATCAAATAGGTGCGTAACAGATATATAAACCTGTTACGCCCCGTCATGAAGGCGAATATATTATCCGTAAATTTCATGAGCCATTGGGCAAATGGGTATCGCTCGGTGTGGTAGGTATCTATCAGCTTTTCTCCGGTAATACCCTTCAGCACCAAAGCCAGCTTCCAGGCCAGGTTGTGTGCATCCTGCAAGCCGGTGTTCATACCCTGCCCGCCTGCCGGGCTATGAATATGTGCGGCATCGCCCAACAAAAAGCAGCGGTTTACCCTGAACCGGTCAACACAGCGATGGTGCAGTTTATAAATAGAAAACCAGTTCAGTTTTTCAATGTTCAGCGGCAGTTTTACATTTTTGATGATCACATCTTTCAGATCATCAAAACTAACATCATCGGTGCCTGCAAAACTTTCGGGCAGTGTACCCAGTATACGGTAATTGTTATCTCCATACATAGGGAAAAAAGCACAAAAATTAGTGCGGGACAATGAAGCGATGAGCTTGTTTACCGGTTGCTGCCAGTTAAGCTGAACATCGGCAACAAAAAACTTATTTTGATAGGTACCACCATCGAAATTTAACCCCAACTGCTGTCTCACCAGGCTTGATGCACCGTCACAAGCCAGGAGATAGGAGGCTTTAATAACTATTTTTCTGAATGGATCGCTTTTGTCATAGAGGTTAACCAGAACAAAATCTTCATGTTGTTCAAAACTTAACAGGCTGGTTCGCCATAAAACATCGCGGCCTGTTGTTTTTAGCTGTTCATAAAGCAGTTCCTCGTTCTTAAACTGTTCAAACGCCTGCAGGTTGGGGAAATCTGTAAGACCATCGCCGGCTTCAGCTGTTTTGAGTGTTGCTTTTTCACGGCCATTCATATAAATGGCAAATTTGCTGATCAGCTCTCCCTGCTGTAAAACTGCATCAACTATGCCCATCTGTTGGTAAATTTCCATGCTGCGGGCAGTAACCAGCATGGCCCGCGACTCGTGAGTGGGCGCAGGTTTGGTATCAATAATAATAAAATCAATGTTAAAGCGGGCCAGCTGGCAAGCCGCCATTAAGCCGGTTGGCCCGGCACCGATAATAATTACCTGTGTATGCACAATATGTTACCAGGCTTAAAAATAGATGTAATTAATTTGCAGAACAATAGGCATTCACTGCTATCTCCAGTAGTTGTTTGCTGCCGCTATTGTGGCAAATTCGGTTGCTACTGTTTGGCCTACGGCAATGAGCATAGCGGCATCCTCGGCGTAAACGCCCCTGAGCCTGCCGCGAATTTCAGCATCGGGTTGGGTTACTTTGATAATAAGCCTTGCCATTTTTACAGCAAGCTCGCGGCCTTCCTGTGGCGTTGCGGTGATCAAAGAGTCGCCGGGGATTAGTTGTACTGATTCTGACATGGCGTTGAGTTTAATTAGTTAATGTGCGTTTATTAAAAAACAGGTTGTAATACCGTTCCTCTTTTCTTGAAGTCAGAAAAGCTGATGCCTGTAGTGTTTTTAAAAAATTTACTAAAATGGGCCATGTCGCAAAAGCCCAGCTCGTATGCTATTTTTTTCATGCAGTTATCAGGGTGTATGGCCTGGCGTTTAGCCTCGGCCGCTACCCTTTGCCTGATGTGATACCCCGCCGGTTGGCCAGTCAGTTTTTTTACTACCTCGTTGAGATAATTAGGTGTTACTGATAACCTGTCGGCATAATCGGCTACCATTTTATATTCTTTGAAGTTTTTATCAAGCAGGGCCATGAAATTTTGGAAAATGGCGGTATTTCGCGACTGTTTTGGCGCTTGCTCCATTGATTCCAACTGGCGCGAAAGATAGATCAGGAAGATCTTGAAATAACGTTTTAATATTTCGGCACGGTAGAGGTTATGCCTGCTATATTCTTTCATCATTATTTCGGTAATATCACTCATGTCATCAGCCAGTTCGCTGTTAATGGTAATCACTTGCGTTTGGCTAAACATTTGATAAATTGGAGTATATACAGGTTCCCTTCCATAATCCTCTATATCCGGAAAGGAATCGGTGAACGATATTACATAACCCTGCAGGCCGCTGCTGAATTTAAGATCATGCAGCTGGCCGGGCTTTATCAGCAGTAGCTGATTAGTGTTAACAGCTTCTTTTTGTAAATTGAGCCTGTAGTAACCATTTCCGGCCACAATCCATATCAGCATGAAATAATCATTGGGAAGATCAATGCCATTTTCTTTTATCCACTCAATGGTATGGATCTTAAAGGGGAGGCAATTGGATGCTTTCTCAAAATGTAGCGGTGCAAAATCGTTAAATTGTTTCATGGCTGCTCAGTTTAAAGCTTGTAAGGCATGTGCCGTAACTCTAATTTCGTGCCGTTATTTTTATTGTATTGATAATCAGTAACTTGTGTTGTTTTTAAGATGGCGGTTCTTAACGAAATATCATTATATACCTTGTTAAGGAGCGAAATATCGCATCTTTTATATCCGTATTACTGACCATATAGGTCGCGTAATTATCGCATGTTGACAGAACGTGGGTGCTTAAAAGATATCGGGAAGAGCTATGAAAATTTGAGTGTTTTTTTCTGCTGATGACTGAGATAACATTAACCGCTTTACATGGACGAATGGAAAAGCCTAAAATTAGCAATGGTGATATGTAATATTTTGATTTTTAATTATATAGCTTAATAAAGCTTTTATTGTAAAGGCTGCGGATACAATACGTAATTTATACATCAAAATCCGTATTTAATACATCGGTGGGGTTTAGGAAGCATATTATTTTTATAAGTTGAATTTGACCGCAGGTTTATACAGGCAAGGCCGTGTGTAGCGATCAAAATCTGTTAGTTTTAAGACTGATGATAAAAATAATATCAAGTGAATATCAATATAAACTCGCCCCGGTTTTATTGTAAGCTGATACTTACAAGCTTTTTGCACTTGATATCCATAAGTGCCGGGGCGCAGCAGTATGGTCATACCACTAAATATATTTTATGGGTCAAAGGGGGAGGAGTTATGACTAACGGGGATCTTATAACCATCAGTATCGCCATGCTTACCATTTCTGGCGTTATTTATATTGGTTACCGGGAAAGGCAACGGAGCAATAAACAGTTGCAGTTACAGCAAAAGGAGATCAGCGAGCAGGATCAGGCCTTGCAGCACCTAACTGCAGATAAAGACCGCCTTATTGACGAAAAAGATTGGTTGCTGAAAGAGGTGCATCACCGGGTAAAAAATAACCTGCAAATAGTGATGAGCCTGCTTAATACCCAATCGGCATTTTTGAAAAATAATGCGGCGCTTGCGGCCATTCGTGAAAGTCAGAACCGGGTACA
>NZ_DASVOB010000110.1:0-8428 GCF_036383575.1 Mucilaginibacter sp.
CTTAGGTAGTACCGAGTTTTACCCGGTTTCGGCCACGGCCATCGAGGCGGGTATAATTTGCTATATCGAAATGCCCTTTTTTGAAAGCACCCTGCAGGTTAACAATAACTTTGTGATCAAACTGATGCGTTTTTTTGCCAACGAGCTACAGGAATCAGAAAAACGAATGCGTAACCTGGCGCACATGCCGGTTAAAGGGCGCGTAGCCCAAGCCTTTATTTCGCTTAAAAATAAATTCGGGCTAAATGAAGAGGGCTTTATCAATATTGAACTCACCCGGCAGGACCTGGCTTCATTTACAGGCGCCGCCTATGAATCGCTGTTCCGTACGCTTAATGATTTTATCGATGAGCAGGTCATCGAAATATCCGGCAAAAGCATCCGCATAAAAAATGAAGCCGTGTTGTTGAAGTTTACTGAAGAAGAGCAGTAAACCATTCTATTGCTGGGCCGTTGTTGGTGTTGTCACCAACAACTTTTTTAATCCGTTCGTTCTTATAATCAAGACATCGCCATTTGCTATACAACAAGGTAATTACGTAGCGCAGAGTTGTTGGTGACAACACCAACAACGGCGGGAACATGGGCAAAAGCACTTGGGGCGACGCGGCAATCCCGTAGCTATACAGGGCGGACATACATTGGCTACGAGATTGCCGCGCTACGCTCGCAATGACATTTTTTGTATTCCCCCAAAACTTGTAGTGTCAAACAACCAAAGCAAACAACCTACCGCTTATACCTGCGCCAAACATGCAGCCATTTTTTATTATTAGGGTAGTGCCGGTGTTTGGTCATGTTGTTAAACAAAATAGCTATTAACAGCAGGATCATCGCCCCTGAAAATACCGGGCTAAATACATACATATAGCCAAGCGCCTTAATTTTTTCAGACCCGATGTTGGCAATCAATGCCGTAGCGCCACCCGGTGGGTGCAGGGTTTTGGTGATCTGCATTAATACTATCGATACAGATACCGATAGTGCAGCAGCCAGCCATACTTCATGAGGAACCAGCTTGTGTATGGTAACCCCAACCAGCGCACAAAGCACATGTCCGCCTATCAGATTACGCGGCTGTGCCAGCGGACTGTTAATAACACCATAGATCAATACCGAAGATGCACCGAATGAACCGATCAGGAAAAGATTATCTGCTGCGGTAAAATACCTGCTGTTCAATAATCCGATAAGTGCTATACCCGAAAATGAGCTGACAAACGTCCAGAAATGTTCCCTGAAATCGACAAGGGTTTCTTTGTAAACGATGTATTTTGCTGTCCGTATGTGCCTGTGTATCCTTCTTCTCATATCATCACCGGTCTTAGCCTATTGTTTCTTCTTCTGTTAAAGTTTCTTGTTCCTGGTTGTGTTTAATTAGTTTTTTACCTGCCCGCTCGGTGGCAAATGAGGCTACTACGCAGGTAACCAATATCAGGATAATGGTGCCATTCAAAATATTATCATCAATGATCTGGGCCTTAAAACCAACTAAAATGATAGCCAGCGTAGCCGCTGCATGCGCGCTGCTTAATCCGAATATCAATGTGCGCTGCGTTGACGAATATTTAAATATTTTTTGGGTCGATAGCGCCGCCAGCCATTTACCAAGCAAAGCTCCGAGCGTAAGGCTAACCGCCACAATGGTAGCCTGCGGTCCGCGGGCAAGCACACGCAGATCAACCAGCATACCTACGCTGATCAAAAAGAAAGGAATAAATATGGCATTGCCTACAAAGTCGATCCTGTTCATTAAAGTTGATGATTGCTGAACTGCTTTATTTAGCGCCAGCCCGGCCACAAAAGCACCGATAATAGGCTCAACCCCGGCCAACTGCGAAAGAAAGGCCGACAGGAACACGATAAAAAGGACAAACACATAAGGCAATGTTTTGCTGTCGCGATAGCGGTTAAAGAACCAGCGTGCCAGTGGCGGTATCAGCACAAACATAATAAAGGCGAATATTGACAGCGAGATCACCAGTTGCAGCCAGAAGCTAAAACCCAGTCCGCCGTTTTTGGCACCCATTATTACGGGCAGTAATATCAACACGGCTGTATCGGTCAATATAGTGCCGCCTACACTAACGGCTACAGCCTCGTTTTTGGAGATGCCGTAACGGCTCACAATAGGATAAGCAACCAGCGTATGGGTAGCAAACATGCTTGCCGTTAGTGCAGATGTGATGAGCGGATAATTCAGCAGGTAATAACATATCGGGAAGCCGATGAGTATCGGGATACAAAAAGTAAGGAAGCCAAATACCAGGCTGCGGTGTTTCTTTTGCTTAAATTCGTTCAAATCAAGCTCAACCCCGGCAATGAACATGATGTACAGCAAGCCGATGGTTGAGAACAGGTCGATTGCCGAATTTTTCTTGAGCAGGTTTAAGCCATGCGGACCAATAGCTATCCCAGCCAAAATAAAACCTACTATCCCCGGAAACCTGAACTTACCCATAATAATGGGGGCAAGTAAAATGATCAGTAATATCAGCGAGAAGATAAGCACCGGGTTACTAAACGGCAGTTCAAACTGCTGCGTTAACCGGCCCAGGATATCGGCATTATGCATGCCGCAAATTTAGCACATAATAAATTACTTTCTCCTGTCGATAAATTTAACCGGCTTGCGTACCGCTTCAGGGAATTGTAATTTCTGCATTTTATCCGCTTTAAGGTAGGTAATATGCGGACTTACCCTCAGCCGGGCCTGTAAATTGGCGCGGATCTTCCGGTCGCACTCATCTGTGTAATTTATAGGCAGCAGGTGCAGCAGCACTTCGTCCATGCCTATCTCGTTTGAGTATACTTCGGCCACAAAATCGCGGATCTCTTCCATCCCATTCAACAGATCAAACAATGCCGGCGGGTAAAGCGTGGTTCCCTTAAACTTTATCATCTGCTTTTTACGGCCTACTATGGATGACAGCCTGATACTGGTGCGCCCACAAGCGCAGGGCTCATCAAAATAGTGGCAGATGTCGCCGGTTTTATAACGGAGCAGCGGCATCCCCTCAACGCCCAGTGTGGTAATAGTAACCTCTCCCGATTCGCCGGGAGCAACGGGGTTGTTATGTTCGTCCAGTACTTCTACTATCAATAATTCGGGTTGATGGTGCCCACCCCTGCCCTCGCTGCATTCGGTAAAAGCCGTTTGCATTTCGGTAGAGGCATAGGTTGAATAAAGTTTGATATCCCAGGCTTCGGTGATCTTTTGGCCGAGGATATTCAGGCTAAAATCAGTGTTGCGGATATTCTCGCCAATACAAACCGCCTTTTTTACCGAGGATGCATTGATATCGATATGATGCTCCTGCGCAAACTGAATGAGCTTTAAAATAAACGATGGCACGGCAACTATAGCTGTAGGTTTCAGCCTTAAAATAGTTTCCCATTGCAGCGATGGCACACCCGGCCCTAAACGGATAATGCCCGCGCCAATTTTACGGATGCCAGAGTAATAAGCCATACCGGCCATAAACTGCCTGTCGAGCGTAAGCATCAATTGGTAAAGGTCGGCTGCTGAGCCATCGGCACAGGTAAAGGAATTGTATTCGTTATAGGCAAGGCGCTCCAGATCACCCTCGGTAAGGGCAATAGTTACCGGGCTGCCTAAGGTACCCGAGGTCGAGCTGTATTCAATGATCGTCCCTCGTTCTACACACAAAAAATCATCGTTGTGTTTCTGCAGGTCTTCCTTGGTGGTGGTCGGGATCAGCCGCAGATCATCGAGTGTTTTGATCCGGCTGATATCAATATGATGTGTTGCAAACAGGTTTTTATAAAATGGCGAATTTTGCTTGAGATAAGCCAGCAATTCCTGCAGTTTTTGCTCCTGGAATTTTACAACTTCCTGTTTGGGTTGAAATGCTAATGGTTTAGGTGGATGTGTGATCACTTTTCAATAATTATCACTGCAGATGCCATTGTTTTTAAATGGGTTAATGATACGGAAATTTTTAGCGGCCCGTTGCGGTTTATCACCGTCGCGCTTTCGCCAATAGGCTCCAAAATGGGTTTGCCATTTTCATCGTTAGTAACTTCAATCTCGTTAAAAGCGGTATCCTTTAGCCAGCCGGTGCCATACGCTTTAAAAAAAGCTTCCTTGGCTGCAAAGCGTGCGGCATAGTGCTGGTATTTATTGGTTTTACTCTCGCAATAAGCAATCTCCTTTGCCGAAAAAACCAGCTCACGGAAGCCTTGCTCTTTGGCAATGCTGCTTTGTACGCGTTCTACCTCTATCATATCAATTCCAACCCCTGCAACTGTCATGAGCTTAATTTTTTAGTACATTTTTCAACCTGCTTTTTGATATAGTTTTCCTCGTTTACCGTGGCTACTACTTTGGTTAAAGCTGTTTTATAATACCCGAGGGCTTTTTTATAATCGCTGTGCTTAAACGAGTAATCACCTGCAATAACATAAGCATGATAAAACTGCGGATTGCTGGCTACTACACTGTCCGGATTGATCTCGACGCCATCAAAAGCTTTTTGCTTCAGGGTACGGTAAGTAATGAAATCATGATAGGCCTGTGTGTTCAAAAACGTATCAGGCTTAATAGTCAGCGCGGTATCAATAATTTCATGATCGGTTTGCATGCCTTTCATCGCGAAGATCTTTTTCAGATCGTAGGCCACAAACTCGCCCAGTTGCCATGGCGATGTAGATACCCAAACCAGCAGCTTTTGCGGCTCAAACACTACCGAGTGATGGGCTATCAATTGGTTCAGGGCTTTTTCGTTGCCCATGCCAATATCTTCGCCGTGCAGGCCCTGGCGGTCACGTAGAATATCCACCGTTTTTTGCACAGTGTTTTTCCCTTCGGCATTCAACAGTTCCATTAAGCGCTGATATCGGTACGGCGACGCGCTGTTGCTGAGCTGCACCAGGTTTTCTTTGGTGTGCGCCAGCCCCTTGCTTTGAAAATGGTTAGCGCAAACAATAAAGTTTTGGTGCGGATCGTATACATCCAGCGTATCGGGAGTTTTTTCGATCACTACGGCCTTATTATCCTCCGCCGAGGCCACCAAAAACGATTCGGACACAAACATCTTACGCTTTTTGGCAATCGCAATGGCCTGATTAATGTTTTCGGCATACTGCAAAATCTCTCGGGCCACTAAAGATACCGGTGTAGCAGAGCCTGATGGAATATTGGTTTTATCGGCATTAATGGTAACGCTCAGGCCTTTTTCATTCATGCCTGATACTGCACCCACAAAGCCGCCCCAGGTTATGGTCATGAATTTATGCCCTTCACTTGGGTTGAAGAACGCCACCATTTTATCCCGCGCAAAATTATCGCCCACATAAAAATCAAAATTGCGGCCTACGATCATGGTGCCATCGGCCGAGCGGTCATTCCAGGTACCGAACGAAGTGCAGCCCACCAGCGCCATGCTTTGTAAAGCGTGACCGATATCATGTGCCGCATGGTAATTTAATATGCGCTGATAATTGGAGCCAATGAACTGGTATTTATCCGAGGCTGATTTCGAGATGCCATAGATCTCCTCTTTATATTCTTCGCTTACATTTTTAGCCAGGTCGCGGTTAAACCAGGCTATAAAATACTTTAAAAAAAACAGGTATGATTTTGAGGGAATGATCTTGTTGATCTGGTCGGTAAAGTAAACTTCCTGGTTAACCACCAGCTCTTTACTGAGTTTACCATTGATCACGCCACGTTCAAAAGGTTTGCCCTCCACATACATTTCAAACAAACCACTTTTGCTTTTCCTGAACCAGTTATTATTGATAGTATAAAAGCCCGGCGAAAGCTCTTTGCGCTGCAATTGCAAACTGCTCAGATCGGCAGGTTTAGGCGGATAATCAATAGCTACGCAATACAGGTAAATAAAGCCAATGAGCAGCAATCCCACAAACACAAGACCTGTGTACAGTAATCTTTTCCTGACCTTTTTCCAACTGAATTTCCTGTTACGCATTTCTTATTTTATCTATCAATTCATCATTGCCCAGCAAGGCGCAACAGGTTACTATCCCGCTCATGGCAGCACCCAAAATGCCATGTAAATTAAGGTTTTGACCCGTGAAGTACAAATTAGGCAATTTGGTGCGCGGCGAAATAAAGGTTTTAAGCGGATGCTTATAATCTTTGGCAATGCCATAAAGCGAGCCATCGTCATTACCAATATAATCGCGGTATGAGAGCGGTGTGGCTGTATAGTAGGAATAGACCTGCTCCCGCAAACCCGGGAACTTCAACGCCACATCCTCCAGTAAAACTTCGGCTTTACGCCTTTTAAATTGCTCGTAAGTTTCACCGCGATAAGCTTCATCGGATACCGTATTGAAAGTGTCTTCCCATGGTTTTACTTCTTCGTAACGCATATAAGCCAGTATGGTCATGCCATCGGCGTATTCCGTATTTTTTGATGATGGGGTCATGAACACTGCATACCCCAGCGGCCAGTTTTGCTCCGTGTAATCGGCCATGTGCCATACCTGTCCGTCTTTAAAGCTGTAAACGTTATGGCTAAAATATTTGAACGAATCTTTTTTAAACACGATGTTGATGGTGAACGACGACACCGAATTTTCCAGGCTTTTCAACCGGTTGCGGTACACGTTTTTAATCACCGACGAATCCGTCATTTCCAATGTTTTTACCGGGTGAATGTTGGAAATAAAGTGATCCGCATATAGTTTTTCGCCATGCTGCAGTTCAACATATGCTATTTTACCTTCTTGCTCCACCAGTTTTTTTACGGCTTTATTACGGATGATAACGCCTCCCCTGTCGCGGATATTGCGGGCTATCAGTTTGGCAATCTGCGAGCCACCGTCAACACATTTCCAGGAGCTTTCAATATAACTGTTGAGGATCAGCGCATGAACATATAGCGGCGTTTTATCGGCCTGCCCGGCGTATAAAGAGTTGTTGCCTGCCAGTACCTGCTGCAGTTTTTTATTATTGGTGATAGATGCCAGGAAAGCTTCGGTATCCACCTCCAGCACATCAGCCTTTTCATAAAAATCATCCGACGAGCGCAGATTATATAACGGAAACTTATCGCAAACCTCTTTCAGCTTAGCACAGTAAGCGCGTAAGGCAGGTTCCTCATAAGGGAAATAAACCAATAGCTGTTTAATGAAATTTTCATACCCCTGCGCTTGCGGATATTCCACCGGATCATTATCTATCATGATCTTATCAAAGGCGTCAGGGTCCTGCTTTTGCAGTTTCAGCTTGCCGATAATATCGATATACTTAAAAATCTGGTACAGGTTCTGCCCCTCGTCAAGTCCGCCCAAATAATGTACGCCCGAATCAAAGATCACCCTATCCCGCACGTAGGTTTGCAGGGAGCCGCCAAGCTGTTTGTTTTTTTCAACAACACAAACCCGGTAACCTTCGCGGCCCAGCATATCGGCGCAAACCAATCCGCCCATGCCACTGCCAATGATCAGTACATCAAACCTATCGTCCATTTAAAGCACCTGTCCT
The DNA here is from genome assembly GCF_036383575.1 of Mucilaginibacter sp. Taxonomy (GTDB): domain Bacteria; phylum Bacteroidota; class Bacteroidia; order Sphingobacteriales; family Sphingobacteriaceae; genus Mucilaginibacter. The sequence goes on from NZ_DASVOB010000110.1 coordinate 7,478, forward strand.
TCCTTTTTGATCACAAAAATAATATTTGAAGTGTACCTGGTATTGTCAATTTCGGTGACCGAAAGCTTATGCCCAGCTGCAATATCCCTCAGCATTTGCCCCGAAAGAAAAGATAGCCCATTTGCCCCTGTTTTATTAAAGCCGAGTAGTTTGGTTGAAAACGTTTCGGTAAGTTCGGTTCCCTTGTGTCTTTCCTGCATATCCTTATTGCCATCCCTGATAATGAGCTGACCATTAGGGTTCAATTGCGCAATACATTTTTCTATCAATCGCTTTTGCGCATCCGGCTGTAAATAGTGCAGCATATCGGCCATAATAATGGCATCATATTGCTGCATTTCAAAAGCAAGGGCATCGGCATAAACAAAATTGATCTCAGCCGTTTTACTGAAACAGTTGCCAGCTACTTCAATCTTTTCCTCATCATAATCAACTCCGGTAAACTCGCGCCCCGGCGCTGCAAAATGCAGCATGTAGGGCATAAAACCATAACCACAACCCAGGTCAAGCATTTTGCCCTGTTTAGGCAGCAAGTCATGAAATACCTGGTAATTTTTTTCGAGTTTTACTTTAATGCGCATGTACCACTCCAGCACCGGGCCTTTGTACAGGTAGTTATAAAACAGCTGCTCCTTGTAGTACGCCGGCTGCTCAATTTCGGCGCTTAGCTTTTGGTATTCATCTTTAAAATACCGACTGATATTTTTAGTCCGTTCGGCGTAGCCTGAGCCAAATGAGGTATCATTAGCCGTGATTCTCGGCAGGTATTTTATAGTGATAGTTCCGTTCTTTAACAGGAAATCGCCCTTCGTCATGTTGTAGCCTGTGCCGTGCAATATGATGGGCAAAATGTCCATTCCCAATTGCTCGGTCAAAAAGAATGCCCCTTTATGAAAACGCTTCATTTTGCCATCGGGTGATCGACTTCCCTCGGGGAAAATCACCATCGAA
>NZ_DASVOB010000111.1:0-7640 GCF_036383575.1 Mucilaginibacter sp.
CCAAGCGGGCTATCTAATTTGGCGACGCTTAACATATCGCCTGCAATGCCTTTGATCCTGTCGGCAGTGAGTTTAAGTCGGTCGTATTTTGGATCAGCCGGGTCCATGCGGTCAAGATCTTTCTGGTTCTCGGCCAGGATATATTCCGTTTGAGCAATAGCCTCAGCAGCTACATCCTCCAAAACTGTATTGATGAGGGCAGGGGCAAGAGTTGGTTTACGGCTTGCTTCACGTGCTTTATCAAAATAACTGTTATAGTTCATGGTATTTAGCCTTGTAAATAAAGATAATCATAATGCACCAGTGCCTTCTGGTTTTTTTGGCCGATGCGTTCACGGGCCTTATCCGCGCCATATTCGGCAATGCCTAAGCCTATCAGTTTATCGGTATCATCAATCAATTTAATAATATCGCCTTTTTTAAAGTCGGTTATTACGCCAACAATGCCAACGGGCAATAAACTGGTTGCTTTGTTAGAGATCAGTGCAGCCTTTGCGCCCGCATTAATCAATACACTGCCGGTTGCTGATTTTTCGGAATGGGCAATCCATTTCTTTTTGCCCGATGCTGTTTTATTGGGTATAAAACGGGTATGCGTAACCTGGTTTTCCAAAACATCGGTTAATATGTTATCCCGTTTACCATTGGCTATGTGCACCGAGATACCCAACTGGGCTGTCTTCTGCGCCATGGTTGATTTGGTGATCATCCCCCCACGGCCAAACTGCGAACGGCCTGACGATACAAAAGTTGAAAAATCAAGTTCGTTGCCGCTAACCTCATCTATTACTGCCGAGCCTGCCGCTTTTGGATCGCCATTGTAAATGCCATCAACGTTAGTGAGTATAACGAGGGCGTTGGCGTTAAGCATAGAGGCTATCAAGCCTGCCAGCTCATCATTATCGGTAAACATCAGTTCAGTTACCGATACCACGTCATTCTCGTTTACAACCGGGATCACTTCGTATTGCAATAAGGCCTCAAGGCAGTTTTTCATGTTGAGGTAATGCATCCTGTCCCTGAAATCCTCGCGCGTAACTAAAACCTGCGAGCATAGGATCTGAAACTGCTCAAACAAGTGCGAATAAGTATTGATCAGTTTTACCTGCCCGATAGAGGCCAGTACCTGCCGGGCGGCAACGGCATCTGTTTTTTCTGCAACGGTGATCAGACTGCGTCCGGATGCTACAGCGCCTGATGAAACCAGTATCACTTCAATACCTTGCTTTTTTATCGCAGCTATCTGCTCAACCAAATGTGTTATACGCGGCAGGTCGGGGAGGCCGTTTTCCTGGGTGATAACATTTGAGCCGATTTTGATAACAATGCGTTGATAATTGAAAGCCATTAGTACAGTACAGATTGAGGCTTCAATATTACAAATTTGAGCGTAATTAGGCTTTGTTTATTTTGAAAAATCCACTAAAGTGATGGATTTTATAGTGAAATGATGCTAAAACCATCAAAAGTTTAAAAAAACATAACAGAATGCTTGACAGTCAGCATTAAATTTATATTTTTGTCGACTAATTCTATAGACAATGTATCATTTTAATGCAATTGCCGTTTACTCAATGTTAAAAATGCAGCCCCATGCTGTAATGTGTTGTTGTTGAGAATAGCCTTTCAATTAACAATAATCAACCAACCAATCACTTTTTACCACCACACAAAATCACTTCATGAAAATTTTTACAAACTCAATTAAGATAGTTGTGCTTTTCCTGGTACTGTTACCGGGGCTAAGTTACGCGCAACTTAACGGCTCATATATATTGAGCGGAAAAGTAGATGACGACCAGGGCAAGCCACTGGTAGGTGCAACTGTATCTATTAAAGGTACAACCAACAAAACATCAACCGATACTACCGGTAAATTTTCTTTAACTACCAGTGCTAAATTACCCTACACGCTTGTTTTTACCGCGGTAGGTTATCAGCCACAGGAGTTCTATATTAAAAATGCTAACAGCGCGGTAAATATTACACTTACTACGCAATCATTATTGGTTAACGAGGTAGTAGTAACAGCATCACGCAAGGAAGAAAAACTGCTTCGTTCGCCAGTTGCTATCGAAAAATTGAGCATCACCGCTTTAAAGCAATCGCCTGGCCCAAGTTTTTACGACGCTTTGGAGAATGTTAAAGGTGTACAGATGACTACCACAAGTATCACCCTTAAAGTGCCTAATACCCGCGGTTTCAACAGCCCTAACAACTTCAGGTTTATGCAGTTGGTTGATGGTGTTGATATGCAATCGGCTACATTAGGTGTACCGCTTGGTAACGCCATTGGCCCAACAGAATTGGATATCGCCAGCATTGAAATTACTCCCGGTGCAGCAGCTGCACTTTATGGCACTAACGCTATTAATGGTTTATCAAACTTATTCACCAAAGATGCATTCAAATATCAGGGCTTAAGCTTTTACCATCGCCAGGGCTTAAACCATGTTGGTAAAGACCGCTTAGGAGCAAGTTCCATTACCGAAGACGCGTTAAGATATGCTAAAGCTTTTAACGATAAGTTTGCTGTTAAAGTAAACTTTAGCTACATGCAGGGACAGGACTGGCAATCAGATACCCGCCTCGATCAAAACCCAACTAATCTAAAGTCAGCCAACCCTGCTTACCCTGAATTAACAGGTACCAGTAACGCTGCGTATGATGGCTGGAACAAATATGGTGATGATGCACTTGCAGGTAGTAACACCGTATCAATAAAAGGCATCACCGTAAACGGTGTTGCGCGCCCTAACCTTACCGTAGCACGTACAGGCTACAACGAAGTTGACCTGGTTGATCCGCATGTGAAAAACTTAAAGTTAGATGGTACTTTGGCTTATAAATTATCGCCCAATACGATTCTATCTTATACCTACCGTTACGGAAGACTTGATGGTGTGTTTCAGCGCGGTAACAAGATCTCGTTACAAGGAGCAACAGTTCAGAATCATAAAATTGAGTTAAAAGGAAAAGATTTCCTGGTACGCGGTTATGAGTCTATTGAAAATACCGGCAACTCCTTTAACGTAAAGCCATTGGCCGATAACCTTGACCTTAACCACGCCAGCAACTCGGCATGGGCGACTTTATATGGTAACGCTTTAAAGGCCTATAATGGAGGTGTATTAACATCAGCAAACCTTGCTGCTGCTGAGCAAGCGGCTCGTGCAGCTGCCGATAAAGGTCGTGTTGAACCAGGCACCCCTGAGTTTGACGCCTTGAGGAAAACCATTATTGGTATCAATAACTGGGATATTAAATCGAGCCTGATCCCTAATGCCCCGGCTACCGGTGGCGCTGCATTGGTGCAAAAAAGCCACATGTATAACGGCGAAGCTCAATGGGATCTGACTGATAAAGTGAAATTTGTTGACCTGTTGGTTGGTGCCGATGTACGCGTGTACAGCATTACACCTGATGGTAATAACTTTGTAGATTTTAGCCGCTCAATTGCCGACAGGAACACGCCATTGGCAGATGGCACTTTTGGTAAAGATGTGATCTACAAAAAATATGGTGCCTTTACCCAGGTTACCAAAACGTTTTTTGACGAAAAGCTGAAATTATTCGGTTCTATCCGCTGGGATCGTAACCCATACTTCGATCCTAAATTTACACCGCGTTTAGCTGCTGTTTATACCGTTAATCAAAACCATAACTTCAGGTTCACATTCCAGAACGGGTACCGTTTCCCTTCACTGTTTGAGGCTTTATCATATGTTAATAATGGTCGTGTAAAACGCGTGGGCAGTTTGCCATTCATTAATGAAGGTTTAGGTTACCTTGGTAACAGTTACACCCAAACATCGGTAGTAGCATTCAACGCTGCTGTAAATGCTGCAGGCGGCTCAGATCAGGCTGCTTTGGCTAACCGTAACCTGTTGAAAGTGGCAGATCTTCCACCTGCCCGTCCAGAGCAAATTACATCTTTCGAGGTAGGTTATAAAGGTATCGTAGCCGATAATAAAGTATTCATTGATATTGATGCGTACACCAACCGTTACAATGGATTCCTTGGCCAGGTGCAGGTGTTTGTGCCAAACGGTGCTACCGTGGGAACTGACGCGGGCGTATTATCCATGCTTGACATTAACCGTGACCCTACAACTGGTACATCAAGCAACGCAGCAAGCCAGGGCCAAAGCAGGTACCGCGTTTATACCAATGCTAAAAACATCTATCATAACTATGGTTCATCTGCAGGCATTACTTACAATTTTTACCAGCACTACACGGTATCAGGAAACGTAAGCTTTAATAAGTTAAAAGCTCAAACAGCTTCTGATATCTTTGTTACAGGCTTTAACACACCAGAATGGTCAGGCAACGTATCGTTCGGTAACCGCGAAGTGGTTAAAAACTTTGGCTTTAACGTAGTTTACAAATGGCAGCAGTCATACCTGTGGGAAAGCCCGCTGGTTACCGGTACTGTACCTTCAATCAAAACAGTTGATGCCCAGGTTACTTACCGCGTACCTTCATACTATGCCACATTTAAGTTAGGTGCTACCGATATCTTCAACAAAAGGTATTACCAATACGCAGGCGGCCCAACCATTGGCGGCTTATACTATGTATCGGTAACGCTTGATGGTTTATTGGCCGGTAACAACAATAAATAAGCGCTTTAATTACGTTTTATATTAGTTTGTAAGGGGATGAGGTGTAAAAGCTTCATCCCCTTTTTTGACCGCTGATTTTTCTATGATTTTTGTGATTACGCTGATTTTTTAACTGCGATGGGAATAGATGATTGTAAGAGATATTAAATCGTATAAATCCATCAGCGAAATCAATGCAATCAAAAAAATCAGCGATAAAAAAAAGGCCAACTGATTTTTCAACCAATTGACCCACGTATAAAAAAAAGCGTCTTTGACTTATTTGGCGGTTACCTCATGCAACCCGCATTCTTTTTTGGATTGATCTTCCCACCACCAGCGGCCGGCGCGGAAGTCTTCACCTTCGGCTATTGCACGGGTACATGGCATACAGCCGATGCTCGGGAAACCTTTATCGTGTAATGAATTATAAGGGATATTGTATTGCTTAACATAAGCCTTTACTTCATCTAATGTCCAGTTGAAAATAGGGTGGAACTTTACCAGTTGGTTTTGTTCATCCCATTCCAGGTCGTGCATATCGAGGCGGTTAACCGATTGCTCGGCACGGATGCCGGTGATCCAGATCTTGTTGCCTTTTAAAGCACGTTTAAGCGGTTCTATTTTGCGGATACCACAACACTCCTTACGGTTTTCAACCGATTCATAAAAGCTGTTGGGCCCTTTTTTGCTTACCATTTCTTCCAGCAGTTCGTTGTTAGGGTAGTAGGCATGAATGGGCTTTTGATATCTGTTCATGGTGGCTGCCCAAACTGAATAAGTTTCGCGGAAAAGCCTGCCGGTTTCAAGGGTGAATACTTTAATAGGCAGGTTATTGGCAAAGATCATGTGACTGATGACCTGGTCTTCCCAGCCAAAGCTGGTTGAAAATATAACTTCGCCGGGAAAAAGCTCTGCCAGTTTGGTCAGGGCTTCAACGGGGCCAAGTCCGGTGGTTATACCTTGTATTTGTTGTAATGCGGTGCTCATTTTATATAACCTTAGTGACAAACATAATGATGGATCGGATACTGATAAGGATAACTATCACTGATACTGCCACCATGATGGTTTTTGCTGAAATTTTATTGGATATTTTAGCGGCTATCGGCGAAGCGAGCGCGCTGCCTAATATTAGCCCTGCTACAGCTTGCCAGTGATCGCTGCTTACCATGGCAATAAAGGTTATTGAACCCATCATTGCCACAAAAAAGCGTGATAGTTTAACAGTACCTAATGAAAAGCGCGGGCTCCGGCCACCAGCTATCAGGGTAGAGAGTACGATTGACCCCCAACCGCCGCCGCCAACAGCATCAATAAAACCACCACCTAAACCAAGTAGTGATATGCGTTTTACTTTATCTGCCGATTTTTTCTTTTGCGTATTGAATGCCTTTCTGAATATCACTATACCCAATATCAGGGTATAAACCGATACAACAGGTTTGGTGTACATGCTGTAATGCTCAAGCGACGATAGGAGATAAGCCCCCGTTACTGCTCCTACAATACCAGGGATAACTAATAACTTAAATAACTTCCAGTTAATGTTACCCATGCGATAATGCATCCAACCTGCTATACCACAGCTCAATATCTCTGATAAATGCACCCCCATGCTGGCCGAGGCAGGAGGAATGCCCATAGAAAGCGAGAAAGTGGTTGACGTTACGCCATATGACATGCCTATAGCACCATCTATCATGGCAAATACGAAACCTGCTCCTAAAAAGTAATAAAATATAGGGTCGATGCCTGTTACAAAGTTTTTGAAGTTGGGCTCTTTAAGATAAAGAGCCGTTATACCAATGGCTAACGATACGATAATAGTTGACCAAATAAGCCAGATGAAATTTTTCCGGCTGGCGGCTTTTGGTTCAACTAAAACCGATGTTACGCTGTTTAATTTTTTTACCTTGTCGGCAAAGTCACCTTCAAGGGTATTTCTTAGTTCGCTCATTTGCTGCAAAGTGATATCAAGCTCGGCAGGGAGGCTTTCGTTTAATACTTCTTTTAATCGTTTTGCCACAGTAGGGGATTTTCCGTTGGTAGATATGGCCAGTCTCAGGTCGCCTTTTTGCACTATTGATCCTAAGTAAAAATCACATAGTGCAGGCTTATCCGCTACATTGATCAGTAGTTTACGGTCATGTGCTGCGTTACGGATATAGTTATTAAGCTCGCTATCGTTGGTAGCGGCGATAACTATGTCTGCTTCGTTCAGGTCGTCCTCGGTAAATGATTTTTGCACGATGCGGATGCCGGGATATTGTGATGCAAGCGTATGTACATCGGGCAAAAACTCACGCGAAATAACGGTAACCCTTGCATTGTTGCTGTTGTTAAGTACAGCGGTAAGTTTTTCCAAACCAACATTACCGCCGCCAACAAGCACCGTATGCAGATCATTCAGTTTTAGGAATACAGGGAAAAGCTGGTTGCCTTCCTGTTTTTCATCCTGAATGTTAGCTAAACTCTTATCCCCGGGCAACAATGTCATAAACTTCTTGTATCAGTTGGAATTTTGGATGAAGCGACACTACCTCGCCTAAAACAATAATAGCAGGCGATGAGATCTTATTTTCTTTAACAGCATTGAGAATAGTATCAACCGTAGCTACAGCAATTTTCTCGTCAGCTGTCGATCCGCTTTGGATAACGGCTACAGGAAGCTTGTTTTTGCCTTGCTGTTTAAATATTTCTGTTATTTCCGCCAGCTTATGAACGCCCATCAATACAACCACGGTAGCATTTGAGCGCGAAGCGTCAATAAGATCATTGGAGATTTGGCCGTTTGCTGTTGTACCGGTAACTACCCAAAAGCTTTCGCTTAAACCACGGTGTGTAACAGGAATGTTCTGTAGCTCAGGCACAGCTATAGAACTGGAAATACCCGGAATAACCGAAGCCGGTATATTATGCGCTGCAGCGATCGTTAATTCTTCATATCCGCGACCGAATACAAAGGGATCACCGCCTTTTAACCTCACTACGTGACCATAGTTTTTAGCATAATCAACCATGAGGTTGTTA
>NZ_DASVOB010000112.1:0-18331 GCF_036383575.1 Mucilaginibacter sp.
CGGTCATTACCACGCCGGTAAGCTTATTTCCTTTTTGTTTTAATAAGGCGATAGATGCAGGGACGGCCTCTTTACTGTAGGTTTTGATCTCCCATTTACCGCTCAGATCGGCGGTTGGGGCCACATCTTTACCTGGCTCAACAAAGCGATAGGTTTTTCCGTATTCGGCTTTAAAAGGTAATGAGTTACCTCTAAAACCAGGTACCAAACTACGGTACTCGCCGGTTAAAGAGCCATCATCCTCCACTTTTGCAACCAGGGCCGCATCATAGGTATTCATTTTAATGTATACCGAATCCTGGCCGATGGATTTTACATGAAAATCGTCGCGGCGGGAGCCGTTGATGAGGGTAAATGTAGCATGCTCGGCGTCCTTACCTTTCAATTCGAAATTGAACGGCACTTTTGATTCGCTCACTGTAAATTCGCCGCGCCATTTTCCCTCTTTTATAAACCTGGGCTTAGGGCCATCATGGGCAGAGGCTACAGCAGCGCCACCAAGTAAAAGACTAACCGATAGTAGTTTAGCTTTGGATAAGTAGTTTGTAATTTTCATTTGTATAAGTTTAAATTGTTGTTAATTGATACATAGCGTGCTAAAAATTTGGCACAAAGAATCCTGCCCGGCCTGGTTAAGGCCAATAATAAAAGGCAATAAAATCTCAGGGAACCGGCTTTTTAAAACCAGAAGGTGTACTGAACCAAACAACAACATCGTTTAATGGCTGCCGGTTGCACGTAGAAATACGGATACTTTAATGTGTTCATGGTTTTTAGTTAATTTATATTCCGGCGGCGTAATTGCTATCGGAAAAAGTTTAGCACTTATTTCAGGTTCCTGAAAAGTTGCTATAAGATCATCGAGACTTCCTCTCCCTTATTCTTTATAAATCAACTAATTAATGGTGGGGTTAATTAGAATGCTGTAAAGATAGTAACAAATATGATAAATACAATAAAATCCATAGATTTAGTAGAATATTTTTTAATTACATCCTATTTATTTCATTAAAGCCTTAAAAGGTGTTTAAATCTTATTGTTTTTTTATTGTAGAGACGCATCACATGCGTCTCCTTTAGGACAAGCAAACTGCCAGGTAGTAACCATACAGGCAAATCACTTTTAATACTAATTAAACAGGAGGCACCTACGGAGCCAAAAAATGTTATTGCTTTGCTGTAAACATGGTACTCCTACGGAGTTAGAAAGCTGTTTGAAAACTCCGTAGGAGTACCATGTTTATAGGAAAAAACAGAAGCTTATGGCTCCGTTAGGTGCCTCCTTTCTAAAGCATTTTCCCCAAATAACAATAATGATTTACCTACGAAGACGCATGTGATGCGTCTTCTACATGAAAATGTTTTAAATCCAATTCAAACTTCTTCTTATCTTGTAAACGATCAACATCCTGGTCTGTACAGCACACGCCTGTTTTACCACCATAGCAAAGCAACGCACTTAGTACAGCCAGGATGTTGATCTTATTTCAGGATCAATTTTCCGGGATAAAAGCGCGAATTAACAACAATGGTAATTACAGAAAAGGATGCCACCATTCTGTACGCGGGCTTTAGTGATAAAATTCAATTTCGGTTTCATGGTATTTGTTTGTGTAACCAGGTTTAAGCAAGCGGAGTTTTCCTCAACCCTTTGCTCCCGTTTAACAGTTCAATTTGGTGGCTAATGAGCTGTTAAACTTTTTAGTGTTTGTTATCGATAGATTTCGCTTAGTCTAAGTCGTAAGTTCTAAGTATAAAAATAGAAAAACTGAATCTGACCTATGACTTTCGACTTAGTACTATTTTACAGGAATGCTGAACTCAACATCCTCGGGCGGCAAACATTGCTTGTTACTGCATACCATATAGTTCAGGGTACCATTAACTGATGCCTGCCCGTTTTTAAGCTTTACTTTTTGCTGAAATATAACCGATTGCTCAAAGTACTGCACATTCATGCTGAATGCTTTTTCATACTTGCTAACAGCTTTAGGCTCTGTTGTGTTACCGTTTAATGTATAGTCGTCACTTTTATCAAACCTGAATGAGGTTTTTACCGGGCCGCCATCCGCAACGTTTTGCGAGTAAATATGCCAGCCCTTATCAATAGTTGCTTTTATAAATACAACTGCCTGCTCTTTATCGATCTTCTTTGCTCCGTACGACCATTTTACGGGCGCCAGGATCTGCGAATAAGAAACTGTGCTGATTACGGTAGTTAAAGCTGCAAGTATTAGTTTTTTCATTTGGTGTGATATACTGATGATGTTGTTTTGTTTGATCGCTTAACTTGTAAATAATTAGCGGCAACAACACAGATCTGTATAGCAGGTGGTTTTATATATTTTCATGAGTAAACAGGTTTTCATCTCTTTTTTGTTTTCATATCCAATAAAACTTACCAGAAAAAGAGCCGTGGAGATATTTATATAAACCTGTAGCATCTCTTATCTTTCTCCTTTGCAGGAGCAGGAATTAGCACCTTTTACATATGGTATTGTACAGGTTGCCAAGACTTCATGGGGCCTTTCCCTCCGTCTTTTCTGGATAAGTATTAAAGAACTGATGATGCAAACATACAATTAAATCTATAATTCCTATAGATTTAATATAATTTTATTTCTTATCATTGCAACACAGGTGTTAACCATTGAAAAGCACCACCAATCAATCTTTAAAACACTTATTAATTATCTAAATGCCCGATCAAAAACCAAAACAAACAGCCCTTGGCGATGTAGCCGCCAGGCAGTTGGCCGTAGCCACCCGTACCGTTCCCCAATTATCAACCATTACCCCGCGTTGGTTAACACATTTATTAAACTGGATCCCTGTTGAGTCAGGCGTTTACCGCTTAAACAAGGTTGTTGATGCCAATAATGTGGAAGTGGATTGCTCCAACCGTGATGAGCGTGAATTGCCGTCAACTTATGTTGATTATGAGGAAAACCCGAGAGAGTACAACCTGAGCGCTGTAAACACCGTATTGGATGTGCACACCCGTGTATCTGACCTTTACAGTAAACCTTACAACCAGATCAGCGAGCAGTTACGCCTTACCATTGAGATTGTTAAAGAACGCCAGGAAAGTGAACTGATCAACAATACCGAGTACGGTTTGCTAAGCAGTGTAGCCCCATCACAAAAAATAAAAACAAGGCTCGGTCCTCCTACCCCTGATGACCTGGATGAACTGATCACCAAAGTTTGGAAAGAGCCCGGATTTTTCCTGCTGCACCCTTTAGCTATAGCTGCTTTTGGTCGTGAATGTACCCGCCGCGGTGTACCACCGCCAACAGTTTCTTTATTTGGTTCGCAGTTTATTACCTGGAGAGGCATCCCGCTTATCCCATCTGATAAATTACCTATCGTCAATAACAAATCTAAAATTATCCTTTTACGCACCGGCGAAAGCAGACAAGGCGTAGTTGGCTTGTTCCAGCCAGGTTTACCAGGCGAACAATCACCAGGCTTATCTGTGCGGTTTATGGGCATCAATAATAAAGCTATTGCCTCATACCTGGTATCGCTTTATTGCTCATTAGCTGTATTGGTTGATGATGCTATAGCTGTTTTAGAGGATGTTGATTTAGGTAACTATTATGAGTACAAATATTAATCCGGACAACCTGCCCAACCTTCAGGAACTGGAACAACTGGCCAACCAGTTTTTCAAAGCCGGACCGGGAGGTATTGTAAATCAATTACCGGTTCAGCAAGCTCCTGAGGCTTTTCCGTTGCCGGGCAGTATAGCTGATGCAGGTTCATTTAATCCGCATCAGCATGCAGATGCGCCTGCTACTTCTATTCCTTCAAGTACTATTGGCGGTGGCGGCGTTTCGCCATCGGCCATTAACCAGCATAATGCTATCAACCTGAAGGATCCGCAAACCAGCTTCGCGGATCCTAATTTAAGTGCACATGCTAACGCTTCGGAGCCTGTTCAGCATAACCCGGTTAATGCTTTTGGCGCGCAATTGCCCTCGAAGCCTGGCTTCGGTTATGATTCATATCTGGTAAAAACAGATCTGATACCCGATGTGGATTTAAAGCAAAATTTCAAAGTTGAGCAGCTTTCAACCGCTCCTGAAAACCTGCTTCATTTGCCTTATCAACAGGACCAGGGTTTTGAAGCAGACTTAAAGAAGATATTAAGTAACATTAATACCTCAGGTCCTTCAAATGCTTTACCGTTTACGGGCGCACCTGTAGCAACCGAAATTCCTTTTTATTTTTTATCGGATAACCATGGTTTGCCAGCGGTAAAATCCGACAGGGAAAAGGTTAAGCAGGTTGGTATCAGCGGTATTATCAGTCCGCCCTTTGATGTAAATATTGTAAGGCGGGATTTCCCGATATTACAGGAGCAGGTGAATGGTAGACAACTTGTATGGTTAGACAATGCAGCTACTACTCAAAAGCCGAAACAGGTAATTGACCGCATCACTTATTTTTACGAGCACGAAAATTCAAACATCCATCGTGCCGCTCATGAACTGGCGGCAAGGGCCACCGATGCTTACGAGGGGGCACGCAAAAAAGTGCAAATCTTCCTTAACGCAGGCTCTATAAACGAGATCATTTTTGTACGCGGAGCTACCGAAGCTATCAACCTGGTAGCCAAAAGCTGGGGCGAACAAAACCTGGTTGCAGGCGACGAGATTGTTGTAAGCCAGCTGGAACATCATGCCAACATTGTTCCATGGCAGCAACTGGCCGCCAAAAAAGGGTTAAAAATCAGGGTGATCCCTGTTGATGACGACGGGCAGATCATACTTGATGAGTATGTAAAACTGCTTGGCCCTAAAACCAAACTGGTTTCATTTACGCAAGTATCAAATGCATTGGGTACGGTTACACCGGCAGCACAAATTGTTCACCTGGCACATTTGGCAGGGGCTAAAGTATTGGTTGACGGGGCTCAATCCGTATCGCACATGCCGGTTGATGTACAGGCTTTAAATGCTGATTGGTTTGTGTTTTCCGGTCATAAGGTATTCGGGCCTACGGGCATCGGTGTACTTTATGGTAAAGAAGACTTGCTAAACCAAACCCAGCCATGGCAGGGTGGCGGCAACATGATCAAGGATGTAACTTTCGAGTACACCCAATACCATGATGCTCCTGGCAGATTCGAAGCCGGAACAGGTAATATTGCCGATGCCGTTGGCCTTGGCGCGGCTATCGACTATGTAACCCGCCTGGGCATGCCCCTCATTGCTCAATATGAGCATTACCTGCTTGTTTATGCAACCCAATTGTTAAAAGAGGTGAAAGGGATCCGGCTAATTGGCACTGCGCCTGAAAAGGCCAGTGTTTTATCATTTGTGCTGGATGGTTACAAAACCGAAGAGGTAGGCGCAGCATTAAATCAACAAGGTATCGCGGTACGTTCGGGCCATCATTGTGCCCAGCCTATTCTGCGCCGATTTGGTGTTGAAGCCACGGTGCGGCCTTCACTGGCGTTCTATAATACCTGTGCTGAAATTGATTTACTGGTAAACACGCTTCACAGTCTTAAACGATAAACCACCACAATGAAAGACGATAAGCTTGATAGTTTTATACAACTGCTTTATCAAACCCATAAAGCCGAATGGGAGGCAACACCAAAGATCAGACAGTGCGTTGGCTGGCTGTCTGATCTTTTTGAATTTCTATTTCCGAACAATCATGCCAACAAGTTATCCATATATGGCGGTCACTTAAAAAAGAACCAGATCGACCTGGAAAACATCTTGCTAAGTTACCTCGATCCAAAAGATCTTGATATTGAAGGGGCGGTGATTGCATTTTATGATTCGTTGAATGAAATTTATCAGCACTTGCGGCATGATGCGTCCATGATCTACGAAAAGGACCCGGCGGCTACCAGTGTGCATGAGGTAATTGTATCTTATCCCGGTTTTTTTGCCATCGCCGTTTACCGTATAGCCCATCAGCTTACCCGGCTATCTATACCTATTTTACCGAGGATCTTATCTGAACATGCACACGGTAAAACCGGTGTGGATATCCACCCTAAAGCAGAGATCGCCGTACCTTTTTGTATTGATCATGGTACCGGCATAGTTATAGGTGCAACCAGCATTATCGGTAAAAATGTAACTATATACCAAGGGGTAACACTGGGTGCAGCCCAGGTAAGCAAAGATCTATCCGAAACCAAACGCCATCCTACGGTTGAGGATAACGTAGTAATTTATGCGCGCAGCACCATTTTAGGCGGCCGAACGGTGATTGGCCATCATAGCGTAATTGGCGGCAGCGTGTTTTTAACAAAAAGCGTTCAACCTTACTCGCATGTGTTTAATACACATCAGTTAAGAATAGAGGTAAAAGAAGGCTTGCAATAATTTTTTAAAATATGGTTTCCAAACTTAATTCATCGGAGATAATCCATTTTCTGCTGATACTTTTAATTATCCTGATACCGGCAAGATTATTGGGCGAACTGTGCCGCAGATATAAACTACCAGCTATTATCGGCGAGATCTTCGCAGGCATCATTGTTGGCCCTACCCTGCTTGGGGCCCTATCTCCTGATCTTTTTAAAAATGTTTTTTTATCTACCCCGCATGCTTTTGAAGCGTTTGATGGTATCGCCACTATCGGCATCATTTTACTCATGTTCATTGCCGGGTTTGAGGTAGACCTGAAACAGATCAGGCAGAATGGGAAACAGGCCATCAGTATCAGTTTAACGGGAATTATATTTCCTTTTGCTATAGGGTTCGGAGCAGTATGGTTCCTGTATCAAAGTCATTTTGCCAATGGTTTTAATAACCAACTGGTTACCTCATTATTTTTCGGAACAGCACTTTCAATCACGGCCCTTTCGGTGATCACTAAGATCCTGCTTGATCTGGATATCCTGAACACACGCATAGGCAACATTGTACTTACGGCCGCCATGGTTGATGATTTCCTGGGCTGGATCTTATTCTCCGTTATCATCCAACTCATGAACGTTGGTAAAGGCGAGGCCTCTTTTTGGGCGGTGAGTATAGTTATCATTTATGCTGTTTTCATGTTAACCGGCGGGCGCTGGCTCATTCATAAACTACTGGCATTTGCCGGTAAAGGCGAAAAACCGGGCAGGGTACTTACTATGGCCGTTTGCCTTTGCCTTATCAGCGCATGCATTACCGAAGGACTTGGCGTACGCGGCATATTCGGCGCTTTCCTGGTTGGTGTAGGCATCAATGATTCTAAATATTTTACAGAGAAGCATAAACATGTATTGCATCAATTCACCATTAATGTATTAGCTCCGTTATTTTTTGCCTCAGTTGGGTTAAGGTTGAATTTCATAGCCAATTTTAATCTCGAGGTTGTAGTGATCATCCTGGTTATAGCCTGTCTTGCAAAACTCATTGGAGCCGGAATAGGCAGCGCAATGAGCGGCATGAGCAAAAATGAATCGATAGCCGTCGCCTTCGGCATGAATGCAAGGGGATCGCAGGAAATTGTTTTAGGATTACTGGCACTACAAGCCAAGATCATCAGCGAGCCTGTATTTGAAGGATTAGTGGTGATGACCGTGGTTACCATGATCATATCGGGACCAATTATGAAGCATTACTTTTTAAAGGAACAACAGGTGCAGTTGGAAGCCGAACCTGTTGTTTGATGAATTAGAGCTATTCTGCTTTCTATTACTTAAATACATTTTAAAAATAACGGGGCTGTCATGATTTGACAGCCCCGTCTCAATTATATTAAAATTTGATTCGGCGACTATTTAGTAACCGTTGTTTTGCGGATATGGAGTACCCGATAATATATTGTTAATCAAACTTTGCGGAATTGGCCTCCTCGTATGATAAGCCTGAATATTGGGTGCACCAAGCGCATTATACATTTTTACGCGCCTTACCAATTGTTGGGTCCGCACCAGGTCATACCAGCGGCGGGGATCGCCATAAAGTTCGCGGCTGTACTCCTCTAAAATTAAGTCCATGCCGCAAAGTGTTGAACCCGAAGTGGTATTAGGAACAGAAAGCTGGGCCAGTTGCGCTGGTGTTAAAGCCATTGCGGCAGCGTTAGTAGCGTTGTCAGCACCCATAGAAGCTGCTGTTACGCTAAATTTGTTTTTAGGGATGAAAAGCCCGTCAGCTGGTGTACGGTAAGCTGCCCGTTGCCTGATCGTATTCAATGACGCAGCTGCATTAGTGGTATTACCCAGCATATAATTGGCTTCTGCATTCATCAGGTAAACTTCCGAAAAACGCATTAACACAATTGGCCTGCTCGAAAAATCGAGGATCCCGGTACGCAGCGGGTCATCATACTTTTTCACTGTTGGAAAAACCGTATTGTTGTATTGTTTTTGGGTAACGATCAAACCTTTGAAAGCATCCCGGCGGGCCATAGTTACATCCTCCGTTGTCATCAGGATGGCGGTATCACCATCTAAGGGCGGCTGATAAGCGGTTAAGGAAACATTGGATGCCGGGGTCAAAACACCTTTTGAACCGCCTGTACTGGTTGTACCCGCAGCCGCTTTTGTATTGCAGATCCAGAAGGTTTGGAAGGTAGCATCAAAGCGGGTGTCATGAACCTGGTCGGCAAAAGCCACCTGCATAGTGTAAGGTACGTTAGGTGCAAGGCGTACATAAGGACGACCGCCATAAACATCACGGAGCATCCCTGTTTTCGCGCTCATCTTTTGAGGAACAGCATCGATCCCCGCGATATTATCTATTCCGGTTGAAACGTAGTTAAAGCGTGCCAGTACATAAAGCTGATTGATGCCATATCCACCTGATCCCTGTTGCGTATATCCGGAATAGGTAGGATCTGTTATACCATAATCAATGGCAAACATATTTTCCTTGCCATAATCATTAATTGGTTTATGGGCGTCGTTATAATCCTGCCACAAATCCAGGCCATAAGTACCTTTATTGTTGATCAATGCCGCAGTCAGGTCGGCAGCCTTTTGGAAGTCGCTGCTTTGCTTGGCTTCTGTGTATCCCCTGGTTAAGTAAGCTTTTGCCAGGAAAGCATTGGCAACGGCGGCTGTTGCCGTTTTGCCAACACCTCCTGCCGAAAAAGGATTTGAACTGGTAATGGTATTAGGCAATGTTGCTGCCGCATCGGTAAAATCCTGAATGATCAGGTTGTAGATGTCAGCCAGCTGAGCCGGCGCATCTGCCGTTGTTGCCTGGGTGATAAAAGTTGTATGCAACGGGATCCCGCTTTTCTGCGTAGCTGTAAGTCCGCCGTAGGTTTGCACCAGGTAAAAATACAGGAAGCCCCGAAGAAACTTAGCCTGCCCAACATATTGTGTTCTGGCAGTAGCGTCGGTAATTGACGATGCGTATTGTAAAACGCCGTTTAAGGTGTTAATATCCACATACAAACCGGTTAAATCGGGCGTATTTGATGAATTTATGCCGTTGTATGAATTTAGTATCGGGGGATTGGTTCCGGCGCTGCCACCGGGAATATTTTCATCCGTTCCATTGTAAAAGAACACGATGCCTTCACCCGAAAAAGAGCCTCGCAAATCGTTGTACACACCAGTAACCGCTGCCTGAACGCCGGCTGCCGTACCAAAATAACTTGGGTACAGCTGTGCCCGTGGGGTTTCTATCAGTGTTTTTTTACAGCTGCTGGCTGCCGTTAATACTGCTGCTGCAGCAATAATAAAGCTGGTTTTATTAAATATTTTCATAGCTGCTTTCTGAATTAAAATCTTGCATTAATACCCAAAATGAAATCGCGTGTTTGTTCTCCCGCACTGATGCCTACACCGCGATACGGAAAGTTGCTCGCGTTGTTAGGATTGTACCCCCCGATATTGCCGCTTGCCGATACTGAAGCCGGGGCAAGGTTATAAACCGATTCAGGATCGGTCACAGAAAAACTGTGTTTCATGATAGGAGCATAAATAACAAACGGATTAGTGACGTTAGCATACACCCTTAGCGAGGTCATACCCAGTTTCTTCACTATTCCACCCGGAATGTTGTAGCCTAAATTGATGCTCTTAGCCCTGATGAACGAACCGTCATAGTATTGCAGTGTTGAATAGTAGCTGCCTTGTTTCTGAGCGTTGGGCTCAGGAAATGCGTTGGTAGCGTTGCCTGGTGTCCAGTAGTCGATAACCGGTTGGTTATGGCGGCCCGAGTTTAGGAACTGCCAGCCATTTGTGCCTGAGTCAGATGACGAAACATAAGGCACAACGGTTGTAAACTTCATCCTGCCCTGGATAACAATGCTCAGATCAAAGCCATTATAACTAAACCTGTTGGTTAAGCCAAATGTATATTGAGGCTGAAAATTGCCAATGATCTGGTTGTCCTGAAAGTTAATTTTTCCATCGCCGTTAAGGTCCCGAACTTTGATCTGACCGGGTTTAGCACCGTAAACAGCAGCTTGCGCAGCTTCGCTGGCTTGCCAGATGCCTATTTTCTTCACATCATAAATTACGCTTAGCGGCTGCCCTACAAATTCTCCTGCATCAATATTCTGCAATGCGCCGTTCGGCAGGGAAACGATATGCTCACGGCTGAAAGCCATGTTATAATCAGTTGACCAGGTAAAACCACCCAGGTTGCGGATGTTGAGGCTGCTCAGTGTAATTTCAAGGCCTTTATTGGCAGAGATACCCAGGTTTGAAATTTGTGAAGAGGCACCATTGGTTACTGGTAACTGGTTTGGCAAAATAATTCCTGTGGTTCTTTGTTTATAAACTTCAATTGAACCGGTAAGGCGGTTTTTTAACAGGGCAAAATCCAAAGCGATGTTATAATCGCTGGTTCTTTGCCAGGTAAGGTTTTGGTTAACCAGTGTGGTTACGCGTACGCCTTGTGCATCGCCCGCCGTTACACCGCCATACTGATATTTTGATGAGCTTAGCTGGCCTAAAGTATTATATGGGCCGATACTGTTTGTGGTAGAAGTTTGACCATAACCTGCACGCAATTTCAGGTTATCAATAAAATCATACCGTTTCATGAATTTTTCATTGCTGATAACCCAGCCTAAACCAATGGATGGATAGGTTGTGCGCTGATGCCCGGGAGACAACGCCGAGTTAGCATCGGAACGGATGGTAGCGGTAACGTTATAACGCTGATCAAACGCATAATTAAGGCGGCCAACCCATGATACCAGGCCCTGCTCGGTATATGAACCGCCTACAGAAGTGATGGTACTTGCCAAACCAAGATTGGTGTTCCGGTTGGCATCAGACGGGATACCGGTTGCGTTGATATTTGAATTTTCGTTGTGCTGAAATTCTGAGGTAAAACCAGCTACAAAGTTAATGGAATGCTTTCCGCCAAACGTGTTATCGTAGGTCAGCAAGTGTTCCTGCGCTAAGCGATACTGATAATTGTTGGTCGTGCTTGCATTGGTTTTAGCGATGCTCACGATATCCGCACCGTTTATGCCATTATAAGTTCCCTGCAGTGATTGCGAAAAGTTATAATTTACGGTATAACGATACTTTAAATGATCAACCGGAGAAATCTCCGCATAGGCAATGTCGTTGTTAATAAACCCGCGGGTATAATTGTAATACTGATCAGGAGAACGACCGGGGATTAAAGGGTTTATCGCCGTGGCATCAATCTGCCCAACCTGTGGTAAAATATTTAAAGATCCATCGGCATTATAAGGGTAGGTCAACGGACTCATATACTGTGCATTGCCAAGTTGATTTCCGCCGCCGGCATTAATTAGGCGCAATGTGGTCAACGTAGTTAATCCGAATTTGATAACCTTGTTTATCTTATGATCGATAGATGCATTTAACGAGATACGTTTGGTATCGTTGTTTGGCTCCAGGGCGGTATTTACACGATAACCGGCACCAACCGTAAACTGGGTCCTTTCACTTCCACCAGAAACTCTTAAACTCTGATCCCAAACCATAGCCGGCTTGATGAGCAACTTAGCCCAATTGGTACTTACACCTTCATTCAGGGCCTGTAGCTCTGTCGAAGTTAATGCGTTGGGATTGGTAGTACCGCTGCCCTGAGCTACAGCACCGGCAAGTGCATCGTCCTGAAGCTGTGCAAACTGTTTACCGTTTAGTAATTGCAGTTTTCCTTCAAGCCGGCTTGTACCTACGTAAGAGTCATAGGCAGTAACTGTTTGCCCTACACGGCCCCTGTTGGTAGTGATCAAAAGCACACCGCCCGAGGCACGTGAACCGTAAATAGCTGTTGCCGAAGCTCCTTTCAACACATCAACGCTTTTAATATCATTGGGGTTGATGTTTTCGATGAAGTTATAATATGGCTGCCCGTCTAAAACAACCAGGGGCTGATCTGCCGTGGTGCTACCTATAGTACGGCTACCACGGATAGTAATTGCGGGCCCGCTGCTGCCATTAACCACATCAAGGCCTGCTACGCGGCCTTTCATTTGTTCAAAAACGTTGGCTGAAGGAATTTCCTGTAATGCTTTGGCACTTACAGTAGCTATTGTTCCGGTTACATCCTGCTTTTTTAAAGTTCCGTAACCTACTACGACCACTTCATTCAGGTTACTGGAATTTTTCACCATCGTAATAGTTCCTAAATTTGTCGATCCGGATGCGATTGCTTTTTCATAATCAGTGTAACCGACAAAAGAGATGGTGATCTTACGCGTGGTAGCCGGAGCATTCAGCGTAAAATCGCCGCTTGCATTTGTGGTAGTAGCAGTTGTAGTGCCCGTTACTTTTACGGTGGCACCTGCCAGCGCTTCTCCTTTTTCGTCAACCACCTTGCCACGCAAGGCGATGTTTTGTGCAAAAAGAGAGAAGGAATATAAATTAACTGATACGATGACCAGGATAATTTTCCAAAATTTAATGAGTTGAAGTTTTTGCATATCAACAAGAAATAATGATTTAATAATTATTGGTTAGTACTTACTAATTGCAGCGGGGTTAACTGCATCTGTATACCCGGCTTATGTTTGCTTTTTGATCATATTATATTGGTTTAATATTGGTTTCTTTTTTAAAATTCCTCTCAGGGAATCAGGCATTTTATTATGAGCAATGAGCCGGAATATCAATGCAATCGATTGCATTTTTTGACATAGTAATTCCCATGATCAAATGACCACTGTATTAAAATTCCCGGAGCAACTATTAAATTGGTTTAAAATTTAATTGGTGTGTTTATCGACATGACATCTATAAACACCGTAAAGTTCTGTAATTGATGTTTATTGCGATAGTTGATATTACCAAAAAGCATACGACAAATGTTCAAAAACAAGATATTCAGCTACTAAAAGCCGAAAGCGGAACGCATAAAGCCAAAATCTAACAATCTAATTTTCAACTACATAATACAATAGCATATAAAATCTTCAACAAACTTTAAATCTTTCGCTTGAACTGTTCCCTTAAAATTATAAGCAGCCCTCTGTATATCACACAGCGGGCTGCTTGGCAATGATTATTTCTTCAATGTTTCCGGCGGACCCAGGTAACTTGGTTTTTCGCCGCCCAGGTCAATGACCAATTTTTGAAGCACGATGCCTGGCTGTACCATCCAATACTTCAGCGTATGTTTTCCGGGCGCTAAAATATGATGGGCAGATTTTTTGATGATGATATTGTCTGCCACCCAGCCCCGCCAAACGTTCACGTCTTTATAAGTATTAATAGTGATGATCTGTGGTTTCTCGTCATCAACAGAAATGGCATATTGCAGCCCCTCCTCTTCATTGTGAAAATTAAGTGTGGGCGAAAAATATGCCGCTACCCGGACCTCGCCGCTGTCATAGCTGTAAAAGTCATATTCAGTATGCGGATTATTAAGCCCCGGTTGTTGTGTAGCTGCGGTAACCGGAAAAGGACTGATCCCCGAACCTGTCCTGCCTATATCAGGTATAATTTTCCACGTAATATCACCAGAATTAACAGCCTTGCTGAAATGTTCCGCCTCTATAGCAACATAGCCGTCCTTTTCAAAAAACACATGTACTTTTGTGTTCGAAGGTATCAGCGGCTCGGCGGTTTTAACGGCACCGGTTACAACTGTTTTATTTTCGGCAGAAGCATCCGCTGCAACATATTTCACCTCGGGCATCTTATTAACGGGCGGATCACTCCAGATCCTGTAGCCGATATGTACCTGGTCCATCATGTGGTTCCATTTACCACCGGCAAGCTCCTTATTGTATTGTAAGGAAAGTAATGAGTCATTTTTATATAACTGCTTAGCCTTATTTGCATAAGTATTGGCGATGATGTTGTTCCTGCCGGCATACCAGCGGTTCAAAGCAACTGACTGGTACATTT
Source organism: Mucilaginibacter sp. (assembly GCF_036383575.1). Taxonomy (GTDB): domain Bacteria; phylum Bacteroidota; class Bacteroidia; order Sphingobacteriales; family Sphingobacteriaceae; genus Mucilaginibacter. The sequence continues at coordinate 14,261 of NZ_DASVOB010000112.1, forward strand.
CATGAAGGTTGGCATTTGCTTTTAAAGGATGCAGCACCAGTTCATAAAAAGCATCACGATAAGCGCGAGGTAATGCTGCATTGACCTTCTCTGCCCTTGCCAGCAGCTCACTGAACTCATTAACCACAGTTTGTGCTTCACCATAATTTTCAATGCTATATGTGTTGGCGTCCACCAGTTCCGGTTTGCGCCTCGCTGCGTACCGGGCATAAAGCCGCATAATGTCACCTATCTCTTTGGCTTGTCCGGCGCCAAACTGGCTTTCGGCCCATCGGGTATAATAAGTATTTAAATTATCCTCGTTCCATTTGGTCGGGTTCCATGCATAATCAAGAAAGAAAGAGATGGGAAACTCCATAGGTTTGAGATCGCCCACATTAACAACCCAAACCTGTTTAACCTGGTATTCCCAGGCCAGGTGCATCTGCTCCCATACGCGGACTATATTGTTGGTGTTGATCCACTTGTAGTTACGCGGGTCGCCTACATAATCAAAGTGATAATAAATGCCGTAACCGCCGCTTCTTGGCTTATCATTTAATTTAGGAAGTTTGCGGAGATTACCCCAATTATCGTCCGACAGCAACAGGGTTACATCATCCGGTACCCTCATGCCTTTATCATAATAATCCTGCACTTCTTTGTACAGCGCCCAGATCTGCGGTGTTTGAGATGCCGGCTTTCCGGTAACATCCTGGATGATCTGGCGCTGATCATTAACAATTCGCTCCAGTAAGGTGATCGCCGTGCCTTCTGTCATGGGCTTATCGCCATCGCCACGCATGCCAATGGTAACCAGGCTTTCATGCTTGCCCATATTTACGATACCCTGCCGCCAGAAACTTCGTAAAAGAGAATCATTCTTTTCATAATCCCAGGCCCCTTTGCCGTACCTTTTCCATTCCTGCTGTGCGCGCAGCATCGGTTCATGGTGCGATGTACCCATTACAATCCCCCATTTATCTGCAAGCACCGGGTTCATCTTATCATCATCGTTGAACGCATTGTTCCACATGGCCGGCCAAAGGTAATTTGCCTTCAGCCTGAGCAACAGTTCAAACACCTTTTCGTATACCAAATGGTTAACCCCTCCAAACTTTTCCTTGGTCCACCTGGAAAAAGCCGGCGCTTCATCGTTAATGAAAACACCCCGGTATTTTACTTTAGGGGCATCCGTAAATGGTGTTTGTGCCCGCACATAAATTGCGGCCTTCTGCTTCACCGGGACATCGGCCCACCAGTACCAGGGTGAAACTCCTATTTGCTTCGACAATTCAAAAACGCCATAGGCCGCACCTCTTTTATCGCTGCCGGCAATAACTAACGCCTCATCAACTCCTTTAAAAGGGGATTTCACTACCTGTACCTGGTAACCTTCCCATTTATCTTTAAGCTTATCAACATTTATCTTTTTTGCTGAGATCAATTGCTGTATTAATTTTGAACGTCCAATCGTCCCGATAATGATGAGGCTTTTTGCCGAACCGATGGACGATAACAAAACGGGTTTATGACCGCTCACCATCTGAATATCTCCCGCAAATAAATTGGCAGTAATCTGTATCAAAGGGTCATCTTCCCTATCATAGATGATGGTAGCTGTATGCCCGCTGGCAACCACCGGAAATGCCCCGGCAACCTGATTATCTGAAATAATAGTTTGCGCTAGAAGCGTACAGGGCAGCAAGCTGTACAGCAAAAGAAGTAGTTTTTTCATTGAGATATAAATAATTGAGATATGCGCTTTTTTTATGACAATACAAGCCTTATCGGATCAATTGACCCGATACCCGGCAGGCCGACACTTATTTACCGGCCGATAAGAAGAATTTCTGGGGATAAAAAATAGATAAACTGGGAGGTCTCCAAGACCCATTACCGGCATTGAGATGCCAGATAAAACTATTTTACTGTACATATTCAGGAAATTGGTGTTAATCTTCTCCGGTGTGTTTTAAATACGAGAAAATCTTGGCCCTAAAGTACAGGGATGAATAAGGTTAGGTGTTGTTGATTGTTGAAGCTTATGCACCAAATGTTTAATAGTAGTGTTTTTGGGGGAAGATTACACACCTGGGCCTTTAAAAGCACTGTATCGGTCCTATAAAGCTTCCTGTGCTACCTGGCGATCTTTCCGTTTTAAATTCTGATACTCAGATGGCAGCATGTTATATTTAGCTTTGAACTTGTTTGAAAACCAGCTGGGGGTTCCGAAGCCGGTCATATATGCGATCTGGGCCACATTATAATCGCTTTTTTCCAGCAAGATCACAGCCTTATCCAATTTCACCGACCGGATATATTCAAGCGGAGTTAACCCGGTAAGCTCCAGTAGTTTTGTATAAAGCGACCCGCGGCTCATACCCACATGTCGGCTCAATTCCTCAACTGATAACTCCGGGTCGTTTAATTTATCTTCGATATACCTGACAATATTGTTCAGCAATTTGGCATCGCCCGATTCGATCTCAATATCGTTACCGCACACATGGATCTGTTTGGAATAGGTATCTTTCAGCGTGCGGTTAAGCATTAACAGGTTTTTTATTTTGGCATTCAGGATCTCGAAATTAAAGGGCTTGGTCAGGTAATCGTTAGCGCCCGTTTCCAGCCCTTTAAGTTGCTCTTCTTCTCCGGTTAACGCCGTAAGCAGGATAACCGGGATGTGGGTAGTACGTTTATCGGATTTAATTTTTTTGCTTAGGTCGATGCCGTTCATTTCCGGCATACTGATATCACTAACGATCAACTGCGGATGGCAAGAGAGTGCTTTTTGCCAGCCTTCTTTACCATTGGCTGCCTCCACTACGTTGTAAAGTGCCTTGAGGTTATCTTTTAGATAATACCTCATCTCTTCATTATCCTCCACCAGCAAAACAGTCGGAAGCCGGGCAGAAACCTCAGTCGCGACCTCTTCCGATGCAGTTATCTCTGATACGGTATCCTCTTCGGGGCGTTCACTGTTCTTAAGTGCTTCCGATTCATCCATAGCCGGCAATGTGGTTACCGGCAAGTTAACTGTGAACACACTTCCCTTTCCCGGCGTACTTGCGACAGAGATGGTTCCGCCATGTAATTCAACAAATTCACGGGTTATCGAAAGCCCGATGCCGCTCCCCTGGTTAAGGATGGAAACGGCATTTTCGTATTGATAAAACCGCTCAAAGATCTTCTGCTGAATTTCGACCGGGATCCCCGCACCGTTATCAATAACCTCCAGGCGAAGTGCGCATTTTTCGCCGGCAATGCTGGTTTCATCGCAGGCTACGTTGAGCGATACCGCCCCGCCTTCCCCGGTAAATTTGAAAGCATTAGACAGGAGGTTAAAAATTATCCGCTCAATCTTATCATGATCAAATGCTACTAACAAGTGTTCGGGTTCAGCATTCAAGCGGAAATCAATCTTTTTACGTTCCGATAAGTCTCTAAATGAATCCGCTGCTTCTTTGATGAACGCGATCATATCTCCTGGAACAAGGTTTAGTCTGAGTTCCTGCTCTTCCATCTTCCGGAAATCGAGTAGCTGGTTCACCAAGTTTAATAATCTCCTGGCATTCCTCTTCATCACATGCACCTGACCGGAAATGGCAGGATCTATCGGTGCCGACAATAATTTATCAGCAGGTGCCAGGATCAATGAAATAGGTGTCCGGAACTCATGACTAAGGTTGGTGAGGAATTTGATCTTCAGCAAATCAAGTTCGTGCAACTTTTCTGATTCTCTACGCTCCTGCTCTATCAGTTGTTTTGCTTTCTCCTTCTCCTGTTCATGAGCAAACTGCATCCTTATTTTCCGGATGCCCCGGTGCCTGATATAAAGCAACAGGCACAATACAATCAGTACGTAAACTATATACGCGTAAACCGTGCGCCATAATGGAGGTCGTACCTCAATTTGGATGGTAGTAACCCTGTCGTTCCAGGTACCGTCATTATTGCTGGCCCTTACCTGGAAAGTATAGTTCCCCGGGTCAATGTTGGTATAATAGGCAATTTTTGAAGCACCAACAAAGTTCCATTCTTTGTCACACCCAATCAGTTTATATGAATATTTATTTTGCTGCGGAGTGG
>NZ_DASVOB010000113.1:0-13837 GCF_036383575.1 Mucilaginibacter sp.
AGGCCGATTTATTGTTTTTAGGCATCTAACCTATCGCAAAAAAACGACGCCCAAATGTTATTTATCTTATTAATACCCTTATCAATGTCAAACTGTAACAACCATATTGTAAAAGCTACGATTATGCATTGTCGGGCTATAATTGGTAAAACTAAAGTAGAGATAAAATTTAATAGTAAAATGATAATTTACTACAAAGTACGCAAAAGTTTGCGCTACTGTTATTATGGGTGTTGCATTAACGTGTACGTACCCTTTTTAACCAACAGGCAACAGCTTAGTGTTGCGAAACATCTCTAATTCCAGGCATTTATTTCAATTATCATGCTGCTTAAGGGTATTAATTTCCCTGGAGTTAAATTAAGCCCCATGGTCATCAGGTAGTCCCCGCTAAATGTATCGCCGTTTTCTGCAAGGCTTGATTTGGAGCCCGGCATCAGGTTTATCTCTTCTACCCGGTATAATTTGTGGCTGTCCAACCCTTGCAAACGCACCCGGTTAAACACTTCTTTATAACGTGTGTTCAGGTTATAATTGAACAGTACGGCTTTTGATTTTTCATCATTTACATACATAGCCACCATTCGGTTCTCTTCATATGGCGAAATAATGCGGTACAAATCGCCAAACCAAATGATGCCGCTCAGGCGATTATAGTTTTTAATTGCCTGTTTGCTAAACTCCAGTTCGTCATCTGTCATTTTACTAACCTTAATGTCATAGCCCAGCTTATCCATCATGGCAAGATCTGTTTTAAATTTCATGGATTGTTTGCCCCATGAAGTAACATGGCTTGATATGGTTAATGACGGAAAAAAGTTACTATATCCCCATTGTATATAAACTCGTTCTAATGGGTCCGTATCGTCGCTGGGCCAAAACTCCGTGAAGTATTTTAAAGCCCCATAATCTGTACGCCCGCCGCCGCCGGCACATAACATAATTGGTAAATGCGGGTATTTTTGGCGCAAACGATCAAGGATTTTATACAAGCTTAAAGTATAATCAACGTATAATGCAGATTGCTTGTCTTTTAAATATGGAGACCATGCATTGGTCATGTTGCGATTGCAATCCCATTTAATATAAGCCAAAGCGGGATTTTCAGTAAGCATATCATCTACAATATGATACACATAATCTGCCACTTTAGGATTGGTAAGATCGAGTACCAATTGATTACGCTGATAATTTTCGTCGCGGTTTGGCAATTTCAGTATCCAGTCTGGATGCTGTTCATATAGCTCACTCTTAGGGTTGACCATTTCAGGCTCAAGCCAGATACCAAACTTCAGGCCCTTGGCTTCGGCCTGTTTTACCAGGTAAGCAATGCCGTTTGGCAATTTTGATTTATTTTCCTGCCAATCTCCCAGGCCGGCTTTGTCATTATTGCGGGGATATTTATTTCCGAACCATCCGTCATCCAGCAAAAACAGATCTGTGCCCAGTTTTTTTGCATCATCAAATAAATTAATGAGTTCCTTTTCATCGAAATTAACATGTGTGGCCTCCCAATTATTGAGCAAGGTAAGGCGCGGTTTATTGCCATCAAGCACACCGTAATTGCGGGCCCACCTGTGCAAATTGCGGCTGGCCTGCCCTTTTCCGCTAACCGAATAAGTAAAAATAAAGGCCGGGGTGGTAAAAGTTTCGCCGTTCTTTAGCACATATGCCGATGCATAAGAGTTAATACCCGGTATAATCCTTAAGGCGTTGCGCTCATCAATTTCGAAATGAAACTTAAAGTTGCCTGTCCATGCCAGTGTTCCGGCTATTAGTTCGCCGGTGGTTTCATCAGCCGGTTTATTTAATGCCAGGAAAAATACCGGGGTTTGGTACATATCTGTCCTTGTACCTAATTTACTGTCGATCTCCTTCACTCCGCTGGTGAGTTTGCTTTCCTGCATTTTCATTTCAGATGCCCAATCGCCATGGAATTGGGTGAGCCAATAATCCTTAGCTTCCAGGTGAAGCATGCACGAGGCATAATCCTCAAGGGTTACCGTTCCTTCTTCATTGTTTTTAATTTCAGTCCATGTCTTTATAATATCTTCTTTGTTGAAGCACTGGTAATGCAATATCACCTGTACAGGATATTTGGGATCCTGTAATTGGATGGTTGTTTCGCTGACGTTATTGTCAAGACTTTTTGTAGTATGGCTAACATACCTCAACTCAAGCGAAGGATTATGATCACTATGGATTAAACGGATAGCGGGCTGCAGCAAATCTTCCATTCCCCCTGTAATATAGGCTTCATGTTTCCCTGTGGGGATCAGCGCGGTTTCTTCGTTATTTAAAAACCGTTTACCAAGGTATGATTGATAGATCCTGTTATTTGCGCCTATTGTAAGCACCATGCTTACATTATTTGTATTTATCAATATTGCCTTACCAGTTTGCGCGTTTACAATTGCCGAACGACAAAAAAGAATTAAAAAAACAATCCGTATAAAATTATTCATACTATAGGTTTTACTTTAATCCTGGTGTCAACTCTTTGATAATTCAAAAAGCCATACATACATGAGCTTAAAGTGTTTTAAAAAACTATGTGTTAATAAACTGTCAGTTATTGTTCCCCGATAGAGATGTCGGCAAACATTACATCTTCGTCCCTAATGTAAGCCGGACTTTTCAAGCTCCGGTACACGCCCCATTTCGGCCTGCAAAATGAAGTACCTTTTCGCCACAGGTCAATATTGGTATTGACATAACTAAGCAGTACCTTATTATCTGCAAGCCGTTTGATCTCAACATTATAAGTTCCAATGCTATCATAATGAAGCGTCTCTGTCACTTCAACCCAGTTGCCTTTAAAATAGACCAGGTTAACGCTGGCTAAAACCCCTTGCGAAGTTCGTTTTGCCGAACCTGTATGAATTATTTCAAACTTATCCGGCTCACCAAACCGGGGTGTAAAAGTTATAATGGGAGCTCCGGCATCTCCATCACCCGCTTTTATCTGGTGGATATGGGTAAACGTTGGCTGTGCTTTAAAGCCGCTATCTATTTTAAATTTCCATTTATAAACAACCGTTTCACCCCGCTCTCCCTTTAATTTAGCTGCAGATGGGCCATAAGTTTTGATCTCTACCCGCTCCCTGTCGTAATTCCGACAGCGGTCATTATCTTCTTTAGCATGGCTGTAAAAAACAAAAACATATTCACCTAACTGCTTATCAAAGGCTTCTGTAATATGTTTAACATGATGGGCACAATCAGGAACTTCACAGGCATCGCCGCCCAATACACGAGATATTTGCTGATATGCATCGTCACTTCCGTCTGCTTTTAAAACAAACTGCGCTTTAAGCAGGTTGCTCGTAAATAGCAATCCGATAATCAAAGATTTTTTAAAAAACATAGTTAATCCTTGTTTCATTTGTTAATCAAGAGCACCTGTTTTCATTGTACCGGTTGGGTTAGCAGCCTGCCTGCTTATCTCCCCTTTTACCTCTACCTTTATTACGGTAGCAATGCTATCAGTGGCTTTATCAGGGGTATTTATAATGAGGCCTTCACTTGATAGTGCAGCTTTTAATGCCGTATTTCCGGCCAGCATTTTAGCGCTTAAAACTTCATTTTTCAGGCCGGGAATAACCAGCTTTCCGTCCGAAGGCCAGTTGAATACGGAGAAATACAGGGTGGTATTTTTACCGTTTGGCTTAAGGGTACATCTGCCCCAGCTTAAGGGTTGAAGTGGACTTGCCTTGGTAGCGTATATCGCTTCGCTGTTTACCTTCATCCATTCACCCATCTTTTTCAAAGTGGTTATACTTTCCTGCGGGAATTCGCCTTCGGCATTGGGGCCAACATTTAACAGGTAATTCCCTCCTTTTGATGCAATATCAATGAGGTTGTGGATTAACGTTTCAGGAGTTTTCCATTTATGATCATAGCTTTTATACCCCCAGGTACCATTCATAGTCATACAGGTTTCCCAATCTTTTCCATCAAGCTCACTCAGGTTGGGTATTTTTTGCTCTGGTGTTTTGTAATCACCCGCAAAGTTTGGGCGCTTAAGCCGGTCGTTAGTGATAATGTTGGGCTTCAATTTTAACAGGTCATGCAATTTTTGAGCAAACTCATCAGTCATGTTAGTCGGTGTATCCCACCAAATTACGGCGATATCACCATAATTGGTTAACAGCTCTTTTACCTGCGGAACAGCAACCCGATCAATATAATCAGCCATTGTTGCCGAAGTTTGAGCAGGATCCCAATGGCCACTATGTTCAAGGGTATAAGCATCAATTTTGGCTGAGTCGGGGTTCGGCCAACCCTCGCTGCTTACTTTGCGCGCTGCCGCACCACCCGGGTTGTTCCAGTCCTGGGCCTGTGAATAATAAAATCCGAGCTTGATACCGTATTTTTTGCATGCTGCAGCCAATGGCTTCAAAACATCTTTACCATAAGGTGTGGCATCGACAATGTTCCACTTGCTTGCATTTGATTTGAACATGGCAAAGCCGTCATGATGCTTGGCGGTTATCACAATATATTTCATACCAGCCTGTTTAGCCAGTTTTACCCAAGCATCAGGATCATACTTTACAGGGTTAAATTTTTTGGCAAACTCCTGGTATTCGGCTACCGGAATCTTGCCCCTGTTCATGATCCATTCACCACCGTGCCCTATCTCGTATCCTTTATACATACCGGCCAGTCCGGCATAATCGCCCCAATGTATAAACATGCCGAAACGAGCCTCCCGCCACCATTTCATACGTTCATCGCGGGATAGCTCTTTTTGAGCAAAAACATTATGCGCAACAAAAATGAATAGCCAACAAGCTATAAAAAGTTTTTTCATAAGGATTTAATTTTAGCGGGTATAATCGTAGTGGTTTATAATAATGTTTGTATTAAAGCGATATGTATAAATAAGTATACTATACTGCTTTACAATATAATACAAGTACCATGAGGTTTGGTACCAGAACACTACATAATAATTTCAGGTTAATCGCATAATAGCATTTGTATTATGGTTCCCCTCCGCTCAAAGCCGCCGCTTACATCATTAGCAGGATTAGAGCTTCAATTGATATCTCCACCGCTCCACTATCGAACACTGTAACTAATTAAACACCAATAGGTTAATTAACTATTTGCGGTGTTCGTTTTTTTAATCACATAGTGCTTAAAATCCAATAATTAAGTATTCGACAACCCCGCCGCCTATCTATGGGTTAATTTCCAAACGATCAATTCTTTTAAAGAATAAACAATTGATTATCAACAAGTAAAGCAAAGTCAAAACAATTCGGGTGCTCGACAACACATTTTATGATTAACCCCACTTATCGAACACCTTAAAAAACTGATAACCAACCCATAAAACCAATGCAAATTGGCTAAAAAGACGTCTTTTTTTAATATTTAGCATTCAAAAATAACAGCTAAAATACCTATCCATTTGATTCAATTGAACCTTGGCACTTTATTGATATTTAATTCAGTTGTCCCGATATAACTCTTTCAATGATGCATTAACAATAATGTCAGCAATCAGCTTCAGTAGCTCATCTTCTTTAATCCTTTCTTGTTCGTTATAAGCCTCTGCAATTCTAATAAACTCGGTTGGTACTTTTCTACGTTTAGCTTTTCTCTTTTTCATATCAAACTTATAATCAGATTTCAAGTAAATTACTTTAAAGTAAAAACCTCTACCTGACCCCCGTATCAAGCACCATTGTCAATAATTCTGAATAGATTAACAGAGCTTCTTACTGAAACTATCAGACAATTATCGAAGCAGAAAGCATAAGCCCCCTACGCAGCAACAAAGCAGCATAAATACTATTATCAAAACCCCTAAAAAAAACAAACGTCGGTTATGATAGGGTCTACTATCTTTTATATAATCATCCATTATAATCTGCCAGTAATTGTAAGGTATATCGAAATTACTCATTGCTGCTTCGTAACATCATTTTTATTACTATATAGTAACTATTTCTTCATCTACTCGCTTTCTTGACTTGATAAACTGCCCGGCAAGTATAGCGATCTCCTCGTTTGTAATAACTGTAGGTTCCTGTAATTGACCATTCAATAAACTCATCGGAACCGTGATCACTCCCCGGGTTGTTTTTATGATCATTTGTTCACCAAGCCTAACATAAGATTTAAGCGTACCGACTCCCCTATTAAACTCCTGCAACCTGATAATAAGTTCTTCTATTACGAATGATGGCATATTTACTGTTATTAAATGGATGATAAAAAAACCGGAATGGAATAAGCCACCCCGGTTTGTAACTGTTGTTATTTTGCTTTTATTTCAGGAAAATCTTCCTCACGGCATTATTGCTCATATCTATAAAATAGATATTGCCCTGCCTATCTACAGTGATATCCCCTAACGAGCCTGATTTGGCCTCGTTAAATGCACCATCAACATTGGTACCTGCCGCAAATTGTAATACGGTAGTAACCTCCCTTGTAGCGATATTTATTTTACGGATCGCCTTATTAATGTAATCAGATACATAAATAGTACCGGCACGATCAGATACCAGTCCGTTTATAGCACTGAACGCGGCCGCCGTCCCTATGCCATCAGCAAAGCCGTAATTTGAGCCAACCCATCTGTTTAAAGAATTATTGGTAAGCAGGTTATAACTATCAAGATAATTACCCTCGTTACTCACCTTGTATAAATGACCATTATAAGGAGCAGGGCGGGAATCATCCTGCGAAGCGATAATACTCACAGCCGAGCGGGTGCCCTCTTTATCTATTCGCCATGCGCCGTTAAAACTTCCCATCACATAAAGGATCCCGGTTTCATCAAACGCCAATTTATTGATGGTTCCTAAATTACTTACGAAAGTGCTTACCATGCCCTGCGGCGTTATTTTACGAACTTTTGTACCGTCACTAACATACAGGTTGTCGTTTTCGTCGATGTCCATGCCGGGATTGGTACTTAAGTTAAACAAGGCTTTATCGCCCAGGCCATCTACATAGCCTCTTTCTCCGGCCGGGCTGCCTGCAAATAAAGTAACTGTACCATTTGGCGCTATTTTCTTGATGCGGCTTTGCTCCACCTCTATCACAAAAACGTTGCCTTTGCTATCCACAGCCAGGCTACCTGAGCGGTATGTTGCCAGGGTTAATGAAGTGTTACCAGGACCACCGGCAATTGTTATTACACCGGCACGCTTAAAGTCGGCCGGAGCGAGTGCTTCAATACCATCGGTTACCACTTTTACAGGGCCTGTTGATAAACCTTGCGGTGCAATTACCTCCAGGCTGGAGGCTGTAGCGCTTACCACAGTAGCGGCTACACCATTAAAGGTTACCTTGTTCATACTTGCGGTAGTATTGAAACCTAAACCGCTGATGATAACATGCGTACCTGCCAAGCCATTTTCCGGACTTAAAGAGGTAATACCTACCGATTGATCTTTAAAATCAGGCCCTTGCACTGTTTGGTCGTTTACACTTAAAACCACTTTGCCGTTACCTGTACCACCGGGAATAGTCAAGGTTAGTTTTGTGGCCGTGGCTGCCGTAACCGGGATTGTTATGCCATTGATGGTTACCTTATTTTCATCCAATATGGTACTGAACGTTGTTCCGGCTATGGTCATCACTGTTTTTGCCGGCCCGCTTAGTGGCGTAACCGTTTGAATAACCGGCGGCGGCACCATGGTAAACACCGGACCAACAATTTTTTGCCCGCTAATAGTTACTGATAGCGGTCCTGTTTGTACCCCATCCGGAGCAACTACTATAATATGATCAACATCGGCTTCTTTCACTACTGCTTGCTTACCATTAAAATCGATGGAGTTACCTGCAATAGTATTTTCAAAGCCACTGCCGTTAATACGCACAATTGTACCCTTACCACCGGTAAGCGGTTTTATGGTATTGATGACCTGGTATTTGAAGCTTTGCCCGGTAACATTTTTACCATTAACAGTAACCTTTACCTGGCCTGTGCCTACGTTAGCAGGTACTTCAACCACCAAAAGTGTATCCGAAGCACTTACTATCTGCGTGGTTTTCCCGTTAATGGTAACTACAGCAGGCCCGGTGGCGCTACTGAAACCCGAACCAGATACACGTACATGGGCACCGGCAGTACCATTGGTAGGGCTTATTTTACGGATGCTCAAATCCTGGTAAGTGTACTTGCCAACGGTTAGCGATGCGTTATCCAGCTTTAAGGCTATATCACCGGTGCTGCCACCTTTAGGTGCCCTTACAACCATTTCGGTAGCTGTAATGCTTACCACATCCGCGGTTGTACCCGCAAAGGTAGCTGATATGCTGCCGCTAAAGCCACTGCCTGCTACTGTAACCAAAGTACCTTCACCACCGCTGTTAGGGTAATATTCTGTGACTTTGGGCTGGGGCTTTACGCCTTTATCCTTATCTTTTTTACAGGCACTCAGCAGCGCTACCATCATAAGGCAACACACCATGCTGTAAAACCTGATACTATAGTTTTTCATGTTTTTGATTTTTAAATTCCTGGGTTAGAAAGTATATCGTGCGCCCAATTGCATTAGCGTTCTTGAACCGTAGTAGTCAATACTGTAAGGTTTACCCGGCGTGCTGAACTGGTATAGCGGATAGCCGCCCGCGTTTTGCTGCGGAGGGAATAAAACCGGGGTTAGGCCCACACTGGCGGTAGAGTTAAATGTATTTGGCGAAAAGTACTGAACACCCCAGCTTTTATTGATCAGATTGGTGAGGTTCATTACATCGGCCGTGATGGTGAAAAACTGCTTGTTATCAGCGTTCAAGTAGATATCATGGGCGATATGCAGATCGGCCTGGACATTCCATGGTGTGCGGCCTTTGTTACGCTCGGTAAAATTGCCCCTCCTGCTGTTCAGGTAGCTGTCTTTATCAATATAAGCGTTAAACGCTGTAGCCTGCTGCACCGCCGTGCCAGCTGTTGGGCTATCCTGGAAAAAGCGGATGGCTTCATCCCTTGTTGGGATATAAACTAAACTAACCTGCTGCGGTAAACCCTGAACACTATTATTAACTACACCGTAGCTAAACGGACTGCCCGATTGTGCGCTAAAAAACAAGGAAACATTGGTACGCCCAGCCTTAACCCAGTTTTTATTGTAGCCGATATTGGCAACTATCCTATGCCTGATATCAAAGTTACTGTTAGCTAAAGTTGGGTTATTTGGAACCAGCGACTGGTTTAATTGCCAGTTTGATTCCATGGAGTTACGCACCCCGTTTGAAAGATCTTTAGACTGACCGAAGGTATATGATACCGAAGCCTGCAACTGGTTGGCGATGGTTTTACTGACCGTCGCGCTTAAGCTATAGCGATAACCTTTATTGGTATTGCTCAGCAAATAAGTATTTGAAAAACGCTGATCGACAGTGCCGCTGTAAATAGGTTGCTGACGATTTTTATCGTAGGGATAATATGTTGGGTTATCCAGTACGTTCAACTGCTGAAACAGTACATCCTTAATGTTTTTGGTGTAGATAACCTCAACGGTAAACTTCCACTGGTCGGCAGTAATGTAATCGCCGGCTATGCTGGTACGCAATACCTGTGGCATCACAAAATTATTATCAACCAAATCAACCTGGGTTTTGCCGCTGTTTGGGTTATTGATCACCGCGCCATTGGCCTGGATAAAATCGGCAATACCATTAGGGCCACCTTTTAACGGGTTGCTGCCTGTTACAAAAGGTTTTTGATCGGCCTTTTGATCAAATGCGCCATAGCTGTTACCAGTGTTGTAATAGGCATAAGCCAGCCAGGCCATAGGGATGCGGCCGGTAAACAAGCCAGCACCACCACGCAAAATCAAGCTTTGATCGCCAAACCAATCATAACGAAAACCGATACGGGGCGATACCTGTACCTTGTTTAAAAAGTTATTGGTGATTTTTTTAAGCGGGGTATAGGTGTAGGTGGTACCAAAGTTGGGGTCATCCAGCGCGGTACGGGTTTTATCGCTTAAAAACGGCATTTCAGGCAAATAGGTCATATCGGCACGTAAACCGGGAATTACCTTAAATTTATCAGATACTGTGATTTCGTCCTGAACATAGGCACTGTACATGTTCACATCAAACTTGGCTCCCGGATTATTAAGGATATAATCGCGATTGTTATTGGTGTAATTGTATGCGCCGCGTACCCGGTAAGGATTATTGTTCAGGTAATCGTCAATGCTGTTATAGTCAACACGGCCGTTCCAGGCGTTTACAAAGCCGTAGGTAATTTTATAAAACTCGTTATGGGTACCAAAGGTGAAGCGGTGGTTACCAACAGTCCAGTTTAAGTTGGCGGTAAGCTCGAGCGTGCGCTGCTTCATATCAAATATGCTGGCTTCGCGATCTGTACCTAAGTAAATGGTGGTACCCGGTGTGCGGCCCATAATTTGTACCTGCGGCAGGCTTGGATCACTTGATGGATCTCTCGAATCATTTACCATGGTGTACCCTACCAGTAAATTACCCGACAGCGTGTTGCTCAACCTGCTTTTAAGTTCGGCAACAGTTGAGCTTTGATTATTTTTTTGCAGATAAGCCATACTGCTGAACCTGAAATCCTGCTGATCACGATCCATAATGGTAGCTTTTGATAGGATGGTATTATTGCGTACCACCAGTTGGTTTTTATCATCGATATTCCAATCCAACCTGTTAAAAAATTTAACAGATCGTGCGTAAGTGTTAAAGTTACCGGCAGTCCCCGCGTTAAACGGCGTAGCATCGGCAATGGCTTTAGCATCGGCAACGCTTAAAATCTGACTGGTTTCGGCCTGGCCTGCCAATAACTGAGCAGGATCCTGCCTGCGGGCTTTCTCCTCGTTGGTAAAAAAGAATAACTTGTTTTTAATAATCGGGAAGCCCAGCCTGATACCTGTTTGGTAATCGTAAAAATCGCTATTCATTTTGCCCAGCGTGCCTACCCTATCGTTACCGGTTAGCGCGGCGTTACGGCCAAAACCATATACCGAACCGATTACAGTATTGGTACCGCTGCGGGTTACTGCATTTACCGAACCACCTGTAAAATTGCCTATCTTAACATCAAAGGGGGCCAGGTAAACCTGCATATCCTCAATAGCATCCAGCGATATGGGGTTGGTGCGGGTTGAACTTCCGGCCATACCCGAAGTACCCGATTGCCCACCCAATGAAGGACTAAAACCGATAGCGTCATTATTAATAGCACCATCAATAGTTACGTTGTTGTAACGAAAGTTGCTGCCGCCAAAACTATTATCCTTACTACCTTGCGGTACCAATCTGGTGATATCGGTAATGCTGCGCGATACAGTGGGCATATTGCGCACCTGCGCAGCGCTGATATTTTTACCCGAACCATAGGTACTGGCCTGCGCGCTTTTTTTGGTGGATTTAATTACAACTTCACCAAGCTGCTTTGATGCATCTGCCAGCGAAAAGTTAACCTCATAAGCAGCGCCGAGCCTGATGGTAATATCTTCCTTTTTCTGCGAAGCCATACTCACCATGGTTGCCTCAACACTGTAAGGGCCGCCTATGCGTAAGTTGTTAAGATAAAAGCGGCCATCCTTATTAGCGGCCGATGCGTAACGCGTGCCTGACGGCAAGTGCACTGCCGTAATGGTAGCGCCCGACAAAGCCAGTCCCGAAGCATCAGTTACCGAACCGCTTATGGCACCGCTTGTTTCCTGCGCGCTTACCACAAAGGGCGATAGCAGCAACAGGAGTAAAAAGATCCTTTTGAGTATTTTGTATATCGTCATCTCTGTAATGTCTTTTTTTGAGTTATACTTATTGGGTAATTTTAAGCGCACCGTTTATGGTGTGTAAAACCCCGTTCCCGGTTAATACATCCTGTTTAGTTGTCTGTACGGTTGATGTATTTCCGCTTCCCTTTAAGTTGATACTGTAAATTGTGCCTCCCTGTCC
This sequence comes from Mucilaginibacter sp., assembly GCF_036383575.1. GTDB lineage: Bacteria > Bacteroidota > Bacteroidia > Sphingobacteriales > Sphingobacteriaceae > Mucilaginibacter. Next base: position 11,911 of record NZ_DASVOB010000113.1, read on the forward strand.
GGAAGTGGATGATATGGTTATCGCTACAGAATTTCCATCCTGCATGGTCTGCTCGGTTTTGTTAGATGCGCCGGCGCTTAAAACATAATCGTAAACAAACCGCCTGTCGTTCAGGATATGGTAGCGTAAAAAGGTTCTCAGGGTGTTAGGATCGGCCTGGTTTATGGCAGCCAAAGTTGGATAACCGTACGAAATCATGGCCGCATTACCGGGTGCGAAAATGGTGTAAGGGCCGCCGCTTTGTAACGGAGTGACCAGCCCCGCCCGCTGAAGCGCCTGGCAAAATAAGCTCAGGTTTTTATCGGATGCTATGGCATCGGTAATTTGCTCATAAGTATATGGTTCAAGCATCCGGTCAATCACCTGGATCAATCCGTTGCTTGCCTTTATATTTTGCGATAGCACCCTTGCGCCGTTTATGGTAAGTACGGTATCGGCACCGTTTATCCAATGGGTAACAAAAAGCTTCCCCCCGTTTGATGATTTCAACTCCTGGTTAAACAGAAAGGGCAATTTATTCAGTTCATACTCGCCATTAAGGATATGGTAATTCAATATCGATGAGATCCTTGCCGGGGCCTCGCTCAAAACCGCTTCAGAGCTTCCATATCCTCCCCGTGCAAAAGCATCATCTGATGGGGTGATCACCGTAAAAGACCCGTTACCTGACAGTTTTCCGCGTAAACTAACGGCTGTTAAACCGGTGTTAAAAACCGAAAGGTTAAAGTTATCGGCAATAATATCACTTAACTTATTACCGCCTTGGTTCGCTTTTTCCTGCTTATCTTTTTTGCAGCTGCCCATACTAAGGGCAAGCAAAAGCAATAGCATATATTTATAAGCTTTCATTAATTTTTTGTTTAGATGTGTGTGTTGCCTGGTTTAAAACTTAAAGTTTTTTGGCACCATAAAATGATCAACTACATGTATCGGCCCCATCAGCGTATTGATGTCCGATTCGGTGATTTTTGCTGCCGGATGGTTTGAGCCTTTTACATTCACGGTAATGGCCCCGTTTTGCTTACCAAAATCAAGCGGCATCGGATAAATTGGGTAAGTGCCGTACGTACCCGATGTTACTACTGTATAATTGTTCAGCACAGCGTTGGTTAAATCAGGAGAATAAAAATTGAGGGCATTGATATCTCCCCTGCCGGAGTTTACATCATAGTAAGAAAACATGGTACCCCAGCGATGATAGCCCACCAAAGTATCCGTTGCCAAACCACCTATTACCGAATAAGTATCCCAATCAACCGTAGGGAGCGGGTTGCGGTCGTTCAGCTTCATTACGTCCTCAACCGTTTGGAAACCCGCAGCATGAAAAACCGCATCAGGAATAGCAAATAATGATGAAAAGGTTACGTTATAATTGGCATAATAAGGCAAAAGCACTAATCCCTGCGTAAAATCATGAACAACGATACCAAAGGTCAACTCGTTGTATAAAGCATCGTTTTGTAAATTAAGCTCGATATACATTCCAAAACGGCCGTCATCCTGTAAAGCCTCCATCAACGTTTTGGTTGGTTTGTGCAAAACATGGTCTATCGGCCAAAGCAGACCGTCTTTCGCTTCGGTTGGTACTAACTTACCGCAGGCCTTGCCATTAATAAGCAGTGTTCCGTCATCAACTTTTATATACTGCAAATAAGAGTATATATCAAACGTGGTAGGTCCGTTTATACCGGCAGCAGGAAAAACTTTCAGATAAGGATTTTGCAACAGTGACAAGCCTTTAAAGCTATCCTTCCGGTTTTTGATATCATCTAAATTTAAGCTGGATGATATGGTATGGTACAACAGGATACTATCCAGCAAAGCAGGTGTAGTTTTATTGATCACGTCAAGCGTTAGGCCATCTGCAATAAAAGCGGCATCTGTAGGAACAAACAGTGTAAAAGGGGCTTTATTTCCCCTGGCTTTT
>NZ_DASVOB010000114.1:0-5774 GCF_036383575.1 Mucilaginibacter sp.
AGCTCCTTTATCCGATACCAACCTCCCTAAAAAAACAAAGCTTTTAGGTTTGCTATCGTTAGCTATAGTTTGTACAAAAAGCTCGTCGTTATACGCATTTTCAATTACAACCGCATCCGGCCAGCATTTTTGCCTGATCGCATCGCTTACAGCAATAACGCTTGAAGCTTTCCCTAACCACAGGTACTTTGTTCTTGCTGCGACGGATTTTGAACCGTCTTCATTGCTTAACCAGGTATTTAATGAAACAACCAATGGCTTTCTGAAAAAAACAGCGGGCCACGACATCCTTAAAACAGGACTATTTTCAAAAACTACATCGGCCCAGTTATGCTCGAACAGCAATTGCCTTAAACCTGGATTACGAACAACTTTATAAGGAAACACTTCGGTGCCTGACTGTTGTGTCCATGTGAGCAGGTGCACTTCGGCCCCGTAGTTGTGAAATGCTTTTGCCAAAAATTCGGCATTCGCTTCAGTTCCACCCAAATCGGGGTAGAACTTATGTGTAAGTAATAACACTTTCAGAGATTGAGCCATATTAGGTATTGGCTTTTGCCAGTGATAAGGTTTTTCCCTTTTGCAATACTTTCTTAAAAAAGCTCGTCCAGTGTTTCCGGTTTTGTTCCATAATGGAACCGATCACCATGGTAGCTGTAAATACAATCAGCATAGCTATTGTAAATTGCGTAACATCAAACAGTCTTGTTTTCCATACTGACCGCACCAGTACCAGCATGGGGTCATGCAGCACATATAATGGAAATGTAAGGTCGGCGAATTTCCTGATCAAGTTTACAACTGGGCTTGTTTTTTTAACCTCTTTGTTATCATACTGAGGCAGCATCCATAATGCCAGTGCTACAAAAACACCAATGATGAAATCGGTAATAAACTGCCCGGCAAAAAATAAGGGAGCCTTGCCTAAATGAAGCGGGTAACCCGGCAGGATACAAAATAAAGTTATCGCGATGCCGATCATTACTGTGATTAATAACCATGATAAGCCATGGTTTTTTATTGGGCTTTTAAAGCGGTACGCGCAATTTCCCAAAAGCCAGATCGGCATCATCAATAAAATTTTGGGCCCGGCTATCAAACAAGCTGCTAATGGTAACAATAGTCCTTTCCAACCTTTTGTCCGGAAGAAGAACAATCCGAATACTACATAGTACCAAAACTCATATGATAATGACCATAATGGCCCGTTTATAGGAGGCGAAGCAGACAAGAACCAGACTTCATTCAGAAACAGTCCTGATATAATATATCGCGGCCACGAAACGCCCCTGGTATAATGAGCTAATAATGCCGGATCAGATAGTTTCACAACAATTTCAATCAGCGCGGTGATCAGCAATGTTGGTATCACAACCGAATACAACCTGCTTAACCGGGCCTGGGTATATTGTAAAAGTCCACGGTTATTGGCTGTGGTTGAATATGCTATAACGTAGCCGGATAGCGCGAAAAATATGACAACTGCCATATGGCCCCAATCCACACCATTGTAATTATAACCGACGGTAGTGAACCACTGCGCATAACCATGCCCTAAAAAAACAACCAGGGCCGCCACTATACGCAGGCTATCCATAAAAATGCTTGTCCCGCCGGCTATTTTTTTAGGTGCTGTTGAATAAGTCATTGTTTTGCGCAATTAAATTTTCCCGGTGAAAAACATACCGATAAGGCTTGACCTTGAATAGGATTTGTCGGCCCTTACCTCGTCGCTCATTTTGATGCGGCCCAGGGTATTGATAGCTAAGTATTCTACTGCTAAACGGCTTACAATTAATGAGTTTAAAAGCGGCCTTGCAGGGTATTTGCCAAATTTCTTGAGCAGTTTTATCCTGTTTTGGTAAAAGCGGATAACACGCCTGCCTACTTTTTGCGGTGTACCGCTGCCTTTATGAAAAGCCCGAACCGGGATTAAACCGATGCCCCAGCCCTTGCGGATGGCGCTCATACAAATATCATGATCAAGCTCCAGCCAGTCGTAATTTTCATCAAAACCACCAACCTGATGCAATACCTCTTTCCTGATTACCATGGCGCAGGTATACACGGTTATTTGCTTGGGTGTTCTGTTAAAATATTTTTGATAGTAACCATGCAGTTTTTGACCCAGTATCACACTCATGGCGTCCGGCTCAGGTTCAAAGGCAACGGCTGGATTTCCTTCGGCATTTTCTGTGCTGTAAGCAGCGATACCGATAGTTGGGTTAGCCTGAAAAAATGCCTTTGTTTTGAGGATGTATTCTTCCAGCGGCCAGGCATCGGAGTCAAACAGGATCACCAGATCGGTATCTGTAGCGTTTAATCCCTTATTTAAACTTTTAACCAAACCTAAATTTTGCGGGTTACGAAGTAGCTGTACATCTTTGAACTTGTTTTCAAACAACTCGGTTGAGCAATCGTCAACAACGGTAAACTGGTCTATCTTATCATCTGCATAACGTAAACAGTGATCGATACACCTGGAGGTCATCTCCATGGTGTTGTAATTGGTAGTTATTATTCCAACGGTCATGATTTCACACTCAATTTAAACATGGCGCTGTATTGTTCAGCAGCATTTTCAGGGCTATATTTTTCAGCAAAACCAGTGTTCTGGTCGATAAACCTTTTTATGTCAGTTATATATTTCAACTCTTCAATCTCTTCCCTTTTTTGATCATCTTCTGCAAATCCATCGCGCAAAATGATAACGGGGCAGCGGTTATATAAGGCTGCGGCTATACTCCCGCTTTTTTCAAATAAAACTTTGGGATGGTTAGACAAGCTTACGTCGCATGTGCCCAAATAGTCGGCTATATCATTCTCGGGCCATTCACCCAATACATGCATAGGGATACCGGTTTCTTCATGTAGCTCGGCAAACTGCTCTTTTATGCCCCCGCTTTTACCGGCATGCGTAACTATCAGTTTTTTGTTTAGCTGATCACTAATATTTACTGACAATTCCTTTATCCTTGCTGCAAGCAAATTATGAGGATGAAAACCACCGAAAAAACAAGCTAAAACATAATCAGTGCTGTTATTCCTGAAGGCGGCCGGTAATCGTTCGTGAATTTTTTTCCGGGAACCGTTGCCGAGGGGCATATTGCTGAATACCGGTATTTTATTGGTATTGATGCCTGCTTTTAAAAGGCTCTTTTGATAATACCCGTTTGTTGTGGAGATACACTTGGGTTTTAAAGCTTTTACAACAGCTATTGCCGATCGCTTTTGAAAAAATCCGATGATCTTATCTTTCAGCGTACTATCCCTTGATTCACCCTGCCAGATCTCGTGAAACATGATGTGTACACTGGCACTGATCTTTAAACGCCCAAGCTGTTTGGCTAAATCAAAGACAATAGCTCGCTTGTGAAACGAGTAACCTACAAATTGCAGGCTTATCCAATCGGGTGCGAATGTCTCTGTTATATCCTGTAGTTTTATAAAACGCTCACGGGCTTCCATTGAAGCAGGCAGACGAACTTCTGAAATGTCTTTATGTGCTGCATTTTCAATTAAGGTACTGGCATGACGATCATTCAGCGCCAAAAGAAATACCTGGTACCCTTGCTTTACAAACTCCCGTTTCAGGTTTCGTGAGTAATCTCCCACACCGTCGCGCCCGGGTTCCAGAGATCCGCAAATAAGCAAAATCTTCATAATATGATGTAAAAATGCGGGGATTAGTTCCGGGTGTAAAACCTGCCGATAAATGCGCCTACGTTTACAAACAAGTTTTTCCGTTGTACATAATTGTTGTTAAAAAGATTGATAGGGTGATTAACGCACTTCCAAAATTTTTTATCTACGCTTCTGGGACTGACGCCTAAAAATGATTGTTTCAGGAATTTAATACGCCAGGGTTTGGGACTTCCCAAAGCATGAAGCATCAGTGTTGCACCTCCTTGCAAGCCCATCCCCTCTTTACCTACAAAACTCACAACGCCATCCCAGGCGCCAATTGCAATATTCAAAGCATCCTGATCTGTTTTGCTGAAGGGTGCATAATCACCGGCATGCTCTTTGGCCAGATTTGCTTCACCGGGGAAAGGAGCCCGGCTTAATCCGCCTATTAAGGGGCCAATTTTTTCCTGGATCATGATCCAGGTATCAACCAAACCAATGTCTTTTTTATTAACGCCGATAAACCCGGAGTTTACATAAATCTCTCTTTCCAGGTTGAGGCTGATATCAAATTGTCCAAAATATTTTTTCCAAGCCATTTTGCGGGGATGATTGGGAGGAAGCGGAGAGTTTACATCTTCACAAACCGTAACTCCGAATGACACCCATTCTTCATAAAAAGCCCAGTCGTAATCTAAAATGATATCCGGGTCGAAGTAAAAGATATTGTCCACGTCGCGGGCCGGGCCTTCAAAAAGCCACTTCAAAAAATCAGGTTTATAATTGGCTAAGTGGTAAGTGGTTTTTAGCTTAACAAAATGAATTTTTATATAATCATTAACCTTGTAGGTTGCTACTTGCAGATCGTCAAAAAGAGATAAATCTGTTGCTGTGGCCCAGGGGGGCAATTCGCCTAAATAACCTGCGAAAATATCTCCCTTATAACCATGTTTGTGAAGTGAATTAACAAAGGCTGCGACACCAAGATGATAATGTCCTTCAAAAAGCGTACAAATAACTGTTTGCATAGTATTTTATCTGTTTTTTATAAAGCGGGCGGGTGTACCTGCCCAGATCTGATAATCGGGAATTGATTTGTTGACCAAAGAACCGGCGCCTATAATACTACCCTCACCTATAGTTACTCCCTGAAGAATAATACTATGCGTCCCAATCCATACATCGTTCTTTAAAATTATTGACTTGTGTATAACAGGCTGCTGGTTGATCGGCAAGCTGGCCTTCATTTCTCGGCCTGCATCAACAAAGGTTGTGTTGGCAGCTATAAGGCAGTCATCACCTATTGTTAACCCTAAGGTGATGTTGAAATCGCAGCCATGCCCAATAAAAACACGCTGACCAATTTTTACAAAGTTGGTTTCGGCAAACGGCTGAGGGGTTTTAAAAACCACGTCATCCTCAATTACACTTTCCTTCCCAACACTAACTTTGCCGGGCCATTTACACTTAATTTTACCTAAAAACACTCCCTCACTAATCTGCATCCCTAAAACCTTGTAATATTTTTTCCGGAGCGATAAACTAACGTTGCTTAGTTTATGCCTTAACATAGCCGGGAATCTCTGTTTCATGAAACTGCTTGTTTGGGTAGTTTGGAAACCCTGTAAATGAAGTATGTAATTAAAATAATAAAGGCCAGCAAAAAGTCGACTATGGAAAACATCAGCACATTGGTTGTTTTTGAAAGATCCATGGTAACAACCAACAACAGCTGGAATAATATATTGATGGTTAAATTAATTACCGGTTTAATGATCCAACCGCGCGACACCAAAACTGAATAGGTAACGCCTGCAAGCATTGACAAACAGCTCGAGATGGTAATTAACAGCATCTCTTTATTAAGATTTGCGTACCCCTTACCCAATACCCAAAGTACCTGCGAAGGAAACAACATTACTATGACCACTATAATGAAGCTGATCACCAAAAGCGCAATTTCTATTTGTATAAAACGCTGTACCAATAGCTTTTTTTGCTCGGGCAACCGGGCAAAGCGTGGCACAATCAGCGTACTGAACAAGGTGGTAAAAACCGTTAATACTGTAGTTAAACGACTTAATGCGCCAACATGGGCTATGGATTGTGTATTTCCAAATATTGAGATGAGCCAGATGGTTATTTGT
>NZ_DASVOB010000115.1:0-4039 GCF_036383575.1 Mucilaginibacter sp.
ATAGAGAAGCCGCCGCCGCTCGGCTCCAGCCGAGTGGCAACTATCCCCCGGCCTCCGGCCGGTCCGCGCCATGCTATCATCCTGATATTTTAACACATCCAACCGCGACCAAATGTTAAATTTTGGCGATGAAATGTTAAATCTACAGTATAAAGTGTTAAACCCCTTGCACAACTAACTATTTAGTTATATTTTGGCTTTCATAATCGACCTTATGAAAATCACAATTATTGGACTACTGCTATTTTTAGTGGGCGCAGTAAACTTATCAGCCCAAACCAATTACAACATTAAAGGAACATTAGCCGATACCGTTGCCAATTCCAAATTAGCAAACGCCAGCATCAGCGTTATTACTGCTAAAGATTCCATCCTTCAAAAATTTACCCGTGTTAAAGAAGATGGCACATTTACCGTTAATAACTTAAGCAAGGGTAAATTTATAGTACTCGCTACCTACCCCGGTTATGCTGATTTTGTAGAGCGTTTTACATTAGATTCGGCACATACCACGCACGATTTTGGCCGGATCAGCATGTTACTTAAAGAAAGGCTTTTACAGGAAGTTATTGTAAAAGGCAAGGCTGCGGCCATCAAAATCAAGGGAGATACCACCGAATTTAACCCGGCTGCCTACAATATCCAGCCTAACTCAAAAGTTGAAGATTTGCTGAAACAGTTGCCCGGTATTGAGGTGGATAAAGACGGTAAGATCACCGCACAAGGGCAAACGGTAAAAAAAGTACTGGTTGACGGTGAAGAGTTTTTTGGCGACGACCCTACCCTGGTTACCAAAAACCTGCGCGCCGATATGGTGGATAAAGTTCAGTTATATGATAAGAAGAGCGATCAGGCTGCATTTACCGGCATTGACGACGGCGTAAAGGATAAAACCATCAACATTAAACTTAAGGAAGATAAAAAGAACGGCTACTTTGGCAAACTTGACGGCGGTATAGGTACCGATGGCTATTACCAGGGGCAAGCTTTGTTTAACCGTTTTCAGGGTAAACAAAAGTTTTCGCTGTATGGCACCCTTGGTAACACCGGCAAAACAGGTTTAGGCTGGGAGGATAATAACAAATATGGTGGTGGTGGCAACATGGAATTTGGCGACGGTGGCGAGATCTTTATTTTCGGAGGTGGTGGCGACGATCTTGATAGTTTCGACGGCAGGTACAATGGTGAAGGTAAACCCGTAGCCCGTACCGGTGGTGTGCACTACGATACTAAATGGAATAATGACAAGGAATCATTAAACACCAATTATAAAATAGGTTCGCTTACCGTTGATGGTACCAAGAATACCCAGCAGCAAAATACAGCCCTCAATAATACATCAAATGTTAACACTGATCAGGCAAATCACAACTATTCGTTTCGCCAAAAGCTTGACCTTAATTACCAGGTAAAACTTGACTCGATGCAGAACCTGAAGATCACCGCCGATGGTACTTTAAGAAATAGCGATACCAAAAGCCATTCTACCACGCAAACCCGCCGCCTTGATGGCAGCATGATCAATGACAATGACAGGGATAATACCGCTAATGTTGATAGCAAAGTATTTAACGCCAATGCGTTTTATACTAAAAAATTCAAAAAGAAAAGCCGCACGTTATCGGTAAACTTTAAAACAGCTTATAATGAAAGCGATTCGAAAGGTTTTCTAAAATCAAAAACACAGTTCTACGATTCGCTTGGCGTTTATTCAAGTAAAGATACTATTGATCAATTTAAGGTCAATAAAACTAAAAGCACCAATATCAATACCAACGTAACTTATACCGAACCGCTGGCAAAAGACTTTACCTTGGCCCTTAGTTACGCTATCGCGATAAACAACGCTACTGCCGATAGACGCACATTCAATAAACCGGCTGGCAACGCGGTTGTTTACACCGCTTTAGACAACGTTTACAGCAGCGACTATAAGCTTAATCAGTTATCCAACCAAGGCGGCGCTGTTTTTAATGTACAGAAATCCAAATACACTTTCAATTTCGGCACCAAGATAGCCGGTGTACGATTTAAGCAGGTGGATGAATTTGGCCGCATGCCCGATCTGGTGCGCAACTTTACCAACTGGTACCCGCAGGCTTCATTTCAGTACAAGTTCACCAAACAATCAAGCATCCGCTTGAGCTATAATGGTAATACGTCTCAGCCAAGTATCGACCAGATCCAGCCGGTAAAGGTAAACACCGATCCGCTGAACCAACAGTTAGGTAACGCCGGTTTAAAACCATCGTTCACTAACCGTTATAACCTTAGCTATAACTCGTACAAGGTGATCAGCAACCAGTACATTTGGATTAGCGGTTCTTATTCAACAACCAGTAATCCTATTGTGAGTAACGTTGTGCGTGACACGTCAAAAGGTACCAGCACCTATCAATCTTCTAACTTAAAAAATCACTCTACCAGTAACTTTTGGGCCAATAGTTATTTCGAGCGAAAAATTCCCGGCGCAGACATCAACGCAGGTTTTGAGCTATCTGCCAACGGCAACACATATTACAACTTAACAAACGATACGCTTAACAAAACCAAATCGTATAACTATTCCGGCAGCATCAGGTTATCTAAATATAAAGAGAAGAAATATGACGCATGGATCTCGGCAGGTCCAACTTATACTATCAACTCATCGTCGTTAACACCAGAAATAAACAACAACGGTCGCGGGTTTAATGCTAATGGCGGGTTTAATATTTACCTGCCCGGCAAGTTCCAGATCGGCTCAGATGGTAACTATACTTATAACGCCCCAACCAAATCATTCCCGCAAGATTTCAGGAGGTTTCTGCTGAATGCCAACATATCAAGGACATTCATGAAAGATGCCTTGAAAGCTACCGTATCGGGCAACGACCTGTTAAATCAAAACACCGGCTATAACCGTACGGGGTCGGCCAATGTGCTTACCCAGGAGCGTTATACTACTATCAGAAGATATTTTATGTTTTCCCTTACCTGGGATTTCAACAAAGTTGGAGGCGGTGCACCTAAAAAATAACCTATCATGAAAAAGACCTTAACTATTACCACCATACTGCTACTCAGCGCAAATCTTTTACTGGCGCAGGGTAATAAACACTTTACATTTCACGGCACTATTCAGTACGACAAAACATCAAATATGTGGGCGCTGATGCAAAAGCTGATCAATAAGGATAATGAAACCTGGTATCAGCCTATGTATGATCAGTACAAAAAAAACAAGCCACAGTTTAAGGTTTTGAAAAGCACATTAAAATTTGGCAATAACCAAACATTGTTTACACCTATTGAACCTGAAAGTCCTACAGGTAACTATTGGGAAGATCAGCCTATGGCGGCACAAAACAATACCATATTTACCGATTTTAATGCTGGTATAAGCACCAGCCAAAAACAGGTATTTGAAGAAACTTTTTTAGTTAAGGATACCACGCGCCATATTAAATGGAAACTAACCGGCGAAACCCGTGAAATTGCAGGCTATCCATGCCGCAGGGCAAACGGACTTATCCTTGATTCAATTTATGTAGTAGCTTTTTATACCGATGAAATTCCGGTTTCGGGTGGTCCGGAATCATTTAACGGCTTGCCGGGCATGATATTGGGAGTGGCCCTGCCGCATGAAAATGTAACCTGGTTTGCCACCAAAGTAACAGAGCAGCCTGTAGATGAAAAATCAATTACAGCACCTAAAAAAGGCAAAGCAGCTACCAACAAAAGCTTTCTTACCGTATTGCAAAACGCCATGAAGAACTGGGGCACAGAAGGGAAAGAGAATATGAAAGGGTTTTCGTTGTAAAAGAGCTCACTGATTTCTACAACATGTCATTGCGAGCGATAGCGTGGCAATCGCATACTATACAGAGCAGCTATGCTTCCGTGCGATTGCTTCGTACCTCGATTTCTATGATCTAAGCAACTAATTTGAGATAATTTTTTTCATATTTTCTATTTTGGTTTACGCAGGAAAAAATGCGTTGTACCAGTTTATTCCTGATAGCGTTTAAGACACTCATTTTATTCTTTTTTTCAATGT
>NZ_DASVOB010000116.1:0-18143 GCF_036383575.1 Mucilaginibacter sp.
GGGGTATTTTAGTTTTGTTAATGGGCGGTATTATACTGTTAAGTTTCTTCTTTAACGAAAACATGATCATTGCCCAGTATTTTTTACGCAAGGAAAATTCTGAAAAATCAGAAGTATGGTTGTTGAAAATTACCGATTACGAAAAACAACTGCACAAAAACCAGCATGGTTATTACAACCTGCTGATCGGTTTGATCGAATCACGCAAGGCGCCAATGAAATCAGAGAAGTATTTCAAGAAAGCTTTATCGCTGGGTATGAAAATGTCGCACAATACGGCTTTAGCCAAATTGAGCCTGGCAGGTATTTCAATGGCAAAGCGTAACAAGCGCGAAGCACAAATGTATTTATCAGAAGCTGCAAAGGATGATAAGAACAAATTGCTTACCGAACAGATCAAGATGATGAAAGGTCAGTTGGCACAGATGGATAAGCAGGTAGTAAGGGGCGGATATCGCCAGTTTTAAAAGAGAATAAGAAAAAAGGAATAAAAAATAAAAGGGACGCGATTTTCGCGTCCCTTTTATTTTTCTTCAATGGCGCTGAAATAATCAGGCGTAGCTGAATGGTTTTGATAAGGCTGAACGTAGCTGTCTGTGTATGATGAATATTCAGATTCTTCAGACGGGTTGGCCACTTCAACAAGTTTCAGTAAACTCCTGATGAACGAAAGGTTGAAGTTGCTCCTGTTAAGTTTGATCAGGTATTCGTTTTCGGTGATCTCCAATATTGAGTTGGTCATGATATTTTGTAATATATGTTTATTACAATAGTAGCTAACTCTTTTTAAATGAAAGTATTATTTTTTTTAAGCTTTTGTTAAGAAATTATAACCGCTGATTGGAGAGATTACGCTGATTGTGTTGGTTTCATGATGGGATGGGAGCCATGATTGTCTTGATTAAAGGATTTTATGATAAGATTGTAAAACTAAAATGGCCTGCAATTGTGCAGGCCATTTTTAATATCAGGGTAATCCTAAAATCCTACAAATCAAGGTTCTCTATGCAAACCATGCCATTACCTCTTCTTTGGTTGGCATGGTGATATCTAATTTTAATTTTTTACGCATTCCGCCAAGATCGTTAAATACCTTGTTGGGGTTAGCTGCTTTCAATTCTTCAACAGTATTAAAGCCCATTGCATTTAAAACCGGTACCCACTCGGTACGTACACCGATCTTTATAAAATCATCGGCAGTGGCTACTTTAGCTTTTTTCTCCGGGCGCATTTGCGGGAAGAACAATACTTCCTGGATGGTGCTTTGATTGGTCATCAGCATCACCAGCCTGTCTATACCGATACCTAAGCCTGATGTTGGCGGCATACCGTATTCAAGCGCGCGTAAAAAGTCATCATCCATGGCCATGGCCTCATCATCACCACGACCGGCCAGGATCAGCTGCTCTTCCAAACGCTCACGCTGGTCAATTGGATCATTTAGCTCAGAGTAAGCATTTGCAATCTCCTTACCGTTCACGAACAGCTCAAAGCGCTCAACCAGCCCTTCTTTAGTACGGTGCTTTTTGGCAAGCGGCGTCATTTCGATAGGGTAGTCGGTAATATAAGTAGGCTGGATCAGGTGATGTTCAACTTTAGCGCTGAAGATCTCATCGATCAGTTTGCCTTTACCCATGCTTGGGTTGATCTCTATTTTTAATTCGTTGCAAACTTCGCGCAGACCGGCTTCGTCCATCGCAGATACATCAATGCCTGTGTATTTCAGGATCGAATCATACATCGATAGTTTTTCGTACGGGCCTGCAAAGTTGATCTCGTTGTTGCCAACCTGTACAACCGGGATGCCGTGAACTGCCCTTGCAACGGTTTCGAGACATTCTTCAACCATGGCCATCATCCAGATGTAGTCTTTATAGGCCACATAGATTTCCATGGCGGTAAACTCCGGGTTGTGGGTACGGTCCATGCCCTCGTTACGGAACATTTTACCAAACTCATAAACACCGTCAAAGCCGGCTACGATAAGCCTTTTTAGGTAAAGCTCGTTAGCGATACGTAAAAACAGCGGCATATCAAGCGTGTTATGATGCGTAGCAAACGGACGGGCCGCTGCACCACCATGCACGGGCTGCAGGATAGGGGTTTCAACCTCCATCCATCCCTGGCCATTAAAGTAATTGCGCATAGCGCTGATCACTTTTGAGCGGTTAATAAAAATCTGTTTGTAATCGGGGTTAACCGTTAAATCCACATAACGCTGGCGGTAACGCAGCTCAGGGTCAGTAAAACCATCGTGGATGGTTCCGTCTTCTTCACGTTTTACAATCGGCAGTGGTTTCAATGATTTTGAAAGCACAACCAGCTCCCGTACGTGAACTGAGATCTCACCCGTTTGAGTGGTAAACACATAGCCTTTTACGCCAACATAGTCGCCGATGTCAAGCAGCTTTTTAAATACAGTGTTATATAAAGTCTTGTCCTCATCAGGGCAAATATCATCGCGTTTTATATATATCTGCACACGACCGGTTGAATCCTGTAACTCGGCAAATGAAGCACTGCCCATGATACGGCGGGTCATGATGCGACCTGCAATTACAACATCCTGGTAGGCCTCGGGTTTATCCTTAAAGTTATCGGCTATATCCTGTGCCCAGGCGTTAACATTAAAAGCTTCGGCTGGGTACGGGTTAATGCCCAATGCGCGTAGCTCCTGTAAAGATTTGCGGCGAAATATCTCTTGTTCGGATAATGCAATACTCATGTGATGAACGATATTTTAATAAAGGTGCAAAAATAGCGTTTTTAATGAGTTCTTTTTAATGAGATTGTGAATAGTGCTAAATGATAGGTTGTTCGACTCTTCATCCATACAAATCCACTACTTGTATCAAATATTTTACCCCTGTAAAATAATCGGTCTCAAAAACATATTACTTTAGCAAAACCATTATAGCACTCCATAAACCATGAAAAAACTACCTGCTCTCATCTTATTGATATCGGCATTGTCGGTTAAGGTATTAGCCCAGACGGAAACCACTTTGTACGACCCCAATACCAAACCCCAACTGGTTGCCAAACAATTCTCCTTTACCGAAGGGCCGGCTGTCGACAAGAAAGGCAATGTGTTTTTTACCGACCAACCTAATAACAAGATCTGGAAATATGATACCAATGGCAAGCTTTCTGTTTTCCTGGATAGTGCAGGCCGATCAAACGGGATGTATTTTGATAAAAAGGGCAACCTGATCAGTTGTGCCGATGCTGATGATCAGCTTTGGTCTATCAGCCCTAAAGGTAAGGTAACTGTTTTACTGAAAGATTACCAGGGACATAAATTCAACGGCCCTAATGACGTTTGGGTACGCCCTGACGGAGGCATCTACATCACCGATCCATACTACCAGCGCGATTACTGGACCCGCAAGCAACCGGACCTCGACGGACAAAAATTATACTTCCTGGCAAAAGGCAAAGCACCGGCTGTGATGGTTGATGATAAGTTTGTACGCCCTAATGGCATCATTGGTACGCCGGATGGCAAGACTTTATATGTTGCTGATATCGGCGATAATAAAACATATCGTTATGATATCAATAAAGATGGTACCTTATCTAACCGTACCCTGTTCATAGCTATGGGATGTGATGGCATGACCATAGATGAGCATGGCAATATTTATATGTGCGGCAAGGGCGTAACCATCGTTAACCCTAAAGGTGAAAAGATAGGCCATATAGATATTGACGAACCATGGACGGCCAATATCTGTTTCGGCGGCAAAAATAAGGACATCTTGTTTATGACAGCCTCAAAAGCTGTGTATGTTTTAAAAATGAATGTAAAAGGAGTGGATTGATCTCATCCACTATACTATCAGTAAGACATAAATAAAATAGGGATCATGCTGAGCTTATCGGAGCATGGTGGGCAGGGCCTCTGCGCGCGAGTCTTCGACAGGCTCAAACTGACAGGCCCCCTTTTGTCATTTCACCATTGGAGTTCACCGGATTTAAATACTCAGCAAGACAAACGCAAAACGGCAGGTGTTCAGCTTTTAAAAGTGTGAACACCTGCCGTTTTTTTGTAAATGGTATCGATTGATAATCAGGTATTTAGAAATAATGAAAAATGTCAGATAAGCTGGACTGAACGGTTTATTGTTGATAGTCAGCGAGTTGTGAAAATGAATTTTAAAAAGCTGAACACTCGTTTTTAAAAAACTGAACACTCTAAAAACACCAACAAAAAAGCCGGAGGTATGTAGTACCCCCGGCTTTTCTTTTTCAAACTATTAGCTTTTATGATCCTGAAGCCCCGGTATCTACCTTAACTTCAAGCGCTGTCCTAACCGAAGCAGGCAGGCTGGACAGCAGGGTATAACCTGTTGCAGTTTCAATAGCCTTAACTGTGGTAATATATTTAGTCCAGTCAGAATTGATGGTGTTGATATTAGGTGTGTTTACCGCAATAACCCTTGTTGAAGTGGTAACCCTTGCTACATCGCCATCTCCTTTAGGGATGATCAGTGCAACTTTCCAAACATTGCTTGGTACGTTTACGTGGCCACTGTTAATAGTGTTTGCAGAACCGTTTGATCCGGTCCCCCCGGTACCATAGCTACCCATAATAATATAAACCTCGTTACCGGCAACTACCTGCTCACGCAAATAATTTTCAAGATTGGCCCAGGTTTGCTGATTGTTTTGCGGAGCTTGCGGTATCATATTAGTCATCAGGAAGGTTGCTGAGTTAGCATCAGTTGAGCTGGTACGATCTGCCGATGGACAATTATGTCCCCTGTCGAACCCGCTGCCTGAGTAGCTGTTGCTCTCCACCTGGTACCAGCCTGTTGGCAAGCCGCTCCAACCCGCAAAGTTATCTAAACGACTGGTAGCGTTGGTGGTATTAGTGGCGTCAAGGTGCCAGCTAACCCAGTTTGGCTCACCTTTGGTAGCGTTGTATGATTCTACATAATACTTCTGGTCTATAAGGTAATTATCCATCGAAGCCAGTGTAGAAAGTGCGTTTGAAGGGTTGCCGAAAAGCAGGTTACTGTTATCGCCGCTTGCAGGCGGCGCATCAGCACCGGCAGTAACATCACGTGGGGTTGATGCACTTGAACCGCCGGCAGTATCGCCACTGCCGGTATCAGGCGTGCCAACGGTTATACCCGGATCACCGGTTCCCTTAAAGGTAATATCATCAATATTGATGCGGGTTGTACCTGCCTTTTTGATCTCGAACCTAACTTTACCTGTAACACTCACTTTAAATGAGTCGGTTACCAGCGTGGTATTGGTTTCGGTAATATCTGCGCCTACCTGGGCGTAAGTCGTTCCGCCATCGGTCGACATTAACAACTGCCATGTTGATGTGGCATCGGTACCATATTTACCGTGTTTTATATACAAAGTTTTAAGTCCATTGATATCGAAATTCATGGCGATATCCCCGGTACGGATCCTTACCGATTTGCTGCCATCTTTTAGGTCGGCAGCAAGGTTGCCTATTAATGCATCGTTAAAATTCCAGCTACCAGTGCTTAAAGCTACGTCGGCAGCTGCATAGGCGGTTTTACTTCCTTGTTCAAAATCCTCGGTAATGGTGTAAGGAACCGGGACGGGAGTGGTTGTTACCGTAGTGTCACCATTTTTAGGTGGGGTAGGCGAGTTTTTGAGGTCTTTGGAACATCCGGCAAAGGTTAAGGCTAAACCCAGGCCGATAAGCAGGTTGTTAATTTTCATAAGTGTTGTTTTTTTATGATAGATAAATACAAAGCACAGCCAATGCGTTTACGCTGTGCAAATTTTTTAACTGGAAAGATTCAGGAGGATAGAAACCAGGAGCATGCATTTACATGCTCCTGGTTATAAGTATTACGATTGCGGAACTACGAAGTTTGTTCCGTTGAAAACGAAAGCTTTGCTTGTGTTTGAGGTTGTACCTTTGTAATAAGTTGTATAGGTAACCACAAATTTTTGATTTGGAAGCGCTGTTGCTTTAAACTTCTCTGTCAATACAGCAATTATCGCCGCATTTAAGTCGTCTGGGCTCCAATAAGTAGCATCGGTAGTAGCGCTGATGTTAAAGTCAGGGTATTTGGCTACATTATCCCTTGCGGCTTGTGTTCCGGCTGTAGATTGCGTGCCGATATACACATAATCAGCGGCAGCAAGCGTGTAGTTTACAGTACTGCTGGCAACCCATTTACCGGCTACGCGTTCAAACGATAAAGTTCTTGGTGTTGCACCTGCAACCCAATTATTGCCGTCAAACGCGTATGCAGTAACTTTTTGATAATCGGTGCCATCATAATAGTTATAGCTTACATATAAGATATCGCCAATTTTAGCTGTTGCCGAAACTGTCAGATCGGCCTTTAAAAGGGCATTGATATAAGTATTGATATTGTCTTTATCTGCGGCAAGAAACTCATTATGGCTTGAACGACCTATTGAAAGGTACTGTGCAGGCGATAACAAGTAGATTTGTTGCCATGCGCTGTTCAGATAAAGGTAACCAAAGGTTTGTACCGATACGCTCCCCGCGTAATAGTTAAAGGTAAGTACAGCAAGCTGATTTGCCTTTGGCGACGAAGTGTTTGGCCCATAAGGTAACCATGAAAGTATTTGCGACGCGCTAAAGTCGGTGTATTTGTTGCCTGGTAACAGCAAATAATCGGCGTTGGTAAGTGTATAAGCTACTTTGCTATAAAGGCTATCGGCCACTTTTATTACCGGGGTGCCTACATTAAATGTTATGCTGGCAGTTGAGCCATCGTCAACACGCGGGTATTCGGCTGCAAGTATGGCGGGTATGCTTTGTTTGCCATCATCGTCTGATTTAAACACATGATTTTTATAGCCGTAAGTAGAAGTGTCAAGTTTTCCATAATCCACCGAGGTTAATGTTTGTGTCAAACTGGCCTTGTGTACAGGTTGTGCATTAGGAATAACCGGTTGCTTTTGACAAGCCGTAAATGCCAGCGCCAATAACGTTAATGAATAATATATCTTTTTCATTGTTGTCAGTATTAAAATTTAACTTTTATGGTTGATGTAAATGTTCTGCCTAAGCCGTAGTAAACGTTGACATTGGCTGGCAAACCGGTAGCATTCGTATCAAAAGAGTCGGAAATGAATTTGGTATTCAATAGGTTAACTACGTTGCCGATCAGGTAGGAGTCAAGCCCGGCTATTTTGAATTTGAAAACACCGTTCACGTCCCAAACCGAATAGTTTGGCAGCTTATAAGGAGTTAAATTAGGTTTGGTGATGTTTGAAAAAAGAAAGTTTGAATAGTAATTGGCTATATAGTTGTAGTTTGTCCCCAACCTTAAGGCCGGCAATACGTCGATATCCAAATGGAAACCTGCGGTGGTTTGTCCGGC
Organism: Mucilaginibacter sp.; assembly: GCF_036383575.1. Classification (GTDB taxonomy): domain Bacteria; phylum Bacteroidota; class Bacteroidia; order Sphingobacteriales; family Sphingobacteriaceae; genus Mucilaginibacter. Next base: position 7,359 of record NZ_DASVOB010000116.1, read on the forward strand.
ATCGCCAACTTTTAAACCTTTCAGGTAAACTTTGCCAACGGTAGCAACAACTTGTTGCTGGCTGTTATACACTGTAGCAGGGCCTGCATCTGAGGTATAATGCCAGTCGCCGTATGAAAACATACCACCAACAGTTACAGCTTTAACCGGCTTGTAGGTAAGCTCAAGCTCGGCACCCTGGTGCAATTCATTCACGCCAGAGATATTTACGCTATACAACTGGTTGGTTTTGGTATCGCCATATGAGTTTGAGAAAGACTCATCGCTGTAGTTTGACCTGTACAGGTTTAATTTAGCGCTGAAGTTTGAGATCTTATAACCATAACCCAACTCATAGCTGAACAGTTTTTCGCTTACTGTGCTGTGGTTAATGTTATTGGTAAACTTCTGGAAAACGTTATCAAAGTACGGTGGTTTGGTAATATAACCTACGTTGGCAAATATGTTCATCTGATCGTTCAGGTTATAATTTGCGCCGGCTTTGGCCTGGTAGGTGAAAAAGCTAACGTAAGGGCTTTTTTGGTTTGGATCGCTGTTAAGGTAGTTAAACATGTCAACGCGTTTATCGGCAGTGCCCGAACCTGAAAGGGTAACAAAAGCAGAGAAATTATTTTTTAAGTATTCAGCTTGCATAAATGCACCACCCGATTGCACATAATCCTTATTGTAGTAGCCAAATTTATCGCCAACTACAGCTCTTTTCTGAGGATCATTAATGTCGCCCGAGGCGCTTCCTACCGCTGTATTACCTGTATATGCAGCATACACATAATCGGCACCTAATAAATCGGTTACTTCTTCATAGTGCGTGCCTTTGTACGACCTTAAATCAATACCGGCCGAAAAGTCGATGTCATTACCAAAACGGGTACGATAGGTGCTTCGTGCACCATACCAGGTATGGTCATTATGTGCCGAGTAAAAATAGGTGCTGGCCGAACCATCAGGGTTTGCCGCATTGCTTTTTTCAACCGCGGTAAAATCAAACGGCGAGTAGAAATTGCTTACCCTTACCGGGTTGGTATTGCCACCTATTGAACCGCCGCCGCCTGTGCCATAAGTGGCATATAAAACGGTTGATAAACTTGATTTTTCATTAATGGTCCACTCGTGGTTTAATGAAAATACAGGTTTGCTGAATGTGTTGTTATACGGATTGATCTGTTTGCCGTCTTTAACGCCCAGGTAGTAATTCCATTCAATTCCCTGCGGTGCATTTTGGTACTCGGCAATTGAGCGTTGAGGCCTTTGACCGTGAGTTTGTGTAGCGCCCATTAATGAGAACGACAAAGTTTGGCTCGGGCTCAATACTTTTGATAAATTGAAGAAGTAGTTGTATCCTAAATAGTTAAGACCATCGGCAAAACCATCGCCTTTGTTACGGCTTCCCTGGAAAGTCATGGCCCAGCCTTTATCATTCAAGCCGGTAGATACCAGTACTGCAGTTTTCTGCAGGTTGTCGCTACCGTATGACTGGGCTATATAACCGCCTTTTTCCATATCAGTGTTGCGGGTAGTGATATTAATGGTACCGCCAAATGAAGGAACTATAATTTTTGACGCACCTAAACCGCGTTGAATTTGTACAGAAGTAGTTACATCGGTAAGTCCTGACCAGTTTGACCAGAAGATTGAACCGTTCTCCATATCATTAACCGGGATCCCGTTGATGGTTAAGGCCACATTGCCTTTTTTAGAGCCGCTTGAGAAACCCCTGATGCTAATACGCGAATCGCCATAGCCACCGCCCTGGGCAGTTGCCATTACGCCCGGAGTACCCTGCAAAAGCTGAGGGATATCCCTTGTGCCCATTTTTTCTTCAATAAACTGCTGATTAATGGTCGACGCGGCGATAGGTGTTTTGCGGTCAACGGCCACATCGCCGGTTATTACTACTTCCTTCATGGAATTGGCGCTTGACTGCATGGTGATTACACCAAGATCGCTGACACCTGAAAGTGTTACCTCTTTGGTAACGTAACCGATATATGATATCACAAGAACGGTGCCCTGCTCTGAGCCGGTATTAAGTTTAAATGTACCGTTTAAGCTGGTGGTAGTGGCTTTAGTAGTACCTTTAAGTCCTATTGAAGCTCCTATTAAAGGCTCTTTTGTATCGGCGTCAACAACCTTACCGGTGTATACGGGAGCCGGTGCACTGGTATTGTTTTCGGCCGCTTTGGTGTTTTTTTCCTTAATTACAATGGTATGCCCCACAATAACATAGGTAACCGGCTGGCCTTTAAATACCCTGTCGAGCACTTTTGTTAAAGCTTCGTTTTTTACATTTAACGATACCTTATTGCTGCCGGCAAGCAGTTCGGTTTGCATGAAAATGTCATAGCCGCTTTGCTGCTCAATTTTGTTCAGTACCGTTTGGAGGCTGCTGTTCTTTTCGGCTAAAGTGATGTTTTGGCTGAAACTTTTGGCGCTGAGATGCAGGCAAACTGCAAATAACAGGACGGCGATAAGCTTTATCCGCATAATAAATTTTCTTTTTGTATCCGGGCTTATCCGGAAAAAACCTTTTGTAGCGTTTTTGAATTTATTTACCCGGCCATGCTTGTGTACAGGCACAGGAAATGTAGAAAAATCCATATTTTTGTTGTGGGTTGATTAGTTTAAAAAGTATTTAGTCGATATGATTTGGATAATGTTCGCCCGAAAAAACAGCCGGAGGTGGTCGCAACACTTTCGGTTTTTTTATGGGCCAACGTTTAGTAAACCGGCCTTGCCGTTTACCGCATATTGGATTTTGTTATGATTTTACTATAATCTTCCTCCCGTTAATTGTGAAGTTTAAGCCGCTTGTTTTAAGGATCTCAAATATTTGCGACACGGGTACATTGCGCGATATGCGCCCCATGTAATGCTTTTGTGCTGTTTTACCCTGGTATTCTACATCCACATCATACCAGCGGGATAACTGGCGCATAATGGTTTGCAGATCGGTATTGCTGAAAATAAATTTTCCATTTTTCCAGGCTACTGCTTCATCAATATTAGCATTTTCATTGATGTCGATGTTGTTTAAAGTATTGACAGCCTGCTGACCCGGTTTTATTTTAACCGACTGGCCGGTATTGCGGGTAATCCTCACACTGCCTTCAAGCAGGGTGGTTTTGGTTGCACCTTCATCGGTGTAGCTGTTGATATTGAAATGGGTACCCAAAACGGTAACTGTTTGGCTTGCAGTTTTTACATTGAAAGGTTTTGAAGGATCTTTGCTTACCTCAAAATAAGCCTCGCCGGTAAGCTCAACACGGCGTTCGTTGCCGGTAAAAGCGGTTGGATACTTTAGCGATGATGCAGCATTTAACCAAACTCTTGTGCCGTCGGGCAAAACAACCTGGTATTGGCCGCCGCGCGGGGTAGCCAGCATATTCATGGCAATAGTTTCGGCAGGAGCAGGGGCAGCCGGGTTTTGAGCTTCATCGGTAGCTTCATAAACCACCTTACCGTTTTCATCTTCTTTAATTACTGCATGTTGCTGACTGGCGATCCGGCCGTGTTTAGCGCTATCCAAAACTATAGTTGAGCCATCGGCCAATGTAAGTACTGCTTTGTTGGTCCCGGGTGGAAGATCCTTATACTGGTTAGCCAGGCTTTGCGGATGTTTAATATCCTGACGTTTATTTAATGTAATAGTTAAAGCAGCCAGCAACACAACAGCAGCAGCATAAGCAATCCATCGTGGCTTGCCTGTTTTGTTTTTAAACCCCGTTCCCTTACGGATCTTTGTCCAGGCCTGGGCTTTATCATTTACAGAAAAGGTTTCCAGCTCATTGTTGAGCAAGTGTTCGTTGGTCAATTTTTTGAATAATTCCTGGTTGCGTGTATCAGCCTCAATCCATTGATCAAGCTGGAGTTTTTCCTGGTCGCTCAGCTCGTTTCGCATATATTTTGCGATCAGCTGGCCCAGGTCAAAGTATGAGTCGTAATTATTCATTTTTCCTTTTCGTACATAAAGACACCTTCATTTAAAAAGTGGATAAAGGCGGGGGCATATTTTTTTATTTTTTTTTAGATCTGTTTAAATTTGATTGTTTTTGAATGTAGTGGAAGACGCGTCACATGCGTCTTCCACGTGCAATTTCCGACGGAATTAGAAGCCGTTTAAATCGGCCTGTCCGCCGGGAGACGCATGTGATGCGTCTCTACAAAAAACTTCACCGTCCCATCAGGGTCTCTCGCAGATTTAAGTTGATCCACAAAATTCACCAACCTGAAAGTTCAATAGGAGGCACCTACGGAGCCCCAAAATGTGCTTTTTAAAGCTATAAACACGTGGCCCCGCTGGGGCCGGCAAGGTTTTGCAACATAATCTGGTATTAATTGAGATGCTTAAGGACAGATGCACCAGAGGTGCAAAAGGTTTGTAGCATAAAAAGTATAGAAATACCCTTTGCTCCAGAGGAGCAAAACAAAACACCTTGTTGATTAGACAACAAAACAATTTTGTGGGTTAACTTAAATCTGCCAGAGACCCTAAGGGAACATGAACAAGAGTTTATTATCGTGCCCTAAAAGCTTTCTGATCGTATGATTTCTTACTGGTAGTCAATTGGCTGCCGTAGTTCATCAATTATATTTCGGTTCGCCGAAAACGGTGGTTATCTTTAAGTATGAAAGGATTATGATTGAGCCTTGTTATAACCTTTTCAGGATTCGGTTATGCTGGAGAAATAGAACAACTGGTTTAAACAAAAGATGAAAAAAAGATTTAAAATTTCGATCACAGGAAATACGTGGATCAAGGGGATCCTGGTAGTTTTGGCATTGTTAACAGGCGTTCATTTCTCCTGGGCGCAGGATCTTAATCTATATAAAAAAGCGCTGTTTATTAATGGCAAAGACACGTTACCTTACAGGATATTATATCCGGAAAGCTATGACCCCGGAAAGTCATACCCCTTGATTGTTTACCTGCATGGTGCGGGCTTCAGAGGAAATGATAATGAACAGCAACTTGGCGGAAGTAGCAGGTATTACGGAGCCGGCAAGGATTTTTTAAATGATTCGGTGCGGAAAAAATATCCTGCACTGGTAGTTTTTCCGCAATGTCCTGCGGACAGCATGTGGTTCAAAATTCCTCCGGGACCGCCGTACGATACAACAGCAGCGTTTAACCATAAGATGAATACCCTGGCACTTTCAACACCAGAACGGATGGTGAAACTTTTAATTGACAGTTTGGCTAAACATAAAATCGCCGACAGAAAAAGAATTTACCTGGGCGGCACTTCACTTGGCGCCTTTGGCACTTATGATTTGATAGTCCATTATCCAAACTTTTTTGCGGCCGCTTTCCCTATCTGCGGGCAGGCCAACGTTATGCTATATCCCAAAAGGGCAGCTAAGGTACCGGTGTGGATATTTCACGGCGCGGCCGATGATGTTATTAACCCCTGGCCCGATAGGAGCCTGATCAAAGCGTTACAACAAAGCGGTGCGAAAAACGCAAAATACACAGAATACCCAGGCTTAAAACATGACATTGAAGCCAAAGTGTTTGCTGAACCCGGGCTGTTCCCTTGGCTGTTTTCGTTTAAGAAATAGCGTAGAATATTTTTGTAGAGACGCATAATTGCGTCTCCCGAAGGACAAGCCAATTTCAAAAGCATCTCGGCTGCCGTAAATTGCAAGCGTGAGACGCAATTATGCGTCTCTACATTCAAAAACTATCGTTTTTAAACAGCTTCTTAGAACCTACACATACATCAATTTATCGTTGACAAGACAATAACACCTGATCATCACTACTTGTAACACAAAGATATTTTTAAAACTTCATAAGCCTTTCCTGTGTATCTTTAGGAAATAAACTCCTATCTGCTTATGAAAATATCGAAATACCTGCATTCTTGCCTGCTTTTTGAACTCGATGGTTATCAGTTGCTGTTTGATCCGGGAAAGTTTTCTTTTGCGGAGGGTTTAGTTACGCCGCAAATGTTTGGCGATGTGAAAAGTATTGTGATCACGCATATCCACCCCGATCATTTTGATATCGACATTTTAAAAAGCATTGTTGAATTAAGCGGCGCGGTGGTTATTACCAATTCGCAGGTAGGTAAAGAATTGGATAAGGTCAATATAAAATATACACTTCTTGAAGAGGGCACTCATCGTGCGGGGCCGTTTAAACTCCAGGCTTTTCCGGTAAGGCATGAGCTGATCATGGATAATCCGCTGCCGCAGATGACAGGCTTCCTGATCAATAATAAAGTGTTGCACCCCGTTGATTCGATGGAAGAAAAGCTATTGAATTTTAAAGGGATCGAATTACTGATCATGGTTACCATGGCACCGTTTGCCAATGAACCCACAATTTCGGCCTTTGCTGATGAACTGCACCCCAAACAGATCTTCCCGGTACATGATGGTTACGCTAAGGATTTTTTTATCATCCAGCGTTACGCTGCCTACAAAAAGCATTTCGACAAGCAAGGCATCAAATTTCATGAAATTTATAAAGTAGGGGACGGGATAAGTTTGTGAAATATTGTAGAGACAGACGCATCACATGCGTCTGTCGATTTGTAGGGCACCTATAAAAAAGAAACCCCCGCCGAGAGGCGGGGGTTCTTTGCGGGCTCAGCCTCCTGCTAAGCCGACCCGCGTTAACCTTATCACACTGCTAAGGTGAGGATTAATAATGAAGAAAACATGAACATTAATTGCCGTTAATTTTTCATCTTAGCGAAAAACATAAATTTAGCTAATGCAGAAACCCGATAGCCTCATTTTTGATATGGACGGAACCCTTTGGGATGCCGTTGACACCTACGCCCAATCATGGAACCTGATATTTCAAAAGCTTGATATTCAAAGAACTATTAAACGGGATGAGCTGCTGCACGTGATAGGTATGGATGGCAAAAAGCTTACCAGGGTACTGCTGCCAGAATTTGATGAAGAAAAGGGCATGGAGATCTACAATGCAGTAAACCAGGTAAGGCGCGAAATATTACCTACCAGCGGCGGCGTTATGTACAAAGGGGTTACCGAAGGTTTAAAGCAATTAGCCGCCAAATACAAGCTTTTTGTATTAAGCAATTGTGCTGTGGGGATTATCCCGCTGTTTTTAACCTGGGCAGGCATTAATGAAGTTATTACGGATAGCATGGCCTATGGTACCAATCAGATGCCTAAAAACCACAATATGCATTTGCTCATGGATAAACACAATTTACAAAACCCGGTTTACATAGGCGATACCAATGGCGATGCCGAACAAACACGCCTTGCAGGCATCCCGTTTGTGTTTGTTAGCTATGGCTTTGGCAATACCGATGATTATGATAATAAGTTTGATGATTTTGAATCGTTAGCCCAATATTATTTGAGTTTGTAAGTTTAGTTTACATGAAAAGCGTATCACTGCTTCTTTTATTTCTTACCACCCTGTGTGGTTCGGCATTTGGCCAGCATGCTACCGTTGAATCTGAAGAATGGCTCACCGAAGACCTGGGCTATCTTTACTTTAATGAGGGCAAAGTTCATTTTAACTTAGATGGCTTTAAGAAGCATGAAAATAAATATAAGATAGAGCATGATACGCTTAAAATAATTGATACGTACACTACCAGTTCAGATAATTTTAAGCAACAGCATATTGATGTTTCTAAATTTATCATCAATTATTTCGACGGCAAAAAATTGACCATTAAGGCTGTTAATGAAAGTGCCATAAAATTAGCGGGGCGACCTCCCTTACAGTTTAAAAATTATAAAGCCAGTTTTGATAACGGCGTCAAATTTTCAAAGCTTCGTTTCATGTCCTCAACCTGTTATGGCGGTTGTCCCCAATTGCTCATCAATATTTGGGCCGATGGTACCTATCGTTTAAAAGGAGGCGAATTTGCTGATCCTTATAAGGGGGATTATGCTGGTAAACTCAGCAAACTCCAACTCGATAGCCTGAACTATTGGCTGAAACATAGCGAATTAAAAAAGATGTACGATTGGAAACAGGGGAGCCAGGTTACAGATGCAGCTAATTATTACCTGGATATCGATTTTGAAAACAACAAAGACAAGCTTACACTAAATACCAACGACCCACCTTTCAACCTAACCGGTTTGATGAACTTTTTAGTGGAGTCTTTCAAAAAAGTAAGCCTTACAAAAATTAAAGAGGGGGAGAAGCAGGCAAATTGAACAAGCTTGTTGAGGTGTATAAATATTTGCCGGGCAGCTAAGTTTTTGTAGCTTAGTTAACAAATAAAACCTCCGATGAAAGCAAAAACAAAATTTATTATCGTATTTATATTGCTGTTGATTTTGGCCGGCTTCTTTTACTACCGCTATTATTTTGTTTTTGGCGAAGGAACCAAGGCGGGCACCATGAACTATTTTGTGAAAAAAGGCTACGTTTTTAAAACCTATGAAGGCCGCTTAATTCAAAGCGGAATCCGCACACAGGTAACCGGCGGCACAATTGGCTCCAATGAATTTATGTTTTCTGTAACCGACGAAAAAGTGGCTAAGCAACTGAGCAGTAATGCCGGCTCATTTTTAGAACTTCATTATAAAGAATACCTGCACACGCTGCCATGGAGAGGCGTAAGCGTTTTTGTGGTAGATAGCGTGGTTTCGGCCAAACCACTTGCGCCAGGTATGTAATAAAATATTAAGCTACAACCTTGGTTAAACAGTTACAAGGTTGTAGTTTAATTCGCCGTTTTGTTTGGTGATCTTTACCATGCCGCGGGCAAATAAATAGTCAAGTACTTCAGCAGCATTTTTTTCATGGGTAAACGTATTTACCGATGGTTCATATTCCCTCAATTTTACAGCGATATCGGCAACAGTGACTTGTTTTAATTGCGAAAGCGTGTAGATCACCTTATCCTGGGTGCAGGTAACCTTAGCGTAATGATCAGGCACACGGCATGCCGAAAAAAATGATTGATTTGAATTGTTCATCTGCTTAAATAACTATTAATTATCATCAGGCATTAACCGTATCTCTTAACGATTTAACGGTGTCATGCGCTTTTTTTAAACCTTCCAAATGGTTATTAAGCAAGGCAACAACCTGCTCGTCTTCCCATATCAGCTCCTTATCATCAAGTGCGGCGCGGTAAGCTTTTTTAGCTATATCCTCACCGTATTCACAATCTGAAAGGATACCATGCCTGTCTTTACTTATAAAAACCGACTTCACATCCATCCAGGTATGATAAAATTTGCCCGAAAGGGAGGTGCCGTCTGTAGGATCGCCGCCTAATACATGAATGTATTCGCGTATTCCACTAACGTAACTTTTGCTTTGATCAATATACTCATTAAAAAGTAAATTCAATCCGGTTTCATCAACAGCCTCGGCGGCTTTCTGATAACCGGCTATCCTGTCGTTATTTATTTTGATCAGATCATTCAATGCTGAGATCTGGTGTTGTACGTGTTGTAGGACTCCCATGGTTATTATTGTTTTGTTATAATAAATAACATAGCTTATGGGTTAATGTTTTTTTATTTTAGTTAGATATCGGGTTGTTGGATTATCAATTAATAATACAACGGGATGAATCGGCGGCCGGATGAGACGGCCACCGTCAGGGTTCATCCCGAGGAGGGGTAAAACTTATTTAGTTGATGTGTTAAGCTTGTTATTATGCAACGTTTTGCTTTTGAGTAAACTGTTCTACTTTTTTCAGTAGCTCGTCCATTTCAAAAGGCTTGGCCAAAAAATCGTTGGCACCTGCCGCAATCGCCGATTCGCGTACATCGCGGCTTGCGGATATCATAATGACTGGAATATCTTTGGTTAGCTCGCTTTCTTTGAACTTTTTGCAGATATCGCGCCCGTCTTCGCCACTCATCCAGATATCCAGCAGTAGCAGGTCGGGAAGGTTTTTTTTCATTTCAAGCACGGTAGTGCCGTCAACGGTTGATGTTACCTCGTAGCCTTCAAATTCAAGCAGCATTTCCACGGCATCAACAATACCGGGATCATCATCTGCGATCATGATTTTTTTGTTCTTTGTATCCATCTTAGGCGTAAGGGCTTGGTTAAACCCTCTGAAATTATATGTAATAAACTAACCTACTTGTAAAATGATCCAGCCAAAAATTAACTGTTAGTATCATCTACAGGTAATGCAAAGCAAAAAGTAGACCCTTTGCCTTCAACGCTGTTTACCCACATTCTGCCGCCTTCGCGCTTAATAATTTCTGATGAGATGTATAATCCTAACCCCAAACCGGGGAAAGTATGCTGCTTATTCCCACTTACCCGGTAAAACTGCTCAAACACCCGGTCCTTCTTTTCCTCGGGGATGCCGATACCGAAATCCTGTACACAAACAATGGCCTCATTGCTTTCGCGGCGTGTGGTAATAATGATGGTATCAGTATGCGGCGAATACTTGATAGCATTTGTAATCAGGTTAGTGATAACCTGGCTAATGCGGTCTTTGTCTGAATATATTCTGCCTGTTTGGGAAAAGTTTTGTATGAGCTTATGTTTTTGAGTGGTGTGCTGCAGATCTTCTATAGTTTCCTGCAGGGCCTCATTAAAATCGAACCATGTTTTATTGAACTGTAACCTGCCCGAGTTGATCTTGGTAACATCCAGCAAATCGCCGATGAGATTGGTAAGGCGGTTGATTTGGGCATCCATCCGCAGCACCATTTCGGCCTTTTTTTGTTCGCCCTCTTTGGTAAGCATGGCGCCAAGCACCTGGGCATATGCTTTTATGCTGGTAACAGGGGTTTTCAACTCATGGCTTGCAATGCCCAAAAAGTCATCCTTTTGACGCTGAAGCTGTTTCTGCTCAT
>NZ_DASVOB010000117.1:0-3359 GCF_036383575.1 Mucilaginibacter sp.
AATTTTAAGCTGTTAGTGGAGTCTGTGATACCGGCACTGAAGATGTCCATTCGTTTTTGCAGCTTGATCAATGCGGGTATTACCGGCCCGGTTGATTTGGGATCGGTGGCCATGACCGCGAAAAGCACGGAACTTTGCTCTGCCGCTATCCGGGCAGTGATTTTTTTTAAATTTGCCAGTGCCTGCGCCTCCTCATGGGGTGCGAAAGTGACAAACATTGGCGGCAGGCCCACCTCACTGAATGTAAATTCCTGTTTTGGCAGGTTGGTGGCCAAAAAAGATGGTACATCTGTTTTTTTTGTCCAGGCGGCTTCAAATAGTTGCTGGTAAAGTTCAATTACTTTGGTGTCATTAAAAACGATCACATGATTGGAATTGACATACATCCCGGTCACTGAAAAGTTGGTTGAGCCGCTAAGTAATTTGACAGGTATCCGTGTGGGACCCTGGGAAACGATAAAGATCTTATTATGCTGGTAACGGTTGAAGTTTCCGCGAATGATGCCCGATTCAGCAGGAGTTCCACCCGATTGCTTGCTCTCAGCTATTTTGAATTGTTGTTCAAACTGGTCTTCCGGTTTAGGCGCTTTGTCGTCGTGATGCAACGCGGCATTGTCCAGAATTATACGGATGCGGCCTTGCCCGGCCAGCGTCAGGAAATGGGCCAGCAGGTCGGTTTCGTTCAGGTCATAAGCAAACACATCCAAAAACAGGCTTTGGTCTGTCACTACCTGTTTAACAATTTCGAAGATCTTTTCCCTTGCTGTAAAGCCCGACCAAATGTATTCGTCTAAAAAGGTATAGTTGTCGCCTGCGCTGTTGGTTCCGGCTTGTTGGGAAGTGTTATACAAAAGAGATTTACCTTTTGGTTTAAGCGGGGCATCTTTGCCAAAACGGTTACCGAAGGCTTGCGATTGTACGAACCCGCGGGTAAAGCCAAGTTCGATATCCCCTTTTCTGAAAGGTTCTACCAGGGTGCTTACGGTCACGCTCAAAGTTTTGTCTATTGGCAGTAACCGACCGTCCTTAAAATACCTGGGCGTTACGGTATATTTATAAAGCCCATAAAATACCTTGTCTTTTTGATGAAGGCTACCTGGCACATGGAGCCAGCGGAATTTTTGGATCGGTGAATTAATGCTTGATCTTGGTGGTTCCAAAGCAACTTGGGCATGGTTTGCCGGATCGGCAAATTGCAGCTGGTTAAATATATAGTAAGGCGTTTCTGTGCCTGGTTCACAATAAAAAGTAAAGCCGGCCAGGTTCTTGGTGTCTTTTTTAGCAAGATTACAGGCAATGAACACTTTGGCATCGCCACGCAGGATGTTTACGGTTAGAGAGCTCATGGTGTGAATTATTTAGGTGCCTAAATATACTATTTATTTGATAAATACAATATTAACTTATTGAAATTCAGTGGTTACTGTTCTGGGTGGTTAATGGATCCGGAATACCTGATCTGAGTTTTAAAAACGACCAGTTTGTTAACCCGGCAATTGATTCGGCACGCCTCGCCATTTAAGAGGATCAAATTTCGGGATAAAGTATTTCGGATGTCTTTTGTTCTCAATATCCGATTCATCCCAAAATATCAGCAATATATATTAGTGACGGAAAAGCAACAACCGGAAAAAAACAATCACTGTCGATGTATACTTCAAACAACTCCTCAAATGTTTTAATGCTGTAGTTATCTGATTTTCGACAGTACGTTTTGAAACGCCAAAGCTGTCGGCTATTTCCTGGTTTGATAGGTTTTTCACCCTGCTCATATAAAATATCTCCTGGCAGCGCTTTGGTAGTTGTACAAGATATTGCTGTAATTCCTGTTGCAGTTCCTGTTCAATCAGGTGTTCCTCACCTTCGTTGTTTTGAAATGGCTCATTTGCGGGGAGCGTATCACCTAAAATCAACATCATAGGTTTTGCAGCCCGCATACGGTTGTACACCTGGTAACGCGCTGCCGTGAGCAAAAAAGCCTGTAGGGAATCTATTTCAAGTGTCCCGCGCCGGTTCCAGATGTTCAGGAAAATGTCGTGTACCAGTTCTTCGCTTGTTTCCTGGTTTTTGAGATAGTTCTTAGCAAGTTTATACAACCTTACCCAGTACCTTTCAAACAGGGCAGTAAATGCCAGCTCGTCGTCCCGACGAACGGCATTCCACAACTCGGCATCTGTTAGGGAACTGTAAAGCATATAATTGGGTAGGTAAATGTATAAAAAGCAACGCTAATTTTTAAAATTATCGGGAAAGTGACAAAAAGATAAAAAAGTATGTGTGTGCTGCCTGCTAATCTACACTTCCCTTTTATAAACCTCAGATCATAACATTTAATGATAACTAAAGAAGAGTTTTTGGTGCTATACCAAAAGTATCTCGATGGTGAATGCACTCCTGCCGAGAAAGAATTGCTGGCTGCATACAGCGATGACATGCACCTGCCCGACGACGTATGGACGGAGCAAGATACTGATCCTTTGGAAGTACGTGCACGGATCTGGCAAAAACTAAGTGAAAACAGGAGGGAGGCTATTGTAATAATCCCTAAACGTACCAACTACAGGTGGCTATGGGCTGCTGCTTCGCTGGCCGTTATGGCTGTACTTGCGGGATTACTGTTTATGCCTGCTAAAAAGAATAATGATACCAATATTATCGCAAAAAAAGATGAAACAACCATACTGCCCGGCAGCAACAAGGCCTATCTGACTTTGGCAAACGGCAGTAAAATAGTACTTGATGATGCTAAAAATGGTCAGCTGGCGGCAAATGCAGGAGTAAAAGTGAGTAAGGCGGCTAACGGCGTAGTGGTTTATAAATTTGACAGGAAGCCGGGCGGGCAAGGGCATGCAGCCATCCCCGAAATTAATACCATCACCACCCCGCGCGGCGGTCAATACCAGGTTATACTGGAAGATGGTACCAAAGTACAACTCAACGCTGCGTCGTCAATCAAATTTCCTGAGTTTTTTAACGGGGCTAACCGTGAAATTGAACTGGACGGCGAGGCCTATTTTGAAGTGGCTAAAGATAAAGCTCACCCATTTATAGTTAAGGCCAATGGCACACAAGTGCAGGTTTTTGGCACCCACTTTAATATTAACGCCTATAGCGATAACCCGGATATAACCACAACATTACTGGAAGGATCTGTTAAAATGAGTAAAGGTACGGCTGCAGTGATGCTGTTACCGGGACAACAAGGAACTATAAATCAAAACGGCTCATCAATAAAAGTGAGCCAGGCAGATATTGAAGCCAACATGGCCTGGATAAACGGCTTTTTTATATTTCATGATCAAAGCATTGTGAATGTTATGAAGCAGGTGAGCCGCTGGTATGATGTAGATATTCAATAC
>NZ_DASVOB010000118.1:0-6879 GCF_036383575.1 Mucilaginibacter sp.
CCTTAGGCGCCCCCCGCAAACAAGGTTATTTTAAATAACCGCACCCCGACTGGCATCAGGGTACGGTAAATATTTGAGTTAACCCTTCCGGTAAACCGGAAAAACAAGCTTAGTGTCCCTAACCATGTATTAACCCAAACTCTCCAAAAGTATGAAATTAAATGCTTTTTTAATGGCCATTCATAAACCATGGCTGCCAAAAAAAATCTTATTGGTTATGAAATTGACTACCCTATTTATGGTCATAGCCTTTATGCAATGCAGCGCGAGCGTGTTTAGTCAAAAGATTAACCTCGATGCTACAAACGTACCTTTAAAACAGGTGCTAAAGGAAATCAATAAACAGAATGGATATCTGTTTTTTTACGACACCAAAGATGTGCGTAATAAAAACATTACTGTAAAAGTGAAAGATGCTTCTGTTGACGAAGCCTTAAACGCTTGCTTAAAAAACCTGCCCTTAACTTACAAAATTGTAAACAACACCGTTTTTTTGCAGGAGAAAGACAATACTGCAATAAGCGCCGTATCGCTTAACGTTAAAGGCAAAGTAGTTGATGAAAAAGGAGGGCCTTTACCCGGTGCTACCATCAAACTCAAGGGCACTACGCTGGGCGTAACCGCCGATGCAAATGGGGCCTTTAGCATCAATGTGCCCGACGATAAAAGTATTTTAATTATAAGTTTTGTTGGCTTCACACCTAAAGAAGTTACGGTTGGCAACAGTACTTTTTTAACAGTTAGCCTAAGTGAATCAGGCAAATTAAGCGAAGTTGTAGTAACAGCTTTGGGCATTAAAAAAGCTGAAAAACAACTGGGTTACTCCATAAGCCAGGTTGGCGGCGAAGAAGTATCCCTAACCCGCGAACCCACTTTTATAAACGCGTTAGAAGGCAAGGTGGCAGGTTTAGTGGTACAAAGCCCGCCAAACGGCCCGGGCGGTTCATCGAGGGTTATCTTACGGGGAAACTCTTCATTTTCAGGGTCAAACCAACCTTTATATGTTGTTGATGGCGTACCTATCAATAGCAGCACCCGTGAGAACAGCGACGATGGCGGCAAAGTTTACGGAGGATCTGACCCGGGCGATGGTTTATCATCTATCAATCCGGATGATATCGAAACCATCAGCGTTTTAAAAGGCGCGTCGGCAGCCGCTCTCTATGGCGGTGGCGCACAAGCCGGTGTTATTTTGATCACTACAAAAAAAGGCAAAAAAGGCCAGGGCCTTGGTATAAGCTTCAACAGCAACACCGTGTTGGAAAAAATGGTACCTTATGATCATTTGCAAACCGAGTATGGCCGTGGCTACCTGGGCCGCCCATATACACCTGCCGATTATAGCGACCCGATATTTTATGGACAGCTTGCGGACAACTCCGGCGACGCCCCGGGATGGTCATGGGGTGGTAAACTGGATGGCAGGCCATTTTTAGATATCGATGGAAAAACAAAACCCTACGTATCTCAATCAGCAGCTAAAAACTTCGACCGCTTTTTTAAAACCGGTGTAACCACTACCAATAGCTTAGCCTTTACCAAGGGTACCGACAACGGCTCATACAGGGTTTCGCTATCGCAAACACAAGATAACCTGCCTACCCCTGGCGAGAAGTACGAAAGGTATAACGCCGTAATACGTGCCACTCAGGATTATGGCAGCAGGTTACATACCGATTTCAAGATAGACCTTTCAAGAACCTTACGTAAAAACGCGCCGCTTTTACGTGGCGACGGTCGCGGCTCATTTGGCCTGGCATATCCGCGTATCGCCAGCTCAACAGATATCACTTTGCTGGATGATAAAACCCCGGATGGCAAATACCTGTCAACTTATAACGCCAATCCTTACGTGCAAATAGAGCAGGTAACCAATAACCAAACTCAAAACCGC
Organism: Mucilaginibacter sp.; assembly: GCF_036383575.1. Lineage (GTDB taxonomy): Bacteria > Bacteroidota > Bacteroidia > Sphingobacteriales > Sphingobacteriaceae > Mucilaginibacter. The sequence continues at coordinate 1,895 of NZ_DASVOB010000118.1, forward strand.
ATCCTGTCATCGGGCAATATTACTTATGATATTACCAGCCACTTACATGCTAATTTAATTGCCGGTTACGATTATATAAACACGCCCGCCTTATTTGTGGTACGCCCGAATAACGTAATTAATACTAACGGTGTTTACCGCACTACTACTATTGAGCAGCAAAAGTCTGACGTTAGGGCAATGTTATCATATGATCATAAATTTTCAGATCTTACGGTGAATGCCTTTGCAGGTGCTGAATTGCAAAATTCACAACAATATTCACTGGATCTGTATGCTGAAGGACTGGCCGACCCTAACCTGTTAAACTTTAGCAATGCAAGCAATGTGCATCCGCCAACAGAGTCGCACACGCCAAGGTATAAAACTAATTCTGTTTTTGCCGATGTGCAATTTGGATACAAAGATTACCTTTTCCTGGAGATAACCGGCCGTAACGATTGGTATTCAGCCTTGTCATCTACCCGCCCTAATTTTAAACCAAACCTGTTTTACCCATCGGCCAACTTAAGCTTTGTATTTACCGACGCGTTAAAATTAGATCAATCTGTATTATCATTTGGTAAAATAAGAGCATCCATAGGGCAAACAGGCAGTAATCCCACACCACAGCTAACAGACCTTACCTTTACCCTTAAGCCACCTGTAAATGGCATTACCAATGCCGAAATTACCGGCGCAACCGTACCGCCGCCAAGTTTAAAACCCGAAACTACAACAGAAACAGAACTTGGTACCGAACTTAAATTTTTCCAAAACAGGATATCGTTTGATTTTGCTTACTACTACAAAAAGTCTGATAACTTTTTACTGCAATCAACAATCAGTAACGCAACCACCTACAATTCATTGTACTTTAACGCGGGTTCAATGTATAACCGTGGGATAGAGTTAGCCATTAGCGGCAGCCCTGTAAAAACCCAAAGCTTTACCTGGAACGTTGGTTTTAATGCTGCCAAAAACAAAAACATGGTAACCGCGCTTGATCCTACGATCGGGGCTAACGGTATCTCGCATTATTATAACATTAAATCAAAAGTAGGTTATCCGCTGGGCTCTATCTTCGGCAGTACATTTTTGAAAAATGCCCAGGGCCAGGATGTATATATACCGGTAAACTCAAGGTCTGGCACATCTGATGCCACTCAACCAAATGACGCTGTTATTAAAGATGTTAATAATAATGAAAGCTATCTCGGGTCACCAAATCCAAATTGGGCCGGCGGTATAACCAATACATTCAACTACAAAAACTTCTCTTTCAGCTTCCTTATCGACGGTCAATTTGGCGGCCAGATTTATGAAGCTGGTGCCCGTTGGACCAACTATTTTGGTAACTCCCAAGCCTCGCTGCTCGGCCGCGACGGTACTTATATACCTAACGGCGTTATCAATACAGGTACGGCATCGGCACCCGTTTATGTAAAAAACACGTTGCCATTTAGCCCTTATATTCAATATAATGATGGTGGCAATGCCGATAAAAGCGCCGATGAAGCCCATGTGTTTAGCCGTACGTTTATCAAGTTCAGGCAAATTTCACTCGGGTATTCGCTACCGCAAAGCCTGTTAAACAGCAGCCATATCCGCTCGGTTACCCTTTCACTTATTGCCCGTAACCTTTTCTATATTAAGAAAGACCTGCCAACTTTTGATCCTGAAGCGTCAGATAGTATTGCCCAGGGTTATGGCTATGACAGCGGCGCGCTGCCAACAAGCCGCACTTTTGGCTTTAATTTAAATGTTACCTTTTAATCATACAGAAAGGAGAAAATCATGAAAAATTCAATAAACAGCATATTATTATTCTTTGTTATTGCAACGGCGCTTTCGGGTTGTACAAAAAACTTTGCAAAGTACAACTTAAACCCCGATGGCATAACTTCTATTGATCCGGGAGCCTTGCTTTCTGACGCCGAGGTTAATACATCAAACGTAGATATGTTTCCGCGTACAGCTTATTGCCATGCTTTTATGCAATATGGCTATGCAAATGATTGGCCAGGTAATGCTTATGTTGCAACTGATGACGTATCACAACGTTACTGGAACAACTTTTACCGGCCGGCGCTAAATGACCTTGAATACATTGTGCCTGTATTAAAAGCCCGTACCGATTTGCAGTCAACTTACGCTGCCGCGAGGATATGGAGGGTATTTATTTATCAAAAATTAACTGATTATTACGGCGATATTCCTTACAGCCAGGCAGGCAAAGCTTTAAGCGATAAAGTATTTACACCCGTATATGATCCGCAGCAACAGATCTACACTGATTTTGTAAAAGAACTCCGGGAATCTATCATACTTTTAACAAACAACTCAAATCAAAAAGTAAGCGGCGACCAGTTTTATGGCGGCAATGCCGCGCAATGGAAAAAGCTGGCTTCATCCATGCTGCTAAGAATAGGTATGCGTTTAATTAAGGTTGACCCTACCCAGGCATCAACTTTGGCCAAAGAAGCTATTGCCGATGGCGTAATGAGTAGCAATGCCGATATGCCTGTTTTATTACACAATGCCGCCGCGCCAAACGGTTTTAACTTTACATTGAATGACGGCCAAAATGATTTCTTCCTTCATAAAACCCTGATAACAGAAATGAAGGTAGCAGGCGATCCGCGTTTATTTGTATATGGTGGCGTTTACAATACTTTCATTGCTAATGGTGGCACAAAAGCTACCCCGGTTGATACTACTCAATTTAATGGCTACAGCTTCAAAGCAAGCGACCCGGCGCCAAATACCCGGGTTAATTATGATGCTTTTGGCCAAAAAGACACCCCATTTTTTGATTTTGCTTATGCCGAGGTTGAGTTTTTAACAGCAGAAGCTATTGTGCGCGGCTACATTACTGGTAGTGCCAACGATCATTACCAAGCGGGTATCACGGCGCACATGCAGTCGCTATCAAAATTATCGGGCAATCCGGTTATTACCGGAACTCAGATAAGTGCATACCTGGCAAAAAACCCGTTACCGGCAACATCAGAAGCACAGATAGCCAAAATAAACACCGAATTTTGGGTAGCTGGTTTTGTTTTTGATGCCGATGAGGTTTGGGCCAACTGGAGGCGCACCGGATACCCGGTGTTAACACCAACCCCTGGTACAAGCGGTGTTATCCCGCGTAAAATACCTTATCCGCAATCAGAGTTTAATTTAAACAATGCCAACGTAACCGCAGCGGTAGCCCATTACGGCGGCACCAATAACTTTAATGCTCAAGCCCGCGTTTGGTGGGATAAATAATTCAGACTTAATTTGGTTAATAAAAGGGTCGCTTCCGGTTTTTACCGGGGCGGCCTTTGTTTTGGTAGCTGGGGTTAATTGACCGATGGGATAATAACCGGAATTGACACTTTTCTACAATTCAAAAAGTATCCGGAGGGTTGCCTGTCCTATCCCCCTTTTAATCAATCATTCACCACTGCTAATACTTAACAGCCCTTTCATACTTATACATAACTTAATATCTTCGACACTAATGTTACGTTGAAGCAAGCGGGGAAACTATTTCCACAAGTTATTGCTAATTTAATTCCGCAAATAATAATTATAAAATTGAAAAATTTCCCGTTCGATACTGTCTCACTTGATGCCGACGAGATACAAGCACTTGAAGATACTTACAAAGAGCTCAAAAGAAAATTTAGTATTGGCTTACCGAATGAATCAGAACAGCACATCAACAAATTTGAAATATTTAATAACATTCCGGGTGCAAAATTAGGAGGTACTTTACTCATCAACTATCCTTCGGCAAATTGTTACCTGAACTTTGTTAAATTTAGCTATCAAAATAGCATGGGCGGTCGTGGTGGTAAGGGGGGCCAGGTTACCCAGTATGATAAATACCAGGTATGGGCATTTGCAGATTTAAAATCAGACTTTGGAAGAGTATTAATCAGAAGAGAAACATTTACTGATAGGGTATTAGAAATATTTCATCCTGTTGAGCTTAAATTTAATGATGACAGAATCTTCAGCAGTCATTTTTATGTTGTTGCTAACGATAATGAAAAAGCTAAAGCGGCCATGACTTCAGCTTTTAGGAATATTCTTGTTGAAATGATGTATAAAGATTTCGTAGTAGAGATCATTAACACAGTCATAGTTATACGCACAATTCAACCAGTCACTCCTGATCATACGGTTCACTTAGCTGAGTTTGTAAATAAACTCTCACAGCTTACTTAGCACAAATGAATAAAATTTAACTGCCTGTTTTGTTAAGGAGGGGCAAGATAATTGGTTCCCCCAACTGGCATTAAGTATATCGGACGAAGCAGGGAGAACGTGCTATTGGCCTTAATAAACAAGGCAGAGGAAGCGGGGCATAATTACATGAAACACCCTATCATCTTGTCAACTCATGATCATTATAATCTATTGTAATACCTTCTGGAAATATTTCTTCTGCATCATGATAAATATATTTCTCTGTCAGTTTAGATATCAACTCGCTGGTTACATCTACCCCACCCCCATTTTTCGAATTGATCTTGATCATATCTATGGTATAAATAGGTCCCCAGGGTAATCCCCACCAACCGAAAATCAATGAAAGCGTATTATAACGGCGTTTAAATTTTGATTGGGATTCACCTGGCCTGATAAAATAAGGCGAAGATATCAGCCTGAAAGTTAGTGCAATTATAGAGATACAATAACCGTAAATCACCAGCTTCCCTCCGGCATCTAAGTCTCTGTAAAATTCGTTCAATGTAATTCCGTTTGTGTTTTTAATGGTATAGGTTTTCATCAGCAATAAAAGATAAAACTAATATATGGCTTCCTACCCAATTTGCTATGCAGGCTATAATATTACTTTAATATGTTCGACGGCAACCCATATTTTTTCAAAACAATAAGCAATTATAAATCAAGGCGCGTTTACCTTTGCCAGTATTAAAAAAAACCTCTACTTTTGTGCGCTTAAAGACATTTACTTATAGTACTAATGCCTGAACAACATCCACCGG
>NZ_DASVOB010000119.1:0-3904 GCF_036383575.1 Mucilaginibacter sp.
AAAATAAACCTTTTTACCGGCTTGCTTTTCCTCACTTACTGCATGAACCTGCAGTGCTATGAAGCCCTTGCTGTCGACAGTGTCAACTACGTCACCGGCCGGCACACCATTTACCCAGGTTTTCATTTCGTTGCCGATGCATTCAATCCTGATGTGATTGTATTCGCCTACTTTAAATGCTTCTTTGGCTTTCGGGTTCAGGTCAAGCGGGTACAGCCAGTCGCGCCGTCCTTCATCATAAATACCGCCGGTCCATTTACGTGATGACGGATCGATCTCAAACTGCCTGCCATAAACCTTGCCTTTGCCCTTATTGCCTTCCGGATCGTAATGGCTACGGGTTTGTACGCCCGAATTGCTTAGCTCGCTTTCAATTTTAGCATCCAATTCTAATATGAAATTGCCGTATTCTTTTTCTGTAACTAAAAATGAATTGCCGGAGTTAAGTACCGTGGTACCCACTATGGCACCATCTTCTACCTTATAATCGGCGGTACCGGCAAGGCGTTTCCAGCCTTTAAGCGTTTTACCATCAAATAATTTGGTTTGAGCGCTCACCGGACTGAATGCCGTTGACGCCAGAAGCATAATTGCAGGGTATATTATTTTTTTCATTGATTGATATTTTCTTGTTTGATTTTAAATAGATGTCACTGCGAGCGATAGTGCGGCAATCTCGTCGCCAATGTATTTTCGACATGCACAGCTACGAGATTGCTTCGTCGTTCCTCCTCGCAATGACATAAAAAAACAGGCATTTATACCTTCACCTCCCAGCCCTTTTCGTACTCCCTGCTCCAAAGCTTTTGCGCTTCGGGATCATTCAAAATATGGCCGTTGTTTGGGTCTATATGCAGCACGCGGTCAACGCGGTACGAGATATTGCCCAATTGCGGTAACAAGGTTGATTTAAAGCCGATCTCTATTGGACAGTTCAGTTTATCGGTCCCTCTTACCGAATCGGCAAAGTTTTTCATGTGGAAACCATCCAGCGCCTCCGTTGGGCTCACCTTGTTTGTGCCATCGACCTTGGTATCGTCCTTAACCTCTTTTACCAGTTTATTATCGCCATCATAAACACGATAGCTATTGCCGCTGTCGTAAAACAGGGTTCCTTTATCGCCATAAAACACTACCCCCCTGCTTAATTTTTCGATTTCGAAGCCATTACAACTCCGGCATTCCCATTCTGCAGCGGTATTATTAGGAAAGTTATAGAGGATATTTTGCGTATCGGGAGTTTGCCAGTCATCATCAAAATGAAACCGTCCTCCTGTTGATACTACCTTGTTAGGATAATCAACGCCAAGCCCCCAGCGAATCACGTCCAGCTCATGTGTGCCATTATTCAGCGCCTCGCCTGTGCCCCAATTCCAGAACCAGTGCCAGTTATAATGAATCAGGTTATCCTGGTAAGGCCGTCGCGGTGCAGGCCCCTGCCATAAATCATAATTTAAATTAGCGGGTACAGACACTTGTTTCCCTTTGCCAATAGTTGAGCGATGATTGGTATACCAGCCTTTAGCATAATAAGTACGACCGATAACACCATCATGCAGCTCTTTTACCATGGCTTGTACATTGGAGAATGAACGGCGCTGGCTCCCCATTTGCACCAGGCGTTTATATTTATTTGCTGCTTCTACGGCCATCTCCCCCTCGTGAGGGTTGTGGCTGCAAGGTTTCTCCACGTATACATGCTTACCTGCCTGGCAGGCCATAATCGTTGCAGGTGCATGCCAGTGGTCGGGCGGAGCTACTACTACTGCGTCAATATCCTTTATCTCCAGCATTTTGCGGATATCCGTTAAGCCTTGCGGCTTTTTCCCGGTTTGTTTATAGATCGCATCAATCGTTTTAGCAACCACGTTCGAATCGACATCGCAGATGTAACCGATCTCCACATTGGGTAATTTGGCAAAACTTTGGGCAAGATATAGCCCACGGCTATTAGTACCCATCATGCCTAAAACCAATTTTTCGTTAGGTGACCCTTTAAAAAATCCGGCAGCTTTTGATAGTTGCGGCGCAAGCAGAAAACTTGTACCCGCTACGGCGGTTGATTGAATAAACTTTCTACGGTTAATCATACTCAAAACAGGTTAATTGGATTTATAAGCACACCCCGGCGGGCTGCCCCGCAAATTAGCTAAGTTTTGTAAAGGGCTAAAGCTATCGGGCAATTTTTTTATGAAGCAATTGTAATTTAACTGTTACTTAATTGAGCTGAAAGCGAAAGGCATAAAGCTTAAAGCTGATGGTCAGGTTGCTTAAGCGTTAAATTAGCTTTAAGCTTTCCGCCTTAAGCCTTTGGCTTTTAGCTTATAAAAAACAGAAAGCCCCAATAAAGGGGCTTAAGGGGGTATTAACTGCAGGGAAGACTTTTATACAAGGGGCTGTATTGAAAATACATCCAGCTTTGAAGTTTGAAAGTTACGTACACGCTTGTATACGCCGTTTCCGTTGCTGCTTCCGTCGGTATTGGTATTTCCTTCTATCGTGTCAAACAGATCGCCGTGTACGCCGATAATAAGACCAGTGTGAAACCAGTCGTTAGGTGTTTTTTGAACCAGGAAAATATCACCGGGCTTTACTATCGAAGGATTAGCCCTCACAGTTGCAACTCGGCTTAGCAAGCCTTTGGCGATGCCGGTAGTGCCTACTGTATCGCAACTATAGGTTAATGGCATCAGCGTGCGAAAATCTTTGCCCAATTGCGTAGCAGCCTGGTCAATAATGGTTTGTACAAAACCCATGCACCAAAACCATGGTGTTCCTTCGTTATTATCCATATAAGCCCTTACCCATGGGCCGCTATTACTTTGGCCCTTAATAACAAGCTCAAATGGCGCATTACTTAAATGCTGAATGGCTGTATTCACAATCAATTCCCTTAAACCGGTTCCCGGTACAGGGCTTTTGAATGCATTTACCATGGGTTGGGTTAGCGCTGCAAAAACAGTGCTATCAACAATACCTGTTTGAGGCAGATTTTTCGCCTTCTGGAAATTTTTAACTGCTGTTTCTGTACCCGGGCCAAAACTGCTGTCAATCCCAGTTGCCGTGCCCGCCGAAGGGTTGGTAACGGCATACAAATTAAGCCAGCTTTGAATTTTAGATACTTCTTTTTGATTATTTGAAGCACTACCTTTTTGCTGGGTACCAGATAGGACTATTTCTTTTAGGTATTGTTTTTTGATCATACAGGAAAGGTTTAATAGTGATAAGGTTTAGATATCATATAATAATTTCGATATCGCATTCCCTTTAAAACAAAACTAAAGCAATCCTTACAACTATAACAGCGTACTGTTACGGGATTTAAAAGAAAAGCTTACGTAAAACTACGTAAGCTTTTCTTATTTAATACTTTTTAATACTGTATCGGCAGCGGTACCAGTTTTAAATTTTGGCGCTGGTGCCAGTACGGATATATCGGATCTACCTCGCTGGCGGCATCCAGCTTTTTAACCTGCTCAATCGTTAAATTCCATCCTATAGCGCCAAGGTTTTGTTTAAGCTGTTCTTCATTACGGGCACCGATTACCAGGTTGGCAACGGTAGGTCTTTGCAATAGCCAATTCAACGCTACTTGTGCCACAGATTTCCCTGTTTCTTCGGCAACTTCATCAAGTGCATCGACAATGTTGTACAAGTGATCAAAATTTGTAGCAGGTCCGTGAGCGCCGCCCTGTACAGTTCTGGAATGTTCCGGGATTGGCACCCCTCTCCTGAATTTTCCACTTAGCTGACCGGATGAGAGCGGGCTCCAAACAATGGTGCTTACCTTTTGGTCGATACCTAAAGGCATCAGCTCCCATTCAAACTCGCGATTAAGTAATGAATAATAAGCCTGATGAGCAACATAACGGCTCCAGCCATATCTTTCAGATACCGAAAGCGA
>NZ_DASVOB010000120.1:0-3857 GCF_036383575.1 Mucilaginibacter sp.
ATAAACGAAGGTTATTACTCTCATTTTCCTGATGGGGTAAAGAAATATATCAAATACTGCCAGGTGGAGGATGTAACAACAAACAGGCCGTTTAAAGCAAGGTATATCGGATCAATGGTGGCCGATCTGCATCGGAATATGATAAAGGGAGGGATCTTTATTTACCCTGCCAATGCAAGTGACCCAAAAGGAAAATTGCGGTTAATTTATGAGTGTAACCCCATGGCCTTCATCATTGAACAGGCCGGAGGCAAAGCCAGCAACGGGTACGAACGTATTTTGGATCTGGAGGTTACAGAATTACACCAGCGCTCCGGTATCTTCATCGGTTCAAAAAATATGGTAACTAAGGCCGAAGAAATGATGAAGCGCTTTTCGCCAATCACAACCAATGTTGACTATAGTTATATGGAATTAATATAAGCTGAACATATTCATTTAAAGGCTGCCCGGGGGGACACATTATTATTCACATTTGACTGTGATGAAAATAATTAAATGTGTATTATTGCTTTACGTGTGCGTACACGTAAAGCAATTGCTCAACCATCCCGGTTGAGCGCGATCATAGAGAGCCTTTAAAAGTTATTATGAAAGCTTATTTACAGCGCAGCTTAATTTTAACCCTGCTTATTGTGGGGGTAAGTTTTTCAGCATCAGCCATTAATGCAAAACCGGTTGATTCGGTTCAGATAAAAGGTTTTCACCTCGATATGCGCATCCAGGTAATGAAGTTGCCTGCGTTAAAAAAGTTTGTACTCAACTTAAGTAATAACGGTATCAATACCCTGGTAATGGAATGGGAGGGAAGTTATCCGTTTGCGAAGGAACCGCTTATTGCCAACAGATATGCCTATTCAAGGGCCGAGGTCCGCGATTTTATTGCCTATTGCAATTCGCTTCATATTCGTGTAATTCCACTGCAACAAAGCTTTGGGCATGTAGAGTATATCCTTCGCGATTATAAATACGCTGCCCTGCGCGAAGACCAGAAGGATTTTAGCCAGGTTTGCCCCAGTGAGCCTGAGTTAAATAAAAAGTTGTTCACCACGCTTTACACCGATCTGGCCTCAACCCATAATTCGCCTTACATTCATATCGGCGGTGATGAAACCTATTTATTAGGTCACTGCGAAAAGTGCAAGAAACGGGCTGCTGAAATAGGCTTGTCGCGGTTGTATTTTGATCATATCAAAATGCTGTGCGATATTGTAGTTGGTTTAGGGAAAAGACCAGTTGTTTGGGCCGATATCGCCCTGAAATATCCTGACTACATTAACCTGCTACCTAAAGAAACTATTTTTGTCGACTGGAATTACGGCTGGGAAGTGAACCATTTTGGCGATCATGCCAAACTGTTAAAATCGGGCTATGAGATCTGGGGTTCGCCGGCCATCAGGAGCTACCCTGACAACTATTTCCTTACCGACTGGCAAAAGCATTTCAATAATATCAGGGACTTTATTCCTTTATCGCGAAAGTTAGGATATAAGGGTATCGTCATGACATCATGGTCAACCTCGGGCGTTTATTCATCGTTGTTTGAATCTGAAGATGAGCTGATCGACCTATATGCTATCCGTCATGTATACCCTTTAAGCGGGTTCAATATCCTGGTCAGCTATTATTTAAGCACATTAAATGCAGGGCAAAAGTTAACCAACGATCAGTTTATCATCAACTATTGCAGTTCACATTATGGCTTAAATCAACAGCAGGCAATGCAGTTTAAAAACGCCTTGTTTGCTGCGCCATATAATGTAGTTCATGGCAAGGTGATGTCACCAAAGGAAATAACGGTTAGTCAACTATTGGATAGCGCCACTAATGCGCTGAATATGCTAAGATCATTGCAGCCTGTAAAAGGAGCGCAGGAGTTTAAGCATTATGTTTTGATGGCCAGGATCCGGGTGTATTACCTTACCTACATGAAAATAGAGGCCGAAGTAAACTCCCCCGATTTTGCTGTCGATCAGGTTCCGGTGTACTTGACAAAGCTCAACAAGCTATTAGCCGATGAGCAAAGGCTGAATGCTGAGTTCACTGCACTAAATAAAGATTTTCTTTACAAACCTGCATTAGATGAAGAAAACCAGCTAAGGAGCCAAAAGATCCATGTAATGTATGATCGGTTGGCTAAAATAAGATGAGGGGGGCTTAACGTATAGCATAACAAAGGTTTCTGTCGCGTTGAGTAGGTAAAATCCAGGGACTTTGCAGGGAAAAGATGACATTTGCCCCTTTGTCATCCTGAGGTACGAAGGGTCTTCTTCGCTTTGTATGGCGGCCATGCTTGTTGAAGAAGATCCTTCGTGCCTCAGGATGACAGTTTTTTTTAATTATGTCATGAGTAACTTGTTTCAACAGCCCATTTGCTAAGCCGGTTGCTAATCAAAGCGGCTGCTTGCGGGCACTGAAACGAGTTCAACATGACAGCGTTGATATGTCATTTCAGTTACCCATTATAAAACAAATAATTTTCCTTCGTGATGATATCAATAGGCATATACGTTGATTTTTCCACCTCGCTTATTTTAAAAAGGTGCTTATAAAGTGCCATAACACCAAGATAACCCTGTTCTTTGGGGCGCTGGCAAATCAGGAAGGTGATTTGGCCGCTTATGAGGTGATCGATGTTCTTCTTCAAAAAATCATAGCCTACAAGCAAAATATCTGTGCGTTTATGCTGCGCTAAAATTTCGGCTATGAGGTTCACCCTTGAGTTGGTCACAAATATGGCTTTGATAGCCGGCTCAGCTTCTAAAACAGGTAACAGCGCTTTTTCTGCCTCGGTAAGTTTTGTGTCGTTTATATTGAGTGTGATCACCTTGTTCAGTTTCCCGCTGCTCTCGAAAAAGCTTTTGAAACCCTGTTCCTTCCGCAGCAGGTGATGATTGTTTTCGAGATCGGTTGATATGTTCAGCGTTAAAATCTTATCCTGCTTTTGAATAGCAAAACTGATAAGCTGAGCGGCAAGTTTACCGCTTTGATAAAGCTCGGGGCCGATGTAGGCAAGACCGGGTTGATCGGGTAAATCCGAATTAATAAATACCAGCGGCAGTTCAAGTTCAAGGATCTTTTGAGCAAATATTATCGACTCTTCTACAAATGAAGGAGCCATCAATATAGCATCGGGTTCGTTTTGCAGCATCTCTTCAGCCACTGCATGGAAACTGCTTTTTGAATTGAGGTCGTAAAAATGATAATTAACGGTTACACCAAATTGCCTTATCTCTTCTGCAGCCTGTTTTATACCATTTAAAGGATAGCTCCAGTAATCTGTCTCGTCAGAAACGGCCGGGATCAGGATAGCAAAATTCAATATTTTGCGCGAAGCTAACAGGCTGGCCATTTTATTGGGCCGGAAATCCATCTCCTCAATAATGGCATTTATTTTCTTTTTGGTTTCCTCGGATACGCCTTTCCTGTTGTGGATAACCCTATCGACGGTGCCGATGGACACATTTGCTCTCCGGGCAATTTCTTTAACACCTGTTAACTCAGTTTCTGTTTTTTTCATGCGTATACAAGCCAAATGTACTATATTTTGATAATCATTTTTTAAATCAGGGAGGGAGGAAGATGCCTGTTTTCAATTAATGCCCGCTTATAATTGTTATTTTTGGCGCAATGAAATTATCTGTATTCAGGGTTATCCTGCTTTTTATATTTATGCCGTTTGCCGGTAACGCGAGTGCTTACTGGATGGAGGTCAAAGGCTCCGGGAAATTAAACGAAACAGCGTATATCCAGGTTTGTTACGGTAATATTGATGAGTTCAGCGTCCGTCACCGGGATATCGGTACTGAACTTGCCCGCACCGGTGATTTTGAAATATTTGTCCAGGACGAAAAAGG
>NZ_DASVOB010000121.1:0-20071 GCF_036383575.1 Mucilaginibacter sp.
ACGGGGGACGCTGCGCTAAACCCGCGGCAGTCACAAATTGGAATTATAGCTCAAGCTGGAAGCTTATACCATTTATCCCAGGGGTTACGCTGCACTAAACCCGCGGTAGATGTGTATATTTATCGGCAAAATTATCTATATAACTATGGGGTCATCAAAAGAGATTGTTACAAATATGTTTGCTGCAGGGGGTATTACCATGAATGGTACCAATCCCTGGGATGTACAGGTACACAATCCTAAATTGTATGATCGTTTGCTGGCCGGGGGCTCATTAGGCTTTGGCGAAGCTTATATGGAAGGTTGGTGGGATTGCGAAGCGCTGGATGAATTCTTTTTCCGTGTGCAATATCACCGCATTGATAAAGCGCTTCCCCGCGATTTAAATACGCTTAAATATTTTTTAAAGGCAAAATTTGGTAACCAGCAAACCAAATCAAAGGCTATAGAAGTTGCACATAAACATTACGATATTGGCAACGATCTGTTTGAGCAAATGCTTGATAAACGCATGATGTATTCTTGCGCTTATTGGGAAAACGCCAAAACTTTAGATGAAGCGCAGGAAGCCAAGCTTGATTTGATCTGTCGTAAATTGAAATTGGAGCCCGGAATGCGCATGTTAGAGATCGGTTGTGGCTGGGGAGGCTTTGCCAAATATGCCGCTGAAAAATACGGTGTGTCGGTAGTTGGCTTAACTATTTCTAAAGAACAGGCAGTACTCGCACGGGAAATCAATAAAGGCTTACCGGTTGAGATCAGGCTGGAAGATTACAGGGATATTAATGAAAAGTTCGATCGGATAGTATCGATAGCTATGCTGGAAGCCGTCGGCTACCGTAATTACAGAACCTATATGGAAACTGTTGCCAAAAACCTGACCGACGATGGCATTTTTCTGCTGCATACTATCGGTGGCAACTATTCTACCAAAGTTACCGATCCCTGGATCGATAAATATATTTTCCCCAACGGTATGTTGCCGTCTGCTGCGCAGCTCTCAACTGCCTGGCAGGGTTTATTTATCCTTGAAGACTGGCACAACTTCGGGGTGTATTATGACCGCACCTGTATGGAATGGCGTAAGAAATTTGAACAGAGCTGGCCTCAGCTTAGTGACAAATATGGCGATACTTTTTATCGTATGTGGCGCTATTATCTTAGCGCCAGTGCTGCATCCTTCCGTTCAAGAAAAAATCATTTGTGGCATATTGTTTTAACTAAACCCAAACATTTGGGCTTATACAAATCAATAAGATAAAGCTGTTCTTCAAGCAATGTTTAAAAAATGGCGTAAAAATACGTACTCAATAAACGTGTTTTTACTTATTTGAAAATCAGGTATTTAGGTTTACTTTATTTCTATTCAGTAAAATCCTAAATACTTGCCTTATGATGCCATCCTATCTGAACCGGTCTGCCCGTTTTTATCGAAAACTTATACCCATCCTGTTACTTCCGGTACTGTTAAGCAGTTGTTATACAGCCCGGGTTGAAACCAAAGCCCAGGCCGGCACTGAAGTATCGCACCAAAATGTAAATTTCTTTTTTTGGGGGGCCATTCAAAGCCCTAAGCGAATAGTTACCCCTATATGTGATTCCCTTGGCTCCAATGGTATGGCCGAAGTTACGGTGAAAAATAACTTTGGTTATTCACTCCTTACAGTGATCACTTTAGGCATTTGGAGCCCTGCACGGGTTGAGTGGAAATGTGGTAAACCTTGTGCCAAAGAAGGCGTAATTGGAAAGTAGCTATGAAAGTTATTAAAACAGGAGTTAGCAGCTGGGAAAACCGGCACGAAACTTTTACAGAACAAATTAAAGATCTGTATGAATTGGGCAATGAAGATAACCTTGATGCGCTTGACAGTTATAATGATGCCACCAAAGGACTGCAAAATATTATAAAGGAAGCTATCGAAACTAATACACCGCTAAGGTCGTTAGGCGCGGGCTGGTCCTGGACAAAGATAGCCACGGTTAAAGATGGTGTAATGCTGGATACCAAGCCACTTAATACAAGGTTTACCGTAGCTGATACAGCGGTAAATCCGGCTTATGCGGGTAACAAGGATCATTTACTTTTTGCCCAAAGCGGCAACGGCATCTGGGAACTCGGCGCATTTCTGAAAAACAGGGGTTTGTCTCTCAAAACTTCGGGGGCCAGCAACGGGCAAACTATAGCCGGTGCTGTTGGCACGGGAACTCATGGTTCGGCGTTTGACTTTGGCGCAACACCTGATTTTGTAGTGGGCCTGCATATTGTGGTTAGTCCCGACAGGCATATCTGGCTGGAAAGGGCATCGGCACCGGTAGTAGCACAAAAGTTTATGGATTTGCTGCAAACCGAGCTGGTACAGGACGATGAGCTTTTCAATGCAGCTTTGGTAAGTTTCGGCAGTTTTGGTATCATACATGGTGTATTGATGGAAACCGAACCTTTGTTTTTGTTAGAAACTTATGTGCAGCGGTTGCCCTATGATACAGAGCTGCAAGGCATGATGGAAACGCTGGATTTTAGTAACACTAATAAGCTACCATGCGGTAACGAACGGCCGTTCCATTTTTCTGTATTGCTTAACCCGTATGATCTGGATAAGGGGGCTTTCGTAACTACTATGTATAAGCGGCCATATCGTACTAATTATCAGCCACCGGTTGATAATGCGGCAGGGATCGGTCCGGGAGATGATGCAGCCAGTTTTATAGGCACTATTACTGATGCGGTACCTGCTTTGGTCCCCATTGTAGTTACCAAGGTATTGAACACCAGCATGACCACCAATACAGACCCTCACTTTGGTACGCTTGGCGAAATTTTTAGCAATACTACTTTGAGAGGTAAATTGTTGAGCTCTGCAATTGGTTTTCCCGCCCAGCTTTCGCCCAAAGTTGCCGATCTGATGCTAAAGATCAATAAAGATATTGGCCCTTTCAGCGGCGTGTTTTCATTCAGGTTTGTTAAGCAAACCAAAGCCACATTAGGCTTTACGCGTTTTGAGCATACCTGTATTATGGAATTGGATGCGCCGCTATCTGACAAAGCCTACAATTTTTATACCCAGGTGTGGCTGATGCTTGAGCATGAAAATATTCCCTTTACCTTTCATTGGGGTAAGGCCAATGAGGTTACCCCTCAACGTATTCAACGAATGTATGGCGATGCTGCCACCCGTTGGATCAATGCCCGTAAAACTTTGCTCAATGCAGATTGCCAGAAAGTTTTTACCAATCAAATTACACAGCAATGGGGGCTGGCCTGAAATATCGAAGGTGTTTGAAGGCAGTAATCTGTTGCCTGTTTTTGTGCTGCGTAGCGGTGGGAGCGAAAGCACAAACCATTGCACAGATCATCGATGAGATAAAAGCCATAAACAGCAAAGTAACCAACTGGCCAAACAGTAGCGGGCAGGGAATGCTGATCTCTAACAAGGCCATGAATATTTTCCTGTCGAATAAAGTGAGTCCCTATCTCTCCGGTAATGAGGATCTTTCGCTGTATAAAAACTATGTTAATATCAATGCGGCGGAGGGGATGATCAGCATCAATCATAATTTTCATCAGCCGGTAGATAGTGACGATTGGGTAAGGTCGTTCGTGGTTGTTGGTGCACGGGTAAATATCGCAAACGCTTATGCAGCTAAGCTTACAAACAGGTATTTTGATAACCAGCTTGGCTTTACCATTCAAAAAACATGGGTGGGGAAACCCACGACCCACTACGCGGCAAACGGCGAATCAAAAAAGCAAATGGATGCAGCGCGCGCATTAATGGTAAATACCCTCGCCCAAAGTATCAACAAAAAAGCCGAAGAGTTTGAGCAATCCCTTAACGCTTTAAAGCAGGATGAGATCCCAGGACAAAATCTCAACGAAGTTAAAAACAAGCTCCGGAAAACTTTTTACGCAACATTTCGGGCGGATTATCTGCAAAAGTTTTCCGAACAGCAATCGGAACTAATGGTTAACTCAGCTAATTATGATCTGGTGACCGATAACTGGACAACGTTTGGCGTTTATATCCCTGTTATACCGCAAAGATTTATGGTGAGTGATAATGTTAACACAGAGGTTAACAAACATTATAATTATCCGTTCGAGTTATTTATAAGCCATACCCGCTTTTGGGAAAGCCCAAAATTGGGCAGGTTCTTTTTAACATTTGCAGGCAAGGGCTTTGTGAATAACTCCGTACAAAGCGGTTCATTATTCAATGCAGATGTAACAGGAGCGCAGGGAGCGGATGGCACGAATACCGTAACGATAAATAGGGGAGACAGGTATATAGGCCAGTATAAAAACTTTATAACACCGGTTGCCGCAGGTAAGCTGGTTTACATCCCATCAACATCGCATGTTGGCGTCAGCTTCCGGATCGAGAAAAACTGGGGTACATATAAGGCGCTCAACTCTATTATAGGTATCCCCATTGTTTTGATTGATAAAAAAGGTGTGCCTGCCATAAATTTTGAAGCACAGCTTTTACTTCAGGACATGAACAATTCCTTAAAAGATACCCGCCTGCCTTATAATAAAACAGCAATCGGATTAACTGTGGGTATTCCCTTTAGTAAGATAGTTTATTAAGCAAGCTTACTCATCTCTTCCAAAACAGCTCTTTTCAAAGCCATAGTATAACCCACATGCAAACCCTCATGAAATGGCAAAAAACGGATGCCTTCTTCAATATTGCTCAACGTAACGCCGTAGCGGGTAGTCATCGGTTGATAGTTTGCAAAAATGCCTGCATGATAATCTTCCTCCAATTTGTCAATGGTTGAAATGAGCAGCTCTTTAACTTCGGCGATATCATCTGCATTAATAAAACCCTGTGGTTTGGTTTCGGGGCGATAGGGGGTATAATACTTATCATCTACCACAATAGGCACACCCGCACGGGTATAGCAAATACCTTGTTGACCCGAAATAAGGTGCGCCAGGTTCCAGATCAGGTTGTTGTTGAAGCCGGCGGGGGTATAGTTAAGCTGTTCAGGAGTAAGGTCTTTAACAACATTAAGCAGCATCAGGCGTGGTTTTTTGATAACTTCAAATTCTTGTTTCATTTTAGGTTGAACGGGTTAAGGCTTTACAGCAGTGCTAAATTATGAAGATTGTGGTATGTTTTTCGTCAAATTATCATATCGCCGCTGCCAACGTTTTATGGCTTATATCTTTTATCATACCTTTGCCCATTCATTTACTCATCCATTTTAATGCAGGAGATCTCTTTAAATAGCGCGCCGGTAAAATATAACAAGCCAATAATTTATTTTTTACTGCTGTGGGCTTTGCTAAATGCTGTACAGGCCTTTACGCTTGAGATTCATGCTGATGAAGCTTACTACTGGGTTTACTCGCGGTTTTTAGATTGGGGATATTACGATCACCCGCCTATGGTGGCCGTTTTTATTAAAGCCGGTTACAGCCTCATGCATAATGAATTTGGTGTGAGGTTTTTTACGGTGATCAGCACCACGGCGTCGTTGTACCTGATGTGGGTGATGTTAAAGCGGTATAAAGTTGATGCCATTAACTTTATATTAGTGATCTCAGGTATTTTCGTATTCCATATTTACGGTTTTACCACCACGCCCGATGCGCCGTTACTGTTCTTCACAGTGTTGTTCCTATATTTTTATCAGCAATATATTGAAGAGGACAGCTTTAAGCTGGCCGTTATATTAGGTGTTGTGATCGCCTGCCTGTTATATAGTAAGTATCACGGCATTTTGCTGGTTGCTTTTACACTGGCATCTAACATTAAACTATTAAAGCGCGGATCGTTTTACGGTATAGTAATACTTGTCTTAGCTTTATACGCTCCTCACATTATTTGGCAGGTGAACCATGATTATCCATCGATAAGTTATCACCTTAATGAGCGTTCGGCTGATGATTATCAGCTGGATAATACCTATCTATATCCTTTGGGGCAATTGCTAATGGCAGGACCGCTGATTGGTTGGTTCTTGTTTTACAAAGGATTTACAAGCAAGATCCAGGATGTTTTTACCCGCACCTTACTTGTAAATAGTGTAGGCATTTTGCTGTTCTTTTTCCTAACATCTTTTAAAGGCGAAGTTCAACTTCATTGGACACTCATTGCCTATGTGCCACTAAGCATGCTGGTGCTTATCAGTTTCGCCATACCTGGAGGAAAGCCAGCCTGGTTTAATCGTTTAGCCATAATAAATACAAGCCTGATTTTGCTTGTCCGCATCTGTATCATCTGGGGGCCGCCTTTTTTGTTAAAGATAGATGCCATGAAAAGCTTTTTTGGGTTTAAGGAGTGGGCTCATCAGATCAAACAAAAGGCCGGCGATAATTATGTGATTTTTTATGAAGGCTTTCAGGATCCTTCCAAATACAATTTTTATAACAATACCACCCACGGACTTGCCTATGATTCGCGGCACTATCGCCGTACCCAGTACGATATCTGGCCGATAGAAGACAGTATTCAGCATAAAAAAACTTATTACGTATTGGATGTTTGGTTGCCAGGTGTAACCACCGACTCCATTAACGTATTTGCAGGCAAATGGTATGGCGGCTGGGTTGATGATACGCGCACCTATCAGCGGGTTGAGTTTGAATCGCCTTCAAATAAAGAAACGGTTAGCCCGGGACAAAAAGTGGATTTTGATCTGACAGTTAAAAATCCATATCCATTCGCCATTGATTTCAGCAATAAAGATCAAAAGCACCCCGTGTTTTTTGAAGCCTGTTTCTTTAAAAAGACCGATCAGATCACCAATCAAAAGGCTGATGATTCTTTTCATAATATCGCCCTGAAGCCGGGTGAGAGCACTCATTTTAAATTCAATGTAACAGCACCGGATCAGCCGGGCAGATATCAACTTATTTTTTCACTTCGTACCGAGCCGTTTTTTGGTGGCCGCAATAGCAAGAGCATCAACATTACAGTAAAATAATAATCAGCTATGTTTAAACGCATATACCTTTTAATCCTTTTTTTGATCATAACCACTACCGCTGCCCTTGCGCAAGGGAGCCTCGATATCCATTTTAACGGTTTGGGTTTCATGGATAACCGCGAGTATAAGGACTTTGTGGCCCGCTCGCGTACCTATTCGGGCGTACGTACCGCGCTCGATCTTGGTCTGAACGTTGACAGCCTGAACCACTTCATAGTAGGTGTTAACGGTATTCACGAGTTTGGTGCTAAACCATACTTTTTAAAAGTGAATCCGGTTGCTTATTACAGCTTTACAGGCAAAAACTGGTTGTTTAATGCCGGTGCCTTCCCGCGCGAAGGTTTGCTGGATGATTATCCCCGGGCTTTATTGAATGATACTTTGCGATACTACCGGCCCAACGTTGAGGGTTTGCTTACACGTTTCCATAATGATCACTTGACCGAAACTGTTTGGATTGACTGGGTAAGTCGCCAAACGGTTACTGACCGCGAGCAGTTCCTGTTCGGCTTTTCGGGTAAGTACCGTCCAAGCTTAACCGGGCCGTTTTATGTATCACACTACTTTTTGCTGATGCATGATGCAGGGGCCGAAGTGCTGTTGCCTAACGACCATATCCAGGATAACGGCGGCGGACAAATAAGATTAGGTTTGGACTTCAGTCATAAAACCATATTAGATTCGTTATCTATTGAGACTGGTGCCATGACATCATTTGAGCGGGTACGTGGTGTTGATGGTTTCAGGACACCGACCGGCTTTGTGGCTAATGCCTATTTAAGCTGGAAACGTTTTGCCTTGTTTGATGAATTTTACAAAGGCCAGGGCAGCCATATTATTTATGGTGATGCGTTTTTTGAAAAGAAGACCTATAACCGCCTCGATATTATTTACACGCCGTTTTTATACAAGCGTGTAAAAGGACAGTTTATATTGAGCCTGCACCAAACGCCGGGCTACAGCAGCAACCAGGAAGCCTTCAGGGTAACGGTTGACCTAGGCCGCCAAACGTTGGTGAGGTTTAAGGATTAGTGAATTTAAGCGTAGAGACGCATCACATGCGTCTTTACCTGCTATATGACAGATCCTGCAACTTTCTGTCGTAAAAAGAGATGCATGTAATGATCTCTATAATAAATGTTAACCTTTATAACACACATATAATATCCATGCAATTAAAAAAACAACTATTAATTTTTGCAGTACTACTGCTTGCGGCACCTGCAAAGCTGCTTGCACAGGACAACCAGTTTTCGGGTTGGGCGGCTATATTTCATAGCCATAAATTATCCGAGCATTGGGGCTATTCTTTCGACGGTCAATTGCGCTCACACGATGAGGTAAGTTATCTTAAACACATCCTGCTACGCCCTTCGGCTAATTATTATTTCGCTAAGAACAAAGTGGGGGCTTTGGGTTATGCCTACATAGCTACCTATGGCCGTACTCCCGACAACGAAACAACTTTTCGCCCGGAGCACCGCATTTGGCAGCAGTACACTTATACCCACAAGCTTACCAAACACATACAGCTGGCACACCGTTTAAGGTTGGAACAGCGCTTTTTAGGAAATACTGCCGATAATAAGAACGATCGTTATTTTGCGCAGCGTTTCAGGTATTTTGCCCGTGCCGTGATCCCGATGAAGCCTGATTCGGACGTGTTTACTGAAGGTACCTTCCTCGCCCTGCAAAACGAGGCCTTTGTAAATGTGCAAAACAAAAACAAGGTGAACAAACACTTTTTTGATCAAAACCGCGCTTACGTAGCGGTTGGTTACCGTTTCAGCAAATCATTTGATGCCGAAGCGGGGTATCTTAATCAATACATTAAACAAGCCGATGCTTATGTGGTAAACCATGTAGCACAGGTGGCTTTTTACACGAGGTTTTAACCTCTCCTAAATTCTCTCCAAAGGGGAGGATTTAGATGATCCGGAAGACGAAATTATCTAAAAAGCCATGTCATTGCGAGCGTAGCGTGGCAATCTCGTAGTCAGTGCATGTCCGATCTGTATAGCTACGAGATTGCTTCGTCGTGCCTCCTCGCAATGACATGGCTTTTTAGCCAATATTTTCAACTAATTCGCAGCTCCGGAAGACTTATGGAGAGGACTTTAAATAAATTAATAAAAAAACCTTGCCAGCGATATTGACAAGGTTTTTTTATTAACGATGATAGGAGGTTAAAACATCACTTCTTAGCCTGCGCAATTACCTCATTATTTAAACGTACATACTCATCCGTTTTCATGTCGGTGGCCATTTTCACGCCTTCCTGGGCTGTGGTTATAGCTGCGGCTTTGTCCCCTTTTTTCAATAAGATCCGTGCTTTCCACAGTTTAGGCACAAATGGCGGAATTTCCTTGTTTTTTTCCAGCTCGGTAGCCCAGGCTAAAGCTTTGTCCATGTCTTTATTATTGTTGTAATAATAGATCAAAGCCTCATAGTAGGGCTTTTTATCGGTGTTCATGGCCGAATCGATCCGCGCCATTACTTTGGCATCGATATCAGTGGTCATGTGGATCACGAAACCGCTGTGCTCCCACATCATTTGTAAATCGCAGGTGGTTGTGGTTACATTGGTAAATGCAAGGGTCATTGTTTCTGTGAGTGCAGAAACGCGTTCTGTTTTTACTTTGAAGCGCAGAAAATCATCGGCTTCTTTATACATATACGCTCCCCATTGTTTAGGCTGTTTACTGAGGATGATGGTCCATTCTTTTTCGCCAGGGATACTGAACAGACCATACTCACCAGCCGGGACCTTGTTGCCTTCCATGCTTACCTCATCAGTAAATTTAATTACTGTGGCTGAGTTAGCGCCGGTGCGCCAAACGGTTCCGTAAGGCTCCATGCCGCCAAATATTTTACGGCCTCTTACATCCGGACGGGAGTAAGTAAGGTTGATTTTTCCGAGGCCGAAATTCTGTACAATACTTTGTGTTGAACTGGGCTGCGGTGTTAACTGCGCATAGGTATTTACCGTAGTAAATACCATCATGGCGATGATACAGATAAATAACTTTTTCATGATTTACGGTTTTAATAGTGGTGGAATATAAAACACTGTGGTATAATTGGTGTGCTACTTTTTATCTGCAGTAAAGGTACCCGCGTCAACATCCTTCAAAAAGGCGATGAGATTTGTAAAGTAATTTTGCTGATCATCATACATACTCATGTGGCTGCCGTTAGGACACAGATAGGTGCGACTGTTAGGCAATAAACGACCTTCTTTTTTCATGTCTTCGGGATTCATTTCGTCGTGTATGCCACCCAAAACAAGGGTAGGTGTTTTTATATCCTTCAGTTTATCCCAAAACTCCCATCCTTTAAAATTGCCGGTCACGTGAAATTCGTCAACACCCTGCATTTGTATGTAGATGGTATGATTGGCTTTTTTAAAGGCTCTCCATAGCGGTTCGGGCCAGCTGTCTAAAGGTAACCGGCAGATTACCTGCGTGTATAGTTTATTCATCAGCAGGTTATTGTATTGTGGCGAATCGTATTGTTTGAGCCTGTCTAACGAATCAAATAAAGCGATATCGCGCGGTGTGAAAAATTTCTTCTTTAGCTCGGCAGCATAGGTAACATAACCTTTAATTCCGGCAGTCATATTTGATAGTACCGCTCCCTTTACGTGCGACTGGTATTTGTGCAAATATTCCATAGCCAGCATGCCGCCCCATGAATGACCGATCAGGTAAAACTTATCCAGTCCCAATCCCTTGCGCACTTCCTCTACTTCTTCAACATAACGGGGAATATTCCATAAAGATGTATCGGCAGGCGCATCTGAATTTCCGCAGCCAAGCTGATCATAGTAGTAAATTTCCATTCCTTCCTTCGGCAGGAAGTCCTCATAGCATTCCATATAATCATGTGAAAAACCCGGACCGCCATGTAATAGCAATACTTTTATTTTACCATCACCAACTTTTTTAGTCCATACGTTATACTTCCCGGCAACTTTGATCATTTTGCTGCCGCCGGTTTTTATTTCGTAAGGTGCATTTGTTGACTCAGCAGCCGTATCTGCAGTTGGTTTTGATGGATTATCGCATGCGCAAAAGCAGGCTGCGATCAGGATGAAGAATAGCTTTTTCATGTGAGCGACAGGAATGGTGAAGATGATTAAGAATCGATAAAATTACACCAAATTTAAAGAAGATATTTTACCATTTCAAAGAGGTTCCAAATAGGATAATCAGAAGCGCTTGAAATTACTTCTTCTTTATATTTTATCAAGAACTTGCAATATGAGGTTAATAATCGTGTATCGTTGAACGAACGATCATACCCGGTTAAATCATTATCGTGTATATACGCAAGATATTTTATTTCAGAATGGGAAAATAAGAATAAGAATTTTGTGAAAGAGAAGCTATGCGCATTACCCCTGTTGGCGAATAAAGTCGATAATGATGTCTTAGTATGATCTGTCACAAAATAACGTTGGCGTAAATTCGTGGCTGTAGAATCATAATTTACAGGCGAACTCGAACTTAGCTTATGGAATTCTATAGAAGGTTCAATATACTTTAATATTTTTTCTTCATAATTTTCTAATTCAGTAAAATCTTCTAAATGAAATTCATATAATAATATAATAAATAGGCAATATATTGTTTCAAACGTATTGCCTTTATTTTTTTCAACAATAATGTCTGGAATTAATTTTCTTGTGTTTTCTGATATCGCCGAGAGAGCCTTAAATGATTTTATTATTTCGTACTTATTGAGTACCTTCTTGAGGTGCCTCGGGTTTGTAAATCTTATTGTGTTGAAAAAAGACTCTATCAGTATAGTGTTTTTAATTGGTCGCCCATCTCTAAGAACGGTTTCACCCGGGAAATATGGTTCTAATAGTTTTGTGATAGAAAAGGTCTTTGGCATGCTAAAAGCTATATCAAAGACTTTTTCCATATATTCTTCTGATTTGACAACATCCTTGTATTTAGTTTTTACAGCTTTAGTCACAGCTTCTTTATCTATTCCACAAAAGAAAACCGACCTTTTCCCATAAGTGAAAAATAATTTTAAAGCTGTTATGAGATTTAAAACATTTTCAGGCTCGCACCTATCGAGATCATCTATAAATATTAGTAGTTTTTGACTTTCATACTTTTTTAGGATTTGTTCTTCAATAGCTAAAAAGCTTGCTTTAAATTCTTTGTTATTAACATAGAATGAAGGTTCATGTCCTTTTTCAAAAGCTTTATCAATGGCCTCATTAAATTTTTCACCTGAGAATTCGAACTCTAATCCAAGCTTTTCTAATAGATGGGAAGATTTAAATGTGACAGCGTTAGTAAACCCCTTCAATGTCAATAATGCGCCTTTCATAAAAGATTTGACTATTTCAGACGTTTTATCATCTAATGCCTCAATTAATGCATCACACAATGACAAAGCAAGGTTTTCGTCCTTTTCGTGTTCCCAGGCTTGGAAAAATATAGGTTTATAAATAATCGGTTCAATGGTATTCGCTATATGTCGCATTAATGAAGTTTTGCCACTTCCCCAATCACCATAAAGTATAATCATTTTATTCTCCTCCAGTGAGGCGGAGTTTTGTTCAAGGAAGATTTTAATTGCTTCTGCTTTAGTTAGAAAATCAAAGCTGTCATTTATACTATAATCGTTGAGCTCTCTATTTGAATGTAATTTAGGGTTCATAGTCAAAAGGTTGGGTATAAAAAAAGCCTTGTACTGGCTTGTACAAGGCTAAATATAAATATTATTAATAAGTTCTGTTATATCCTTTCAATATCCCCGCTACCTGCTTTTGAGCTGGAAATGTTTTTAGCTCCGCCGGTATAATGTACATCGCCCGAGCCGCTTACGGAGGCATCAATTTTACTGCTGGCATTAATAGTGGCATCGCCAGAACCGGCAATATGCACCTCAGTGTTAATGGTAATCAGGTCGCGGGCAGTAAAATCGCCTGAACCTACAACATTCACTCTTGAGTTATCGGCGCGACCCGAAAGTTTCATGTCGCCGGAACCCGAAATGCTGCTATCCAGGTTTTTAGCGTTTACTTTGCCCAGCATATCGCCCGAGCCAACTACTTTTAGTTTTAATGAATTGGTGGTGATCCCTTCTTTAAAATAAACATCGCCCGAACCGGCAACGTTAATGCTGGTCATATCTTTAGCTACCACATGGACAATCATTTTACGGCTACGACCAAAGCTCCAGCTATCCCAGCTGACACCTTTTTTACTGTAAATTTTCAATACGCCACCCTGCACTTCGGTAATGATCTTATCGATAACATCTGAAGGTGCTTCAACTTTTACTGATTCGTTTGAGCCTTGGGTAAAGTAAACATCAAATGAACCAGCCAGGTCAATGGCGCTGAAGCCTGATAAATGACGGTCTTGCGTGGTTTGATCGGTATGTTTAACAATGGGGTTTACTGGTTTTGCAGTGCTGTATGCTGTAGTTCCTGCTGCCAATACAGCGGCTAATAATATTTTTGAGATCGATTTCATGACGGTTGTTTTAGTTTCGTTTTCAAATTAGACGCCGGTAGAGGGAGGAAAGTTGCACCGGATTTGATTTTTTTGTCGGGTGCTTTGGTGAGTAGTTGATTTGGTTGATTAGGTGAGTGGTTGTTTTGATTAAGTGAGTAGTTGATTGGGTTGATTGAGTAAGTGGTTGTTTGGAGTTAAACCATTCACCCAATAAACCACTCACCTAATCAACCATCAATCAACCTTAATATAATAATTAAAGGTATCTACTTCCACATTGTCTTTAGTGATACCGTCGATCTTAACCGGGGTAAACTGCATGGTTGGTTTAATAAAGATATAGCCGCCGCCTTTAACGCGTACCTTTACCGGCATGTTAAAACCTTCGGCATTGGCAATCCATTTGGAGTATAGCTTGCCGTCTTTAACCACAAACTGTAAGGTTGGGATATCCTTATGGTGCAGGTATTGGTCAAATACCGGGGCGAGGTTCATGCCTGCCTGTTTGCAGATGTAACCTACAATATCATCATAGGTAACGGTTTTATGATAGAATGTTTTGTTAAGTCCACGGAGGATACTGCGCCATTTATCATCGTTGTTGATGATGGTGCGTACCATGTTTAGCAGGTTGCCGCCTTTATAATACATATCGCCTGAGCCTTCCATATTTACGCCGTATGGGCCTACAATAGGTTTATCGTTACGGATGTTTTTGCGGGTACCGTTTACATATTCCTGCCCGGCTTGTTTGCCGTAAAAAGTTTCGATAAACAATGATTCGGAATAATTGGTGAAACTTTCGTGGATCCACATATCAGCTACGTCTTTTGAGGTGATGTTGTTGCCAAACCATTCGTGACCACTTTCGTGTACCACGATGAAATCCCACTTCAAACCCCAGCCTGTACCTGATAAATCGCGACCGAGATAGCCGTTTTTGTAGTGGTTTCCATAAGCCGTACCACTTTGGTGTTCCATTCCCAGATGCGGAGTTTCAACAAGTTTGTATCCATCTTCATAAAATGGATACGGGCCAAACCAATATTCGAATGATTTAAGCATCCGCGGCGCGTCAAGTTCCCATTGCTTTTTGGCCTTGTCAACGTTATAGCTTAATGGCCAGTAATCAAGTGTTAGCGGACCTTTTTCGCCCTGGTATGTGCCTTCAAAGTGGGTATAATCGCCAATGTTGGCTTCTATGTCATAATTGTTAATAGGGTTAGCCACAAACCAATCGAATCGGGTGTAGCCGTTGTTCAGGTCGGTTACTTTGCGCAGCCTGCCGTTTGAAACATCTTTTAAACCATTAGGTGCGCTGATACTGATCAGGGCGCTATCCACTTCATCATACTGGTGATCTTTAGTCGGCCACCAGATGCTTGCACCGATACCCTGGCAGGCGGTTGCTACCCAGGGTTTTCCAAGCGAATCAGTAGTGTAAACTACGCCACCATCCCATGGCGCATGTTTAGCTATGGTTGGATTGCCCGAGTAGTAAACGGTAAATTCATCCTTGCTGCCTTTTTTTATTGTTTTTGGGAAGGTAATAAACACGGCGTTAAACTCGCGGGTGAACGGTATTTCGGCACCTTCGTAAACTACTTTCTCTATTTTCAAATTAGCAAACAGATCGAACTGCAGTTTGGTGAAGTTTTGAGTAGCCGTGAATTTGAAGAGGTTGCTGCCGCTGATGAACTTTTTATCGATATCAAACTTCACATCAAGGTGATAGTAGTTGATATCATAACAGGTGCGCAACGGCGTTAAGCTACCACGGAGCGAATCGGCACGGGTAAAGGTTTGTTTATTGGTACCTAATTGCGCCTGGGCCGTTGCCGCACCGATTATTGTTAGCCCTAAAGCAATTGCGCAAGTATTTAAGAACTTATTTTTCATTTATCTGGGGATTAATCCATGAGCGAACCCACGTAGTAGTTTAAATAATCAATTTCGATATTATCCTTAGTAGCGCCGGGAATTTCAACGGGGCTCAGTTGTTTTGTAGGGGTGATGAATTTATATTCGCCGCCCTTTACGCGCACCCTGATGGGCATGTTGAAATCTTTGGCCTCGGCGATCCAGCGGCAGTAAAGCTTGTTTTCATGACTGGTAAATTCAAGAACAGGAAGGCTGCGGTAATGCAGGTACTGATCAAATATTGCCGAAAGGTTCATGCCCGATTGTGTGTTGATGAAACCTACCACATCATCATAAGTAACCGTTTTATGGTAAAAAGTTTTGTTAAGCCCGCGCAGGATCCCTCGCCATTTTTCATCATCATTAATAATAGTACGGATCATATTAAGGAAAACCGCGCCCTTGGAATACATATCGCCCGAGCCTTCTTTATTTACATTATAAACGCCAACTATCGGGCTGTCATTATTAATGGTAAGTCTTAAGCCGTAGTTATAATCCAATCCGGCTTTTTTGCCCCAGTTATCCTCTATAAAAAGCGACTCGGAGTAGCAGGTAAAACTTTCGTGGACCCACATATCGGCGAGGTCTTTACCGGTGATATTGTTGCCGAACCATTCGTGCCCGCTTTCATGTACAATGATGTAATCCCATTTGGTACCCCAGCCAGTGCCCGACATATCATAACCGAGGTAGCCATTTAAAAAACGGTTGCCGTAAGCGGTGGCGCTTTGATGCTCCATACCTAAGTGAGGTGTTTCAACCAGTTTGTAACCGTCCTCATAAAATGGATAGGGTCCAAACCAGTGTTCAAATGCCTTCAGCATAGGTTTTACATTGGCGGGGAAATGTTTTTTTGCTTTTTCGAGACTTGTAGGCAACACCCAGTAATCGAGACTGAGTTTGCCTTTTTCGCCCATGTAAATATCTTCAAAGTGAACGTAATCGGCAATGTTGGCAACTACATCATAATTGTTGATCGGGTTGGCCACAAACCAATCAAACCGGGTATAACCATCCTTAAGCTGGGTTACTTTACGCAGGCGACCGTTCGAAACATCTTTTAAACCTTTGGGCACGCTGATGCTGATCATCATGCTATCCACCTCATCGCTCAGGTGATCTTTGGTAGGCCACCAGATGCTGGCGCCTATGCCTTCGCAGGCAGTAGCTACAAATGGTTTACCCAGCGAGTCCTTTTTAAAGACTACCCCTCCGTCCCAGGGTGCGTTTACAGCTATTGTTGGGTTGCCCGAATAATAAACGGTAAACTCATCTTTGCTGCCTTTAGTTATTGTTTGAGGGAAAGTAACGAATGCTGCATTTCCATCGCGGGTAAAGGCAACCTCTTTATCTTTGTAAACAACCTTTTCAATTTTAAGGTTAGCAAACAGATCGAACTGAAGCTTTGTAAAATCCTGCGTGGCGGTAAATTTAAACTGGTTGCTACCGCTGATGAATTTTTTATCGATATCAAACTTCACATCAAGGTGATAGTAATTGATATCATAACAGGTACGCAAAGGCGTGAGCATTCCACGAAGCGAATCGGCATGGGTAAACTGCTCTTTTTCTTTCAGGAGCTGGGCACTGGCCTGCTGGCTAATTGTTGCGGTGCTTAGTAAGGTAAGCAATGCGAGATATAGTTGTTTTATTTTCATGTACTTAAATGTGTGGTTCGCCTTCCGGCTCAAAAAGATTTTTTTTCCAAAGATCTAAAGCATATTTTTTAAATGGTTCCGGGCCATTTTTTAACGCTGCATCAATTGTATAATCACCGCCGGCATAATGTTTATCAAATAAATGCACCCGTGCTTCCCCTCGCACCGCGTATTTACCGGAACCCTCGTGCATGATGATCTTCATACCAGGCGGACTTACATCACCCCGGCAGCAAATACGATACATTAGCCAAACCTCAGCTGTGCCGTTGTTGTCAAGATCTGTAACTGCAAATGTGCCGGGTATATATTTGGCTGTTACATCAACAGCGCATGGAATAGTATAATCCTGCATCTGCCAGTTCAGTTTAATCTGGTTGTTACTGATATCATAACAATAGGCAAACAGCTTTGCCTGCCTAAGATCAAGATCCTTCACAGCGGTATCTTTAACCTGGATTTCGCCGGTTGAGGTAGTGATCACTAAATGCTCGCCGGTTTTATCGGCGTATTTCAAAGCATCGATGATATGCCCCTTGTAAGTAATGGTTTTGGGGATATCAGCTTTGCTAAGCTTGATTACCTTGAGTTGAGCAAATGTGGCCTGCGCGATGAATAGCGATACTATGAAAAATGGTAGTTTCATATTGCATTTATTATTTCCCGGTTTTACGATGCCGTGTATATTTACTAAATATATTAAGGTATTCCGTATCAAAGGCAACTCGTGTAATTGATTCGTAGTCGATACTGGTTGGTGAATTGTCAAAGAAACCTTCAATATCGAAATCAGTGATATAAACGTATTTTTTGCCTGCTTTTGTTATGGGGCCAATAGTAAAAGTATCGATATCCTCTGCCTCACACTCCGTTATTACATTTAGGCCGAGCGTTTTTAGCGATTTGAAAACGGAATGCCAATCATCGAGATCGACCTGGTATTTTATCCCAACTTTTTCAGTAGCTTTTTCCCATCGCATCATTTTGTCAAAGTATTTATCTCCTTTGTTAAAACGTACTTTTTTGATTTGATCTATACGTATTATCGCGTAGCCGGCAAGTCTAAAGTCATCGGTTTCATTAAGCAGGAGTAAATTATCCGAAAAGCCAAGAATGTAACCATTTCGCAGTTGAATTTTATTCTTCGAAACTTTACTGTAAATCCTTACCCGGTGATTTGCTTCTTTATGACTTCTTAATTTTTCTAACATTTACATGAAAGTTATGAATTTAATATTGTTTAAAGATTGCCCGGTGGATACTTCAACATGCTTGATGGAAAATTAAGGTTGAAAGTAAAAGGAAGCCATAACTAACCTCTTACCTCCAACCTCTAATCACTACCAATTACTTCAACACCTGCACATCAATAAAGCTATCATTATAAACCGTTTCGGTGGCCTTGATGTAATCACTTTCATCTGCTTTGTACGGGTTCTCCACAAACTTTTGTGGATTGCGTGCTACTATCGGGAACCAGGTGCTTTGTACCTGGATCATAATGCGGTGACCTTTTTTAAAGGTATGTAGTACATCCTGCAGGCGGAAGTTCACATCAGTTTTTTGATTAGCTACCAATGCCTCCGGCTTTTCAAAGCTGTTTCGGAAACGTGCCGGCATTACCTCCGAACGTACCATTTGCCAGTAGTTGCTCAGGATAATGTTTTTGTTGGGCATGTATGGATTGTTTGGTTCATCTGACGGATAAACATCAATCAGTTTCACAACAAAATCAGCATCGGTGCCTGTAGTGGCAATTTTAAGGTGCGCCATGATCTCGCCGCCAAGGGTTACATCATCATTTAATACCTCGCTCTGGTAAACCAGCACATCCGGACGGCGACCTGCAAAGCGCTGATCTTCGCTCATGTAATTGTGCGGCGTAAAGCCCATAGTGGTGGTATTGTCCTCGGTATAAGGAACCGGTTTAAGCGGATCGCTTACAAATGAAACTGAACCGGCAGACGCGGCCTGGGCGGTTGACAGCTTGCCATCAGCACCTAAAAACATTTTTTCGTGTACGGCATTTGGGGCAGGCCATTTATCAAATGTTGCCCATGCCTTTTTACCTGTATTAAACATGTAAGCATTTGGCAAGCCAGAATTTTTATCGCCATTGCCCTTCAGGAAATGGTTGAAGAATTTAGCTTCAATGTTTTTTTGGTAGAAGGTTGCCACGCTATCGCCAAAGTAAACATTGCTGTGCATGGTATGTCCCGTTTCGCGCGACCAGCGGCCGTGACCAAATGGCCCCATTACAATGGTATTATAGGCGTTAGGATCGGTTTTGTTAATGGTTTTATAAATAGCAAGCGGACCGGTTAAATCCTCGGCATCAAACCAGCCGCCTACCAGCATCACGGCAGGTTTTACTTTGCCATAGTGTTTCAACAGTCCGCGTTTTCGCCAAAACTCATCGTAGTTAGGGTGATTGACAGTCTCCTGCCAAAAGAAGTTATCCTTATAATATTTATCGGCGTTTTTAAGCGGGCCCAAATCTAACAGGTATTGATAACCATCTTTGCTATCGGGTTTAAGCATGGTATACCAGGCTTTGCTGGTCGTATCGGTTTTTTGAACACCAAATACCGGGAAGGTGAAAAAGTACCCTTCAATAAAAGCACCATTATGGTGGAAATCATCAAAAAAGAAATCGGAGATAGGGGCCTGCGGAGATGAGGCCTTTAACGCCGGGTGGTTTGAAAGGATTCCTGCTGCTGTGTAGAATCCGGGGTACGAAATTCCATACTGACCAACCTTGCCGTTATTGTTCGCTACGTTTTTAACCAGCCAGTCGATGGTGTCATACGTATCAGAACCTTCGTCAACATCTTTTTTACTTTTTTTGTTGTCGATAACCGGGGTCATATTGGTCCAGGTGCCTTCGCTTTTCCAGCGGCCGCGTACGTCCTGGTAAATAAAAATATAGCCTTCTTGCATCATAATTTCAGATGGGCCAAGCCTTGCGGGGTATTTATCCTCGCCATAAGGGGCAATGCTGTAGCAGGTACGCTGCATCATCATGGGATACTTGTTTTGAGGCGAAGCATCATTCGGGGTATAGAT
>NZ_DASVOB010000122.1:0-6282 GCF_036383575.1 Mucilaginibacter sp.
CTGCATTATGCACATCAACATCTTCGGTGCTTCAGGCTCAGGAGTAACCACACTCGGCCAGGCTTTGAGCAAAAAGCTGGGCTATCCATATTTCGATAGCGATCATTATTTCTGGTACCCCTCTGATCCACCTTTTACTGAGCGGAGACCTCCTGAAGAAAGAAATACTTTGATCAACAAAGAAATGGCCGGCAACGAAAGTTGGATCCTTGGCGGTTCTGTGATCAACTGGAATAATAACTGGCAGTTTAACCTGTCAGTATTTTTATACATCCCGCAGGAGCTAAGGCTTCAACGATTAAAGGACAGGGAACATGAACGCTACGGCGATATTATCTATACAGATAAAGAACGAAACCGTCTTTACAATGAGTTTATTGAATGGGCTCGTGGATATGATGAGCTTATTACCAACAGCCGGAGTTTACATTCGCATAAAAATTGGATGAACAATCTTAAAACGCCTTTACTGGTTATTGAAGGGGATACAACGGTTGAAGGAAGGGTAGAGGCTGTTTTAAAGAAAATTGAGGAGTTAAGTTTGTAACTCTTTGCCGCCGCTCGCCTCCTGGCGAGTGGCAACTATCCCACGGCGTCCCGCCGCCGGGATTAAATAAATCAGGTGCTCAACGCAGGCCAGAGGCCTGGCAATAGTTGCCACTCGCCAAGAGGCGAGCGGCGGCTGAGGCAAAATAATTTAAATAAAAAAGCGGAAGATAAGCTCTTCCGCTTTAAAATATCTCAGATCTAACTATCTCAAATCCACGAGCTCAACACCCGGGTGTCCTTTGGCATCCCATGCAAAAGTAGCGTCAGGAGCGGGTACGTTAGGGGTAAAGGTGCGCACGGTATAAGTATACCTATTGCCGTTCTTATCAAACAGTAAAGCGCTATAGATCTGTTTTTTTACTTTATCGATAGTCAGCTTCACTTTAAAAATGGCTTTTTTATCATCTTCGGGTGTAAGCTCAATGTTTTGGTAAGCTTTGCCGGCTATCTTTTGCTCGCCGGTATACAGGTATTTAAAGCCTTTTTCGTACATGGTGAAAATCTGGGCAGGGTTGCTCAGGCCGTCGCCGCCCTTATCGGCATCGCTTACCTGTACCTCTTTATCTTTTTTAAGATAGGTCCACTGGCTTTTGCCGTCGCTCATGATCTCTTTATCAACTTCGGGTTTTGCAGCCGAATTATAGAGTGTAACCCGGTATTTACCGGTTTTTGCTTTTGAGATTAGTGTGCCGGTTTGTGTTTCTTTGATATTGGCCTGCTGGTTATTTAAGCTAAAGGTAAAATCAGTTTTAATAACATCATATGACCGGTATTTCTGGCTTACCTGGTTTAAAATGGCTTTTGCCTGGCTGTCTTTCTGTGCAAAAGCGGTGCTGTATGTACTTATTGCTAAAATGGTATATGCTATGATCTTTTTCATTCAGTTTTATTCAACAACAACTATTATCATTAATAGTTATTTGTTTAGAGTAATTAAATTGGGCTTGGTTTAATCTTTAATAGGTTTTTGAAGCGTTTCGAGGTAGCGTTCAAGGCTATACTCGTCAGGATAAAGCACGTCACGGGCTTTGCTGCCTTCAAATGGGCCTACAATTCCGGCAGCTTCCAACTGGTCAATGATTCGACCGGCGCGGTTATAGCCCAGCTTCATTTTGCGCTGTATGAGTGATGTTGAGCCCTGTTGGTGCAATACAATCAAACGTGCGGCATCCTCAAACATCGGGTCGCGGTCATCAGGATCATATTCTTTGGCACCACTGCTAGCTTCACCTTCGCCAACGTATTCGGGCAGGTACATAGCCGATGGGTAACCTTTCTGGTTACCGATAAAATCAGATATGGCTTCAACCTCCGGCGTATCCACAAAGGCGCACTGCAAACGGATCAAATCGCTGCCTGTTGAGAACAGCATATCCCCGCGACCGATCAGCTGATCGGCGCCGCCTGCATCAAGGATAGTACGTGAGTCGATTTTGGAAAGTACCCGGAATGCCAGCCTTGACGGGAAGTTGGCTTTGATGGTACCTGTAATGATATTAACCGAAGGTCGCTGTGTGGCAATAACCAAATGGATCCCCACCGCACGGGCCAGCTGCGCAATACGGGCAATAGGCATTTCCACCTCTTTACCGGCAGTCATCATCAAATCGGCAAACTCGTCAATCACCAGCACTATAAATGGCAGGTAACGGTGTTTTTCCGGATCGCTGATCTTGCGGTTCACAAACTTGGCATTATACTCCTTGAGGTTACGTACCTGCGCATCTTTCAACAGGTCATAACGCTGGTCCATCTCAATACAAAGCGAATTGAGGGTATTTACCACTTTTTTAGTATCAGTGATAATGGCGTCGCCGTCATCAGGCAGTTTGGCCAAGAAGTGTCTTTCTATCTTGCGGAACAGTGTAAGCTCCACCTTTTTGGGGTCAACCAGTACAAATTTGAGTTCGGCAGGATGTTTTTTATACAACAACGATACCAGGATGGCGTTAATACCAACCGATTTACCCTGACCAGTGGCACCCGCAACCAATAAGTGGGGCATCTTGGCCAAATCAGCAATAAATACCTCGTTTGATATGGTTTTACCTAAAGCGATAGGCAAGTCCATCGTAGTGTTCTGGAATTTTTCGGTAGATAGGATAGAGCGCATCGAAACCATTTCGGGGTTCTGGTTAGGCACTTCAATACCTATGGTACCCTTGCCCGGCATAGGGGCAATGATGCGGATTCCCAAAGCTGCTAAGCTTAATGCAATATCATCCTCCAGGTTTTTGATCTTGCTGATCCTCACACCTGGAGCGGGAATGATCTCATATAAAGTAACTGTTGGGCCGATGGTGGCCTTGATCTTATCGATCTCGATGTTATAGTGGTTAAGCGTTTCAACAATTTTGTTTTTGTTGGCTTCCAGTTCTTCGGCATTAACCGAGATCTTGTTTGAACCATGGTTTTCCAATAGCTCAAGGTGAGGCAGCTTGTATGAAGCAAGGTCAAGCTTGTGGTCATATATACCAAACTGGCTTACCAGGTCATTTGCTTTTTCGTTATCGGTTTTTTCAACGCTTAGCTCGGGTAAAGGCCTGTTGGTATCAATGGTAAGTGGAATCTCTTCCTCTTCTTCGGGTTCGTGCTTGATCGTATTTTCAGGACGTAAAACCACCGGTTCATGATATTCAGGCATTTGCTCCATGGGCGGTTGCCGTAAAGGATCCGGCCTAAAGGGTTCCTGTACCATTGGCTCGGGCATGATGCTGCTTACATGAGTTTCGCGGATCTTGTTATTGCCCCGCGGCCATTCAAGCGGCGTTGATGGTTCTTCGTCAAGCAGTTCAACAGGTTCTGGCGCTATCTCATCAACTTCCATAGCCGCAACTGTGCGTCTTTTGCGCTGAGGTATTTTAAAGTCGATATTGTAGGCTATCACTAATACGGTAAGTGCCAAAAACACCAGCAGACCGCCGGTGCCGGCCTCGCCTATCTGCGCAGCCAGTAAACGATTGCTCCAAAAGCCGAAACCACCTTCAAGGTAGTGCGGATAATCAATTATAAATGAATGAAAATAAGCTATCGCTACCGAAATAAAAACAATGCTGAATAACGAATAGGCTAATGTTTTGCGGATAGAAAATAGCCTGGCCTTAAAAAGCAGGCGGTATCCCACAACAAAAAACACAAAAACAAATATGAACGAGGCCACGCCAAACCACTCGTAAATAAACTGGTTTGACAATAATGCGCCAAACTTGCCCAGCCAGTTTTGTGCCCTTATGGTTGGATCGCTCAGGTCGGCAATTTCATGAACTGTGGTACCGGTTGATAGGTTATGCCAGCCGCCGTTTGTTTTTGAAATATAGCTTTGATCTTCCTGCCAGGTGAACAGGTACGATGTAAAAGCGATAAGAAAGAAAATGGATAATAACAGTGAAAACAAGCCTGCTATTTTAACAGCCTTGCCATTTTCGTAGTCAAAGTCAAAGCTGGGCAGTTTAGGTAATTTCCTGCCTTTCACCCGTTCCTGTTCGGCCTTGCCGGTTTGGCGAGGCTGATTTTCTCCCTTGAAATTATTTGATCTAAACTGGTTTCCTTTTGCCGGCATCCTGATGTAACAATCGTTTATGTGCAAACTTACGTAAAATTTCACCTATGTAAACTTTGCTGTTACACCCGGTAAATATTTTATATAAGATTCATTAGCCCGCCAAAAATTACAGGCCGAATGAATATAAAGTTAACAGATTATATAACTTATTGGTAACATTTTTAATTTTTTAGTATAATTGAAAAACAACATTTACCCGTAACATAAAACGTAACTTTAACAAAGTACGTACAATAGCTGCGTAATAGTAAACGCTTTACTTAACTAAGTAATGAGCATAGAAAGACTGGAAGAATACATTGCATCTGCCGATTTAGATAGTATCAACACCCTGCTTGGCCGCGACCGGGCATTGGCCACCCAAAAAACGAGCCTTAAGGTGTCGCCGCTTATGCTTTCTTGCTATTATAAAAAGCCTGAGGTTACTAACTTATTGTTAAATTATGTAAGCGATGTTAGTTTATTTGAAGCTGCTGCCGCCGGTAAATTTGATGAGGTAGCCCACCTGGTTGGCATCAACCCTAACGCGCTTGATGACTATGCCGATGATGGCTTTACTGCCCTTGGTCTGGCCTGTTATTTCGGGCAGTTTGATGTGGCGAGGTACCTGGTGCTGAAAGGTGCAAGTGTTAATTTGCAATCAAATAACGGTTTTAACGTGTTCCCAATCCATTCGGCTGCCGCCGGAAACTATACCGAAATAGCCCGGATGCTTATTGAAAATGGCGCCAAAGTAAATGTAGTTCAACAAGCTGGTGCTACGCCACTGCATTCGGCCGCGCAAAATGGTAACCTGGAGCTGATCATCCTGCTGCTGGAAAGTGGTGCTGAGGTTTTTACCCGGATGGAAGGCGGCAAACTCCCCGCCGATCTGGCCCGCGAAAAAGGCTTTGAAGAGATAGCCGATATTTTGAGTTGATGTTTAAACGCTTAATTTTAAATTAGTTAAATAATAGGTGTTTATCACCTATTGTCGCTTTTTGGGCTTGTTGTACCCGGTGCTTTTATATATTTGTAATAACCTGAATTATAACAAATGAAAGAAATAGCGCTGCTTATTCACGAGGATATTAATCTTTCAACCATAGCGGGCGTGTTGGATATGGTGAGGCATACTAACCGTTTTTTGGTAGAAAGCGGCAAAACCGAAGCCTTTAGCGTAATACTTGTAGGCGAAAAAATAAACAATAACCTGCTTTATTTCCCTGCACAGTTTACCGGTTTTAAAACCATTGATGAGATCAAGGATATCGATTTGGTAATAGCCCCGGCGTTTTACGGTCCGCCGGATCTGGTGATGCGTAAAAACAAAAACCTGATCGACTTTATAAGGAATATGTATGATAAAGGCGCGGAAGTAGCCAGTTTGTGTTTTGGTAGCTATTTTTTAGCCGAGGCAGGAGTACTTGATGGTAAACCCTGTACTACACACTGGGTTGCTGTTGATGATATGAAGCGCAGATACCCCAAGGTAGATATTTTACCCGATATGGTAACCACCGATAAAGACGGTACTTATACCAGCGGAGGGGCCTTTTCAAGCATGAACCTGGTATTATATCTTATTGAAAAATATTGCGGCAGGGATACAGGCATTTGGGCCAGTAAAATGTTTTCGCTGGATATTGACCGTACCAGCCAGGCGCACTTCAAGGTATTTGAAGGGCAGCACCAGCATGAAGACCAGGAAATCATGCGCTCGCAGCTGTTTATTGAAAATAATTATCACCTGTCTATTTCGGTAGAGGAGATTGCCGGCCAAACCAATATGAGCAAGCGGAACTTCATTCGCCGTTTTAAAAGTGCCACGCAAAATACCCCGATGGAATACCTGCAAAAGGTAAAGATAGAATCGGTAAAAAAAGGACTGGAGAAAACCAACCATAACATCAGCGAATTGATGTATAAGGTTGGCTATAATGATTTGAAGACATTCAGGAAGATCTTTAAACGGATAACGGGATTAACCCCGCAGGATTACCGGAGTAAATATTGCAGGAGGGCGGTGTTGGAGAATTAAACTCTCCACCACGTCATTGCGAGTAACCATCAGGGGTACCTGAAAAAAAATGTAATGACGTGCCCTGCGATGAGAAGTAAGATATTTGCGGAATAAACAGGGCAAATTAGACACCCCGTATAACCCTTGGGACCTTATAGAGTCCGCTTGC
>NZ_DASVOB010000123.1:0-5413 GCF_036383575.1 Mucilaginibacter sp.
GAAAGATTATTCAATAATCCGTTTGGTGACTGGCTGGATAATGTATTGATGGGAATCACGTCAGGCCGTTGGAACAAGAAAACCGCAATGAAAAAGCTGAACATGCGGGGCGCAGTAATGAGCATGGCCGCAAGCAAACATTTCGCCAAGCCAGCCCCCGAAAATTTCCAGGTTAAGTTGATAGAAAGGTACCGGAATAAAGTTGCGAATCTGCTCCAGGAATCTGAAGACCGGGTGGCGCAGTGATTAATGAGGAATGTGTAGATCATGTTTTTAAAGCCTCCAGAGGAGGCAAAGGTTTGTAGAAACACAGATACCAAAAATAACCGTGCCAGAGGTACGGAACACCGGAGTTGTGTACCTCCGGCACACTAAAAATTCATTTATTTATTTCTACAAACCTTTTGCACCTCTGGTGCAACCTATTAATCCTTTAACTTGATAGCATTGAGATTCTTCCTAAAGTCCCCCTTTTTGGAACCTACTTCTTCCTCAGCGAAATAATATAATAATCCCCCACATATTTAAACGGCCAGGTAGCCTTCAGCTTATCTTCCCAACCGGTCAATAATTTATAAGCACGGGGATGCTTTTCGGCAAAACCTTCAATGTATGACGGCGGAACTATGGTGCACAATCCCTCAATACTTAACATTTCAAAATCTCGTTTTAAGCATTTTTTGATATACGATGGATTATAATAAAAACAATCAAAGTAAACACCCTCTACGTGGGCTTTTCGGCCTTTACTGCTAAAAAACCTGCGAAAGGCCGTTTTGAACTTCCCTTTAAATACCAGCAATGTTTCCCAAAGGCAAAATTTGGGCAGCACCACTAATGTCACCATGCCGCCCGGGTTTAGCAATCCGGCAAATGAGCTTAATACTTTATCCAGTTCACCGGTACAATTGAGACCTGCAAAGTTGGAAAAGATCAGATCGTAAGGGCCTTTATTATTCAGCTGTTCCAATTGGGTATATGAACAAAGCTCATTGCTGACTGATTGATGTACACCATGCTTTACCATTTTTTCACAGAGCTGCTGTTGCATCCCTTTTGAAATATCGGTAGCATGTACTTTAAACCCTTTTTGTGCGAAAAACAAGGCGTCTTCACCGGTGCCGCTGTTCAGTTCCAGGATGCTGCTTCCAGGCTTTAAATATTGAAGGATATGATCGCGTACCCGTTTACGTTTGTAGCCAATAATGGTATCGGCAGCATAAAGCTCATCAAAAATTACCGACTGGTTACTGAAAGCAGCCTCAGCAAATTGTTCGTTTATATGTGATGAAGCTCCGTTCATATGGCTTTTTCAAATTTTTCCAGCTTCAGCTTTTCAAAATAAGTAAGCGGAGCATAATAAAACACGGACAATGCCTTCTTTATACCATTTAATGAACTCCCAAACGGATCTTTAAGCAGTTTCTGCAGGCTGTTTTTAGCCAGATGTTTGTGATAATTGCGATGTACATATTTATGTAATTGCTTATAGTAATAAGCCGGATAAGTATTCTTGAACATCAACGCCATCTCGTCGGAATCTGTCCAGTTGGTTTTCTTTTTAAGTTCAGTTTTAACGCGTTCGTAAAAACCGGTGCCGGGCAAAGGGTATGATACTGAAATACCAATCTCAAACGGCAGCAATTGGTTGATCATATCTATCGTAAGCGTAATATCATCACGAGTTTCCTCCGGATAGCCAAACTGGATAAAGAATGATGGCTTGATACCATGCGCTTTCATCAGATGGGTAGCAGTATGGATCTGATCAATAGTGATACCCTTATCCATGGCATCCAAAACCTTTTGTGACCCGCTTTCAGCCCCTATCCAAACATTTTCACAACCGGCAGCAGCAAGGGCTTCCACAGCTTCTTCCTCTGCCAGTAAATCGGCCCGCGACTGGATCTTGAAGCGAATTTTGATCCCTTCCTGCCTGAGCAATTTGGCAAACTCCTGCACCCAGCCGGGCTTCAACCCAAAAATATCGTCACAAAACCAGATATGATCCATTTGGTATCGCTCCTTAAGCATTTTAAGCTCATTAACCACATATTGCGGACTATGAGAGTTGTAACGATTACCATAAATAGGTTTGGCACACCAGTTACACTTAAATGGACAACCGCGGGTAGTAACTACATTCACCGAAAAGTATCCTGCGTTCTTTAGCCACATATCGCGGTAAGTGTCCATATTTACCAAATCCCAGGCGGGCATCGGTAAACTGTCCAGTTCCTTCATTACCGGGCGGTTGGGTGTTTTAATGATCTCGCTGCCGTTCATATAGGCTAATCCTTTTACAGCAAAGTGATCGGTATTACCATCCCTGATATGTTGGGTAAGCTCAAGCAGTGTTTGTTCAGCTTCACCCAAAATCACAAAGTCGGCGCCTTCGGCAAGATAAGCCGCATACCTGTCGGTAGAATCAGAACTGGAGACAATCACGGTACATCCTCTTTCCTTTGCCAGCTTAGCCATTTTAAAAGCAGCTTCGCGCATATTGGTAAGGCACATTTTGGTAAGGTAGTTGAACCCGTCATCGTAGATCACAAAAAAATCGGGTTTGTTAAGTTCTATAGCCGGTATTACCTCACCAGGATCGCTGACAAACATGGTATCAAACAGGCTAACATTATAACCATGTTCGCGCATTAAAGCAGCTGCATATATTGTTCCCAGCGGCGCATATGGTTGTCCTATACCCCATTGCTTGGGATCGAAACGTAAAAAGTAAGAATGTGTAAACAGTATATTGTTCATACGTTTTTCAAGCCTGTTTCTAAATTCCCTTCCTGAAAACATAGCCGTCAAGTTGGGAAAAAGGGAGGGAAGTGCGATTCCCCTCTTGAGAGGGGTGGAGGGGTGTGTTTCTGCATTGATAAGTATCTCGCATCCCCCCCCTGCCATCGCTCATTTCCTCTGCGCCCCCTCTCAAGAGGGGAATTACGCAAAGCCGCCCTTTTTATAGTTTATATTTTATCTTCTTCCTAATCCAACCTCGCCAGCGGCGATAAATTGAGCGAGCATACGCATTTAACACAGGTAGGATCATTGCCCATATCCAGTGTTTTGCGAAAGTTAATTGCCTCTTTGCTGATCAAAATATCATCCAATGCATTATCCCTGATGTTCCCTATCGCCTCGTGAAAAAAGCAGGGCCTCACGGCACCATCAGCCTCAATAACCGCCGATACCCATGGTGCATTGCACTTTTTAAACGGGAACGCGTTATGACCGTAAAAAGCAGCATAGTAACCATAGATATCCTGGATCTTAGCGGGTGATTCAGCGATGAACCTGTTGGTGAAATCACTTTTATTGGCAAGTACCTGGCTTACTATTTCCTGAAATTCAGGAAGCTCATTTTCGCCCGGCAGGATCTCGTGCTGCTTAGGCTCGGCCCAGGCTGTTTGACGATTAAAGGCATGGCTGCTAACATCGGCAGGTAAAAAACTTACCTGGTCTATGCCCATCTGCCTCGCGGCTTCAATAATGGCCGGCCAGTTCCTGTAATTTAACCGGTGGATCACCGTGCGGGCCGTAATGCGGTATTTGGGTTCGATAGATTTAATGAACTTCACCCCTTCCCGCAGCTTATTGAACGCGCCGGGCACATTACGGATGACATCATGCAAAAGCTCGTCCCCATCTAAAGAAACAATGAGGTCGTCAACCCATTTTAAAATATTGAAAGCGTTTTTCCTGATCGATAAGCCGGTTGAAAGCAGCGTAACCTTGATCTTTTCAGCCCGCAAAATTTCACACAACCTGAAAAAATTGGTATTCAGCAACGCCTCCCCGCCCGACATTAATACCTGTTTGGTGCCGAATTTTCGTAGCGTACCAAGCAGGTCGGTTAAATCGGCTTCCGTAAGCTGCTTCAGGTTTTTGTTATCCTTCCAGATATCACACATCACGCAGCGACAGTTGCAGGCGCTGTGCGGCATCAAAATCACGATGGGCAGCGCAGCAATGCGGTGCGTTTGCAGGGTACGAAAACGCTGAAAAGTATGATATAATGATTGGCCGGTCATCTCCATAAATTAAAATCCCTGTATTTCGGGCTGCCTGTAGCGCCAAACTTTTTGTAATAGCTTTATCTCGTATGGATATTGGTACATGCTCGCCTTGTAGCGCATAGTAGCCACCAGTTTAATAGCCATACGTTTGATCATATTGAGCCTGATATCGGTTACTGTTGGATATACACCGTTCAGCACCGTTTCAAAATTCCTGATCTTGTCAATCATCTCCGGCGTAAGCCATGGCGTAAGCGGGTTTTTACGAAGATCGAAGGCTTCCCATGCGGGGCTGATCCAGTCTTCCAGCGTTTCGGGAAAACGGAAACCGCTTTTCATTACCTGTTTAAACAGTTCCGAACCTTCGGTAGGCACCGGACTGTAGGTATAGATCACGATCTCGGTTTTAGGATTAACCGCTTTTACTTTTTTGATAAAATCTATCTCAAAATCAATTTGCGACTGAACCTGCTCCTGCGTTGGAGCCGGGGTGCCCAGCACAAATGAATATTCGGGGATGATATCAAACTTTTTAAGGCGCTCGGCAAACTCAATGATCTGGTCGCCGGTTTGAGTACCGCCCTTGTCCATTTGCTCGAGGATGGCATTATTACCGCTTTCGGCACCAAAAAAGATGATCTTACAACCCGACTCCCGGATAGCCGCCAGCGACGAATCTTTAAACTTGGACATGGTATCGATGCGGGCCATACCCCACCAGGTCATGTTTTCGTGCTTTCTCAAACGGGCAAACTCAACCGCGCGTTTTTCTGATACAAAAAAGTTATTATCATGAAACTCAATAGCATCGGCTCCCCATTTATCCTTGATATATTTTACATCTTTATAAACGTTCTGTGCCGATTTAGCTTTCCACCTTGCCTCATAAATGGGCACCACAGCGCAAAAGGAACAAGTAAACGGACAGCCAATGCTGGAGTGGTAAGCCATCGTTTTTTCGCCCAGGTAGGTTTTACCCAAAAATTTGGTGACAGGGTAAAAAGTATTCAGTTTATCATATGGCAAAGCAGGCAGGTTGTCCTGGTCTAAAAGGTCTTCCTTAGCGGTTTTGACGATCTTGCCATCCGTTGCTTTATAGATCAGATTGCGGATAAACTCGTAAGGCTCATTTTTCTCCAAAGCATCTATCAAAGCGGGGAAAGCATTATCACCGGGGCCATTGATAATAAAATCAACGTAACCCGAATATAAAACTGCGTTGGGCTGGTTTGACGGAAAGTATCCGCCCCAGATCATTTTAGTTTCAGGGTATTTTTGCTTGATAGTTTTGGCGGCTATAATAGC
Organism: Mucilaginibacter sp.; assembly: GCF_036383575.1. Taxonomy (GTDB): domain Bacteria; phylum Bacteroidota; class Bacteroidia; order Sphingobacteriales; family Sphingobacteriaceae; genus Mucilaginibacter. Next base: position 5,328 of record NZ_DASVOB010000123.1, read on the forward strand.
CTGCCTCAATTGCGGGCCGGGCATAACCGTAAACCCAAAGTATTTAAATTCGCCGGTGCTCAAATAACTATCGATCTTCACCATTG
>NZ_DASVOB010000124.1:0-2590 GCF_036383575.1 Mucilaginibacter sp.
TAAGGCGAAGATCATGAACATTGCCGCCGTGATATGTGGTTCGCTGGTGTTCTTAGCCTCTCATTTTGAGCATGTTCATCTGGCCAACTGGATTTTCGGCAATCCCGTAAGTTTAGTTGCAGTAATTGCTGCAACCATTTCATTGGCAGTGCTTTATCTGATCATATCACATCGCCGAAACAGGCAGTGGATCAGGGTACTTGCCGCTTTCCAGGTGTGTATGATCCTGATATCGGTAGGGTTTTCACGTTTTCCGAGGTTTGTTATTTTTAAGGATGGCAGTTCTATGTCCTTACTTACCGAACATGCCAACAGCAACAGTATCGATGACTTGGGGATTGGCTTATTAGTAGGTAGCTTATTTATATTGCCGGCGCTTGGGTATTTGTACTATGCGTTTAAGAAAAGAACTTAACCGTGATGCGCTTGATTTTAGGATTTCACGATATTGTACGTTAAATCAGGTCAATCGTGAAATCAAGCGCATCATGGTTCTAATGATAAAGATGTGCTTTCAAATATTACATTTGTGATGTGAAGAATTATTTAAAGATCTTATCAATCGACGAGTACTCCATTACGCCTAAGTACCTGCAATTGTCTAATGCCATTATCAGGGCTATTGAAAGTGGGCAGATCGTAAAAGACGATATGCTTCCGTCTATCAATGATCTGAGCTATGCGCTGGATACTTCACGCAATACCATTGAACGCGTTTATAAGGAACTGAAGGAGAAAGGGATAGTGAGTTCCGTTCCCGGAAAAGGTTTTTTTATTTCAAATACCGATTTTCAGAAGCCGCTTAAGATCTTTCTGCTATTCAACAAGCTCAGCGCGCATAAAAAGATCATTTATGATGCATTTGTAGCTACCATTGGCGAACAGGCTGCTATAGATTTTTATATCTATAACAATGATTTTTACTTTTTTAAAAAGATCATTACTGAAAGCATTCAGGGTGATTATGCCAAATACATCGTTATCCCTCATTTTTTAGATAATGAAACCAAGGCCCATGAGATCATCAACACTATCCCCAAGGATAAACTGATACTGCTGGATAACCTTGTGCCCGGCGTGAACGGAAAATTTGCAGCGATATATGAGAATTTCGCTACAGATGTTTACGAGGCACTGAAGAGTATGCTTGATAGCCTGAGCAAATACCACACACTCAAGCTCATTTTCCCCGGTAAAACCTATCATTCAAAAGAGATCATGAAAGGGTTTCTAAACTTTTGCAGACAGTATGCTTTTGAGTATGATATAGTTGAAACACTTTCTACAGAACCTATTCAGAAAAATACGGTATACATCAGCCTTACAGAGGATGACCTGGTTGAACTTATTAAGAAGATCATCGCTTCTGATTTAAAGGTAGCTAAAGATGTAGGCGTGATATCCTATAATGAAACAGCTCTCAAAGAGATCATCCTTGATGGTATCACCACCATATCAACCGATTTTAAATTGATGGGTAGCAAAGCAGCTGAATTTGCTTTGAATAACTGCCATGAGCATTTTGCGGTGCCGTTTACGGTGAGGTTGAGGAGTTCGTTGTAGAGCGCCCGTGGCGCAACAACCAAACATGTCATTGCGAGCTCAGCGTGGCAATCTCGTAGCCAATGCATATAGAAGATGCATTGCTACGAGATTGCTTCGTCGTTCCTCCTCGCAATGACATGACAGAATTTCTTACTTCAATTCCTTCACTTTTATACTTCTGAAAAATACTTCATTACCATGATCCTGCAACAGCAAATGCCCTTCAGCGGCTTCGCCGAAGTTTTTCCAGATGGTGTATTTGCTGATGGCTACCAGGTCGCGGAAAGCTTTTGAGCCGCGTTCGTACTCTAATACTTTTACTCCATTCAGGTAGTGCTCAACGTGGTTGTTTGGATATACCACCACGCGACCGATATTCCACGCTCCTATCGGGTGCACAAAACGCTCTTGTTTGTTGGCTTTGATGAGGTCATACAATGACGCTAAAGTCCGGTCGCCATCACGGCCAAGTTTGGCATCAGGATGCAGTTTATCATCAAGTACCTGGTATTCCAAGCCAATAGCTGACCCTTTGGTAACTTCCGAGAGAGTTACAAAATATTTAACGCCACTGTTGGCGCCGGGAGTAAGCTTAAACTCAAACGACAGATCAAAAGCACTATAGTTATCGTTGGTTACAATATCGCCACCGCCTGATTCCTCCTGCCCTGCCGATGGCAATACGTGCATGGTACCGTTTGCATATTCCCAGCCTCTCTCCGGGAAACCTTTAAGGGTTGCTCCGCGCCAGCCTGTGTTGGTTTTACCGTCATATAAAAGTTTCCAGCCGTTTGCTTTTTCGGCAGCGGTTATGCTATTCGGCGTAAGATTAACCACATAAACATCCTTTGGAAATGGCTTTGGTTTTAAGTTGGTGGTTTGCAGGTTCAGGTTTTTAAAATAAACCTTTTTACCGGCTTGTTTTTCCTCGCTTACAGCATGTACCTGCAACGCTATAAAGCCCTTGCTGTCAACCGTATCAACTACATCACTGGCTGGCACACCGTTTACCCAGGTTTTCATTTCGTTGCCGATGCATTCAATC
>NZ_DASVOB010000125.1:0-6272 GCF_036383575.1 Mucilaginibacter sp.
CTGATTACGGCGATCTGAACCCATTCCTGAACATCAGCGATCCGCATAATATCAGTACCGGTAACCCCAATCTTAAACCCGAAAAAGGCGACAACTTTGAGTTGGGTTATAACAAATCGTTTGACAAGGGAGCTAATATCAACATAGCGGCCTTCTATCGCCGTAACACTGATGATATTCAGCAGTTCACTACCTTTTACTCTACGTTTGATGTAAACGGTACTACTTATACTGATGTATCATTGAACCAGCGTTATAACATTGGTTCGGAAGAGCGGATCGGTATAAACCTTTATGGTTCGGTACCGGTAACCGACAAATTGAGCCTGCGTACCAATATGATCTTCAGTGACAGGCGCAGCACCAATCCTGGTTTTGCCAATGTAAGCGCTTTTGCTTACCGCCTTAACTTAAACGCGCAATACAACTTTGGTCATGATTTGAGTGCCGAGTTTTTTGGTAACTATAATTCATCGCAAAAAGGTATCCAGGGTACCAATCCTAAGTTTGTGTTTTACAACTTTGCCATGCGCAAAATGTTCATGAACAAAAAGGCGAGCATCGGGCTTACAGCTACCAATCCATTTGCTAAATACGTGAGTCAAAGCTCATCAACTTTTGGCAGTAACTTTTACTCAACCAACGTTAGGCTGATACCTGTACAATCGTTCGGCATAAGCCTGAGCTATAAGTTTGGTAAGCTTGAGTTTAAGAAGGACAAAGAAAAAGACAAAAATAATGACCAGGATAATGGCGGCGACAATGGCCCTCAAGCTGAAAAAGGGAAATAAAATATACTCATGAAGCCAGGCGGATGTTATTCTGAATTTTGAAATCCGGCTGGCTCTGAAGTTGAAATGACAAAAGAGGGCTGTCACCCTGAGCTTGTCGAAGGGTCGCGCGCAGAGGCCCTGCCCACCATGCTTCGACAAGCTCAGCATGACACCCATTGTTAATTATATCATGGATAATACTGAAACAAGCTTGGCACAACTGAAGATTAACAAAAAAAGCGATGATAACTCATCGCTTTTTTTGTTTCTAAAAGCCCTCTCCTTTGGAGAGGGTTGGGTGAGGTCTTACCCGTTCTTGATCAAAATACTTTCAATGATCAGGGTTGTATCTTCACAGCTGTCGGTAGCGGTTTCCATGGCCGCAAATACATCTGTGTACTTAATTAGTTCAATCGGATCTTTTTCGTTATTAAGCAGATCGGCAAAGGCTTTATTATGAACTGAGTCGGCCTGTGCTTCCAGTTTTTTAATGTTGCTGCAAAGTTCAAAGATCTCGGCCGATTTGCTCAGGTTATTCATTGCATTTACCGCTTTTTCAAGCTCGGTGCTGGTTTTAAGGATCAGCGCAGCCAGATCTATCATCGGCTGTGTAATAACAGGCACGTTGTAAAGGTTTATCCTGCGGGCAGCCATGGTAATGCTATCAGCAACATCATCAATTGCCGATGCCAGATCGCACATATCCTTGCGGTTAAACGGCGATATCAGCATCCGGCCCGATTCTGAAAATACCCGGTGTGTAACTTCGTAGCTTTTGAATTTTAGTTTATCAATATGGGCAAAATTGAATTTTTGCTCGTATGATGTTGAGGCATTAACAGCTTCGTTCAGCAGCCTGGCCATTTCGGTAACATTGGCTACAGCAGTGTTGAACAAATCGTAAAAAACCTGGTTTGAGTTCGGGAATATCGATTTTGAGTTAGTGCTCTTCATTGATCTGTTTTATCAGTCGTGAATTTACAGTAGTTATATTAAGCGGATTTTAAAATATGTCACTATAAATTATTCAGCGGATAAAAGTAACCATTAATACAATGCCAAATGTTAAGTTAATGTTAAGAATAGTTAAGCCAATGTAATAAAACGAAATTGATGCTGTTGTAACTTGTTGATTTAAAGTGAGAAGAAACCTGCCGATTGAATTAAGAAAATTGTGTAACATTTAAGTTTAATTAAAACAATCCTGCCATCCGCTGTATTGTATTTGTATTAGTTAATGCGATTATGAAAGCCGGGGAAAAGCATTATAAATGCGTAAACAGCAAAACAGGTTACGTTATTTATTACCATTCGCTGAGCAGCAGGCTCAGCAAGGACGAAGTGAAGGCCGAATTAGAAAAAATACGTACACGTGTAGCTATTCAAAACGGCATTTACCTTGAAACACTTTATTGGGATGAAATGAAGCAGGATGCGGAACTGACGCAATAGGCTGCAAGGTTACAGGCTGGAAATATAACTGATTTTAAATAAGCGTTTTATTTAGAAATAAATATCTACATTTATTTACCTTTATATAAACCAGTTTAAACCTATCATTATCCTTGTTATGAAAAAAATAATGCTACCGCTATTAGCGGCATTGTGTTGTTCTGCGCCTGTTTTTTCGCAAAATAATCAACCTGTTATTCCATTAGATACTATTGTGTCGCGCCTGCAAGCTTTATCGGCCGGTAAAGCAATTGAAAAAGCCTACCTGCATTTTGATAAACCTTATTATAACGCCGGCGATACACTTTATTTTAAAGCATACGTTACCCTTGGTGAACAGCATGAGTTATCAAAATTAAGCGGTGTACTACATGTTGATCTCATCAGCCCCGCCGGTTCTCTCCTGAGATCCATCTCGCTACAATTGGTTAACGGTTTAGCGGCCGGCGATTTTAGTCTCTCCAATACATTATCCGGAGGCACCTATCGCATAAGGGCATACACTAAATGGATGCTGAATAACGGGCAGCTTAATTTCTTTGATAAGAGGATAAACGTTAATAACAGAACATCGCCAGGCAATAAAGCTTTAGCTACAAAAGCCGGGGTCCAATTTTTTCCGGAAGGTGGAAGTTTTGTAAACGGTATACCCACCAAACTGGCCTTTAAGGCGGTGAGCACAAATGGGCTTGGTCTTCATGTTAAAGGTGTTGTAGTTGATAATACCAATGCGGAAGTAACCAAATTTGAATCGACCCACCTGGGCATGGGGCTTATATTTATTACTCCCGAAGCCGGCAAAACCTATAAAGCTAACTTAACCTATGCCGATGGTACCAAAGCTACTGTTGAGTTGCCGAAAGCAGATAACGAGGGGATTACCTTAATGGTTAACAACGATAGCGCTGATAAGCTCGGTATTGAAATAAATGCCAATAAAGCTTATTACCTTAAAAATAAGAACAAAGAGATAGGGGTGATCATATATTCGGGCGGTGTTGTCAGATCGGTAAAGGCAGTGCTTGATAACCAGGTGCTTGATTTAAATCTCAATAAAAAAGATTTTAAAACAGGAGTGGTGCAGGTAACGCTTTTTTCGGCACAGGGTGAGGCGATCAATGAGCGCCTGGCATTTATTCAGAACGCCGATCAGCTAACTATTACCCCTGTAAGCGATAAAGCCTTATATCCGGCAAGGGGGAAAGTACATGTTTCTTTAAATGCAAAAAATAAGAATGGCGAGGCGGTAAAAAGTTATTTATCGGCAACAATTGTTAATGCGGGTAATGTGCCCATTGTTGAGGATGATGAAAATACATTATTATCATCCCTGTTACTTACCTCCAATTTGAAAGGTACAATTGAGCAGCCCAATTACTATTTTGTTAATGTTAACAACGATACTCGGGCTAATTTAGATATCCTGATGCTTACCCGCAACTTTAGCAGGTTTGAATGGAAGCAATTGCTGAGCAACGAGAAACCGGCCATGGCATACAATGCTGAAATTGGTTTTGATATTTCGGGGGAGGTGAAATCAATGGACGGGAAACCGGTTGATGGCGCTACGGTTACATTAATGCCCCGGGCCGGCGGAGCTTTACTGTCGCAAATTACCGATCATGAAGGTGATTTTGTTTTCAAAAACCTGGTGTATAACGACGAAACCCAGTTCGTGATCCAGGGTAAAACAGCTACAGGGGGCAATAAGATCCATATATCCGTTTATCCGGCGCCGGCGATAGCAGATATGAGTACAGAAGATTTTATTAGCCCGGCGAAAGGTTCAATTACTACAGGAAATGATCAAACAATGCAACAACCGGTTTATTTAGCTGATGCAAATAAAAGAGGATTTAATGCTGTTGTAAATAGCAATAAAAGAGTTAATGACCAGAAACCGGCTACAGAAACATTGGCCAACGAAAACCTGAAAGATCAGAATTTGTTGACTACCGGGTTGGAAGGGCGTTTAACCGGAGTTATACTAAGGGATGGAGTGCCTTTTTTGGCAGATAAGGCAAATGCTGCTATGCAAAACGGACCAATGCTTATTATTGCTGATGATACCGCATTGCCGCCAGGAACGAGTGTTAATAATTACAACCCAGTTGATGTTGAAAGTGCAACAGTGTTAAAAAATGCTGATGCAGCCATATATGGCATAAGGGGAGCTAACGGTGTATTGATATTAAAAATGAGAAAGGCAGCATCTTCAGGAAAAGTTAAGAACATTGCTTTACCGGGCTTGTTGTATTATACAGCGGAGGGTTTTTACAAGGCAAATACTTTTCATTCGCCTGTTTATGAAGGTTCGGAGCAAAGAACTAATAAGCCCGATACCCGGAGCACCATATACTGGAACCCCGATATAGTAACAGATAAAGATGGCAATGCATCGTTTGATTTTTTTAATGCAGACAGCAAAGGTACTTATCGTTTGGTAATTGAAGGTATTGATGAGGCGGGTAATATAGGGCGCAGTGTGGTCACGTACAAGGTGCAGTAATATGGGCGCATAAAAAACCCTGCCTTACGGCAGGGTAAAAAAACCACAACAATTGTTTAACCTTCGGGCTATGAATCCCTCCGGTCTATTCCTAACTGCAATATGATCTTTCAATTAATTAAACAATATAAAATGCAAATGGTTTAACCACCATGTGTTTATTTTCAGTGTTTTATGTGTTAAAATCACCTGTCGCAGGTATTTAAACGAATAGTTGTTTTTAAACCAAATTTCAATCTATATTTACTTAAATAAATTATGAGAAATCTTATGAAAAAATCATTTCAGCTTAAGGCGGCATTCCTGTTTGCTTTTGCCTTATTGGTATCAGCAGTAACTTTTGCCCAGGACAAACCAGCAAGCCCGCGCGATAGCGTTAGCGGTAAAGCTGCAGGTTCAACCATTACCATTAACTATGGCAGCCCTTCGGTTAAAGGCCGTAAAATTTGGGGCGGACTTGAAGCTTATGGTAAAGTATGGCGTGCAGGTGCTAACGAAGCCACCACTTTTACAACAACAAAAGATATTAAAGTTGAAGGTAAAACACTGGCAGCAGGTACTTATGGCTTTTTCCTGATCCCTGCCGAAAACGGTACCTGGACAGTTATTTTTAACAAAGTGGCTAAACAATGGGGCGCGTTTAAATACGATGAATCAAAAGATGCCCTGCGTGTAGATGTTAAAACCAAAGCAGCGCCAGTGCACGAAAGATTAGTTTATACAGTTGATGCAAAAAGCTTTTGCCTATTCTGGGATAAGATCGTAGTGCCGGTTTCTGTAAAGTAAATGATATTGAGTAACCTTATTTTTCACAATTTTGAAGGCCCCCTGCCCGGGGGCCTTTTGCATAAACCGGGTTTTTTAGCTTGCTAAAGCATTCTTTTTTTAACATGCCCCTAAAGCGCTATATTTACCCTACATAATGCGCTACCCAACCAATAAAAAACCTGTACTAAAAAGAATCATCGCAATCATATTATTGGCATTGGCCATTTTTTTGCTGATGCTGTTTGCTGATCACCCTGCCGCTGTTGAGCGTTACTATGCCAATGGTTTTTATATCATTATTTGCAGGGTTTTTCATTCCGTTTTAAACATATTTCCATTTAGTGTTGGCGATATAGTATATATAGCCATTGTTATTTATTTGATCTATGCGGTGGTCAGGTTAATTGTCCTGCTGTTTAAAAAACGCTTTCAAATAGCTGGCAGGCTTTTTTTAGGGCTGATCATAGGCGTACAGGCAGGGATACTTGCTTTTTATCTTTTTTGGGGGATGAATTATTTCAGGCTGCCGGCCTCTGAGCGGCTTAGGCTTAGGGATACCTCATTTACCACCGCCGATCTTAAGGCCGTAACCTGCATGCTGATCGACAGCGCCAACGTTACCCGTGCACGGCTGACACCTACAGACTGGGGCCAGAGCAATACTCATATCTACAATACAGCCCGGCATGCTATTTACACGCTCAGTAAAGATTCTGCCAATTTCAGGGCTTATAACCCCGATATAAAGCCCTCAATACTTACCCCATTGT
>NZ_DASVOB010000126.1:0-15089 GCF_036383575.1 Mucilaginibacter sp.
AGTTTTCATCAGCATGAAAGTGATTCTTCATAACGTTATTATTTGTGTTTTAATGAATTACAGCACTAAAAAACGCAAACAACACCCGATGGCATAGTATTTTACATGAACGTCAATAATTACTTGATAAAAGTTATTTATGGCAATAAAACACCAGGGATATGATCAACTTTGATAAAGTTGGTGCAAAGCCGAGTATCGACTAAAATATCCGACACCTGCAATAAAAAGGCCGCTGCAAAATTTGCAGCGGCCTTTTTATTGCTTTATTAATAGGTTTATAGCTGATTTGATTTATTACGGCAACTATTAATGAGTTAACGTTAATAAACGGATCCCAGCTAAAGTATCCAATGATCTGGCCATTTGAATTGTTAACCAGCGTAAACGATAAAGTGTATTGGATTTGAACCTTAAGCTGTATAATTGTTCCTGAAACACTGCTCACCTGGTTAATAAACTGTGTTGGTGTGCTTACAGGCGGGTTGCCCAAGGCAAGGTAAGAGTAAGCCTGACCACAAGCATAAGAAAGCGGCAGGTTAATGGCGGTTGAAGGATTAAATGAACCGCCATATAAATATGCGGTTTGATCAAAATTATTATCAAATGTGGTAATAGCCCACTCAACAGTATCACCGCCGTTGGCACTGATCTGTAGTTCTGAGTCGCCCTGGGTACTGTTGCTAACGTAACTGTTAGGAGCGATCATTGCTACGTAAACATCTGATGTGCCGTAAGATCCCAGATTTGTTGGTGATCCTGGTGAACCTGCTGAAAGACTGCCGTCTGCTACCTGCGAAGCTAATTTTGCTCCGTCTACTGCGATTAAAACATTAATTGTTGCCATGATTTTAGATGTATGTTTTTCCTACTCATGTGGCTTTTCGGTTTCGCCCCTGTAATACTGCCTTTACAGGTAGACCCGTTTTTTTAAGTGGTAGCTGAATTCCACTTTTTTAGCCATTAAATTCCCAATACCCATGCACGCAGATCTCACCTGCTTACAAGAGTTTGCATCGATCAGCTCATTGTTTTTTTGTTGATGAACTGAAATGCGACATGAGGTTTAAAGCCAAAAAATGAAATTCCCGGGTATCATTTTCAACGTAAAATTAGCAGCAGCAGAGAGGCGATTCAAGCGTACAAACACCTGATTAATATAATGCGTACAAATACCCGATATTGGATGAAATACGAAAAGCGTTAAGGAGGACGGTATAGCAATTATACAACAAAGACAAAACAGGACTACCCAACGGCGCGATGCCCAAACAAAGTATACAGGGAATCCAAAAGCATTCCCGTCAGCTTAAATCGAGTTATGGTTTGAAAGCGCCGCTATTTTTTATTGCAGATCTCGGTAACAGCGGTACGGCGGGTGGCGGTATAAACTATTCCGTTTACCATTTCATACCCGGTTGAAACACTTTGCGAATACCGCTTTAAAACAATCCCTGTATTGTTGTCTATAAGTATCGATCCGTTTATCCGGCTGTTTAAACTACCCCCTAAAACCGATGTTTTATAGGTAATAACAGTAGTTGGGCCGTTTATAGCATAAACTGTATAGTTTGTTTCGGTTGCTGAAGTAGAAGCTTTCCATGAATAGCCTTTTTTAAGTATTAGGCTAACCGGAAAATCAACCATAAACTGCAGTGTGGTACCTGGCGATAAGCGCTCAGGCTGAATGCCCGCAAAGGATAAAAGTGTATCGTTAGCAACAACAGGGCGTTTTAAACTCAGTACCTCGCCTTTGTTATTTACTGAAACTATTGATTGATTATTTAACATCTTCTGCAAGCCAACCTGTATAACAGAATTTGGGTCGGCAGGTTTACCTGAGTTGTATACCAGGTTCTGGTTCATTGCATTTATGGTATCAATAAGTTTATCTGTAGTAATGGCTAAAGAAGCTCCCCTTTCAGAAGCATCGGTTACCTTATAAGTTTTAACAACTACCGAAACCGAGCCAAGATGCAAAGTTTGGCCACCGCGCTGTAACACGCAATTTGATTTTGTAATTACCTGCCGCTGAAACTCATCTCCCTGCTTAAATCTTATCTGCGCACGGGCAACGCCGCTTACAAAGGCTAATATGATAACTAATATATATTTTAACTCTATTGGGGTACGCTTCATTTTGGTGTTCTTGTTATAATGCCTTTATTAATTTGACATTATGTCACAATTAGTGTTTCTTCCTGTTTGATTGGGACTTGCCTTTTAACTTATCGTCCTTTGCTCCGGGCGACGATACCATTTTAAAGCTGTCGCTTTCCGGTATTTCCGGGATAGACCACGGCGTGAGATCTCCGGAAGGCTGTAAAAGTGGCACTGTACCAGTTATATCGGGCATTACAGGAATTGGACCTTTTATAATATTTACCTGTCCGGATGCGGTAGGCTCAACAGGAGTTTGCGGCAATTCGGGCGATTCAGGCAAAGGAAGATCCATAACAGATGAGAACTGGAGATCATGGATTGCTTGCTTCGGCAAATGAGGAGTTTCAGGTGCTTCCGGCAACGGAATTTCAGATAGTCCGGCACCTGCTCCATTAAAACCAGGCTGATCAGGTGCATCAACTACGGGCGGTGTTGAACCAATTGCAGCCAGCACGGGCGCTTGAGTTGCCGAAACAAACGGTTGTGCAACCGCCGGAATATCAGTAAGCGTAAGCACAATAGGGTTACCCGCCAAGCCATTACGCGGGGTATTTCCTTTAGTTATTGTACCGGGTGTTAACGGTGGCGGCACATTCCAGTCCGACTGATTATTTCGGCTTTGGGCTGTAGCATGGTTCAAACAACCCAAAACAACCAATAACCGAATTAAGCCGGGTATTAATCTGTTGCGTCGCCTGTTTTTATTCTTTCTTTGGACGATGTATGACATTTCCATTTAATTATCTTTCTGCAGAAAGCGATTGTTCTGAAAACAATCAGTCAGTTTTTATATTGATGAATAATATCTTATTAATTTAATCTTTATCGATAGCTAATAAGCAAAATACCTTTTTGTATAGCACACGATTTATACAGGAAAAACCCCAATAAAGTTACTCCTTTTTATCGATTTACAGTTCATACCTTTCCAATATAGCTTACCTGCATACATTGTATTAATAGCATATTGCAAGCATAGCCATTGTAATATGCTTTTGTAAAACTACACTTTATCATTGTTCCCCAAAATACCAACTGCTTTGTATTGTGCAACTTTCAGCAGCTCCATAAAATTGCATTATCAAAACAACGGTGAATGAATATGTTCCAAAACCGTGCATGGCTTTGGAACACATCAATTCATCTTATTCACCTAAATTAAAAAGATCATGGAAAGCGATTTAAACTATCTCGTAGGCTTTATGTCATTAACTTTTGTTGGATTATCGGCCATGTATAAACTTAAATTCAACAAATTACAGGGAACAGGCCGCATCCCCAGTATTATCAGCGCAAGGCAGCGGCAAATTGTATTTTTCGTATTGGCTGTGTTATTAGCTTTGATAGTATTGATCTCCTGATTTTTGAATACCCCTAAGCGGCAACAACCTCAAAATCGACAGCTTTTGCTGATAAACATCAATTTACTATCTTTAACCGGGACCAGAAACCCGGATATGAAATACCTTTTGTTTCTTTTGCTCATTTTAGCTGTAATTCCGTGTTCCGGTCAAAATATTGATAGTTTAAAAAAAGTTGTCTTTAGTAAGTCTCCGGCGCAAAAACGGCTGACGGCAGCTATCCAGGTAGTCGACTATCCAACAGAACATGATCCGGCTAAAATTATCGCGATTGCAAAAGAAGGCTTAAACATTGCATACAAGCTAACCAATAAAAAAGCAATTACCTCACTCTCTCAAACTTTAGGAAAAGCTTATTACCAGATCAGTCAATATGATTCTACAGCATATTACTATAACATTGCTGCGGTTATATTAAGCAAAACAAATCAGCAGTATACACTAACAGATGATTACAGTAGGCTCGCAAAAGCGTATTTTAAATTAAAAAACTACGATAAAGCTATTGAGTTTTGCGAGCTGGCAATTTCATATGCCCCCCAAACCGGCGAACGTACGGAGTTGATGCAAGTCTTAAATCAGGCCGGGACACTATACGAAGCCAAAAACAATTACCGTGAAGCTTTAAACTATTTCAGACAGGCGTTTGATATAAAGGACTCCTTGAACCTTGTAAAGCAAACAACCCAAAACACTTCTGAAACATACAGCCATCAATTTATGGGGGATGTTATGGGCAGTATAAAACAAGACCAATCGGCAGAGGAAATTTTGAAAACCATCGATATCAAAAAATCATTAAATGATACCCTTGCACTTTCAATTAATTACTTTAATCTCGGGGTGCTATATAAAAACAAACGGTCATACTTTCAATCTCTCGATGCTTTAAAAAATTGCCTTCAGTTTGCCGTCCAGATAAATTATGCGGATATGCAAAAAAGCGCCACCAATGAAATTGCTGATTTATACGAACAAATGGGCGATTATAAACAGTCACTGATTTATTTAAAGAAACATGCCACAATTAAAATTACAGGCAACAACACTATTGATGAGCTGCAGGCAAAATATGAAATAAAGCAGCGTGAAGACCAGGTACTGCAACAACAGTTTGAAATAACAAAACGTAATTACTGGATGGCAGGCATCTGTATTTTTATATTGCTGATGTTAGTCACCGGCTTTTTTTATTACAAGCAAAACAAGTTAAAACAGCGTAACATTGCCATGCAGGCTATAATTGCGGCCGAAGAAAGCGAAAGACAAAGAATTGCGCAGGATTTACACGATAGCGTAAGCCAAATAATATCGGCAGCCAAAATCAATTTGTCAGTTATAGGCAGCGAGTTGCCTTTTATAAATGAAGAACAAAAAACTCGCTTTGAAAAAGTAATTAATCTTGTTGACTATGGATTTAAAGAAGTAAGAACCATATCACACAATATGATGCCCTGGGCCCTTCACAAAACGGGGCTTGCCCAGGTCATTAAACAATTTATTGAGAATATCGGGAACCACAATATCGCTATAAACTTCTTCAGCCGGGGTTTTGACTCGCCATTTGATAATACCACCGAGATCATTTTGTACCGGGTGCTGCAGGAAAGTGTAAACAATGTAATGAAGCACGCCGATGCCGACAGACTTGATATTTCACTTATAAGAAGTGATGAAAGCATCAGCCTCACTATTGAGGACAATGGCAAAGGCTTTGACACAACCAATCCCGATGTTTTTAACGGAATGGGCTTAAACAATCTCCGATCGCGGATAAACTTTTTAAAAGGCAAAGTTGAATTTGACTCTCAGGCTAACAGGGGTACCCTTGTATCGATCTATATACCGCTTACCAATAAAGCTTTATAAGTTATACTGCAGTATAAACCTAGTAAGCTCAACCGGGTTTTTCAGGTTAAGTTTCTGCATAATATTTTTACGATGGGTTTCAACAGTGTAAATACTCAGGTGCAGATGATCGGCCATCTGCTGGTTGGTATAATTCTGTTTTATAAATTGTAAAAGCTCAACCTCCCTTTTAGTGAGCTGAAATTGCTTTAAAAAAGGATCCGGTTCATTAAGCTGGGAATTAACAACAGGTTGTTTACAGGGAAAACAAAGCTGTCCCTGCGCTACAGAACGCATTGCATGCAGCAATTCGGCCTTTTCTGCATTCTTAAATAAATAGCCGTTTGCCCCTTCGGTTTTTGCTTTCTCAATCAGGTGTTCCTCATTATAGGTAGAGAGCATGATCACCTTAATTTTAGGGTAGTAATCCTTTATCCGTTTAAGCACTTCAAATCCATTAATACCCGGCATATTGATATCAAGCAACACCAGGCTGGGGCTGTAATTATGTAATAAATGCAGCATTTCCTTGCCATTAGCAGCAACACTTAATACCTCAATGTCCGCTTCGCCCTGCAATAACATGCATAATCCGTTGATAAACAAAGTATGATCATCTGCTATTATAACTGATAGTTTTTCCACGTTGCTATTTATGTCGTAAATTCACAGTAAATCTATACTTTATCCTCATTTCAAAAAATACCAACTGCTTTGTATTGTACACATTGACATCTGTTAATAAAATTGTTTACCAAAACAAACAGAAATAAAATGAGAAACCATAGTAGCCCTTGTTTAAATAAATCAATAACTACAGGTTATTGCACTCCATATTTACTAAACCTATTAACCGAAAAAAGTAATGCAATACTTTATTAGCACGTTTATAATAATGCTGATTTGTATAATCGCATTACTACAGGATAGATCTTATGATGCAGGCGCGGTTTTATCAAGGCCGCAGAACAGAGTTCCCGATCCAAAGAAGAACCCGTTAATCAAATGTAATAATGTTTCACATGCTGATTTAAAGGTATCACCTCAGTTATTTATTGATAAGAATGAATCGCAAATTGAAGTATTTGCTGCATTATTAGCAGAAAAGTTCATTAATCCTTCAATTTTAAACAAAACAATAGTGACATCGGCAAAAGCCAGTTCTGCAACCAATTCAAGTGGGGAAAAATGCCTTGCCAAGGAAGCAAACTTCTGTTTCAGATGCAATTTTAGTTCATTTGCTACTGAATATGAGCATTTCAAACACCCCATCAAGGCGCTGCACAATCAATAAATGGCTGATTTTGAACTAATACTCGTTATTGACTTACACAATATTGAAAAAATGAAGGCCATATTACCTTGTTAACTATGCCAATTCCCGGGATCACTGCTCTTTTTTCCAAACTAAACAATGAAAACTAAATTAATCTCAAGTTTATTAAAGCACTGATAACCATAGATTAACTATCAATTCATATTAAAACACCCGGCAAAAATCCCAAACCCATTAAAAATAATAACTGCGCATAAGCAGACTACAATTCAAAGCACTATAAATGAGATGATTAAATAAAAAACAATCAAATCAAATATTATAGAATAAAAGCTATTGTCAATAAATTTTCAGATTAAGCAGATTGTCACGCTTCTTTTACAAAAAAATATTATTATTTTTAGAAACAAAAAAAGCAAGCTTTTACTAAGCATGTATTTTGTTTTTAATTATCAAAAAAGACAGGCTTTTTCAAGCTTATTAGCTAAATATCATATATATTTAGGCATCATAAGCAATATTTGAGAGTTTTTTAGTTCACACCCCACCACAATTGCTCAAAAAATTAAAATTAATATAGAATTTTCATGAATTTTATATGAAGAATTTAAAAAAATCCACTACTTTCTGCGTTTTGAATTAACGTTTTACCAACATTTTTATAAATATTTTAATACGTATAAGAAATATTAAACTTTTTTCAACTTTTTTTTCATTTTATTACAAAAATTGTAGTTTTGGATATTAACTAAAACTGATTTTTTAACAATGAAAAAACTCCTACTCGCAAGCTGGTGTTTGTTCATGCTATTTATTAGTGTGGTACATGCACAAAACAAAACGGTTACCGGCCGGGTAACTTCTAAAGACGATGGACTACCGCTGCCAGGCGTGTCCGTAAGAGTTGTAGGTACCACGTTGGGTACACAAACAAATGCAGACGGCAAATTCTCTTTATCTGCCCCCGCCTCTGCAAAAACCTTAAGCTTTAGCTTTATTGGTTTTACCTCATCAACTGTCGAAATTACTTCGGCTCCCTTAGATGTTAAACTAACAAGCAGTGCTAACAAATTATCAGAAGTGGTAATTACCGGTGCTTACGGTACCAAACAATCATCACGTTCGGCTTCGTATGCTGCACAGGTAGTAAAGTCAGACGCGCTTAACACTATCCGTCAGCCTAACGTTAACAACGCGTTGGCAGGTAAGGTTGCTGGTGTTCAGGTACGTAGCCAGTCGGCTGCAGCATTGGGCCGTAATACCAACATCAGGTTGCGTGGTGCTACAGGCTTTGGTAGCGGCAACAACCCTTTGTATGTAGTTGACGGTACAATAATGCCAAACGCCGATGATTTAAGCAATGATGACATCGACAACATCAGTATCCTGAACGGCCCTGCTGCTTCTGCACAGTTCGGTTCACAAGGTGCTTATGGCGCTATCGTTATCTCAACCAAAAAAGGTAAAAAATCAAAAGGCGTTGGTGTTGAGCTAAACCTTGGTGCAAATTTCGACAGGGCTTACATCCTGCCTAACTACCAAAACACCTATGGCGGTGGTGCCTCTGCTGATTTTATTCAATACCATTGGAAAGATGGCGATCCGGAAGGATGGAAAGCTTTAGACGGCAAATATTATCCAGACTATACCGATGATAGCAGCTGGGGGCCCAAAATGGTTGGCCAGGAGTATATTCCATGGTATGCATGGGCTGCCGGTACAAAATACTCATTCAAAACAGCGAAATGGACCCCTCAGCCTGATAACGCAAAAGACTTTTTCCGTACCGGTGTAGCTTTGAATAACAGCGTTGCCTTCACCAAAGCTGCCGACGATTACAACATCAGGATGTCATACAATAACCAGCACACTACAGGTATAGTACCTGAAACCTGGTTAAACAAAAACAACTTTACATTAAACGCTAACTACGATCTTAACAAACACCTAACTGCAGGTGCAAGTATTAACTTTTCGGGCACACAACTTCATGGCCAGATCAGTGATGCTTATGCAAGTGCTTCAAGCGGCTCGTTCAACTCATGGTTCCACCGTGATTTGGATATGGGTATCATGAAAGAATTGCAGGATCTAAAATCACCCGATGGTACTTATGTTAGCTGGAACCACCAAAACCCTAACTCATACGATGCATCTAACCCAGGCGCATTTTATGCAGGTAACTACTGGTATAACCCATATTTATGGCAAAAACAATGGCAAAACCTTAACACCCGTGATCGTTTGTACGGTAATATCTACTTACAGTACAAGATCAATAACGATCTGAGCTTTAAGGTTACCTACCGCCGCAACCAAACCAATACCTGGAACGAGGGTAAAATTTCGTCTGAAATACAGGCGAGCGGTACCCAAACAGGTCAGAAAGCAGGCTACGGTACCTCTACCTCCTACTCTAACCGTGAAAACTACGAAACCTTGCTTAACTACGACAAGCAGATCAAAGATTTCCACATCAATGTTAACGCAGGTAGTGACTTTTATAACTGGAGCTACAAAGATAACGGTGCTAATACCAATAACGGTTTAAGCGTTCCGGATCTTTACACCCTGGCTAACTCTGTCGACCCGATCAGCGCAAGCAACAGCAGGATCCAGGAGCAATACCGTGCAGTATTTGCAAAAGCCTCTGCCAACTACAAAAAGATTTACTATGTTGATGCAACCTTACGTAACGACTGGTTCTCAACCATTTCTACTGTAAACGATGCCAACTCGGTCTTGTCAAAATCATTCGGTGGTTCAATCGTATTCAGCGAACTGCTACCTGAATTTAAAGACTGGCTGAGCTATGGTAAAGTAAGGGGATCATGGGGCCAGGTACCGTTAGCATTAGGTACATCAACCGAAACATTTGGTGCATACAGGAATAACACTCTTTATGGCATTGCAGCAAACAAATGGAATGGTGCTTTATTACAAGGCGGCCCAACTCAATTCGTTGATCCGGCATTGCATGGAACTACCACAACTTCAAAAGAAGTTGGTTTAGATTTAGGATTCTTTAATGACCGTTTAACTTTTGGCGCTACTTACTGGGCAGCAGATGATAAAGACATCCCACTGGGCTTAGCTGTTAACGCTGCCAGCGGTGTATCATCTATCCTGACCAACGTAGGTTTGATCAAAAGAAGAGGTTTGGAGATAACTGCAAGCGGTACACCAATTAAATTACCAAACTTTAGCTGGACAGTAAGCACAAACTTTGCCCAGTTACTTGACAACACCGTTGTTGAGATCAGCAACAAATACGGTGTTGACCGTGTACAGGTTGCCGGTGTTTGGGGTACAGATATGCCTTACCTGATCAATCAAAAAGGTAAATGGTGGGGACAGATCTATGGTAACGGCATAAAACGTAACTCGGCCGGTATCCCGATCTTAACTTCATCTGGTGCTTATATCAATGATCCTAACGTATATTTCGGAAGCGCGTTGCCTAAGTACACAGGTGGTTTACAAAACTCATTCACTTTATTTAAAGACTTTGTACTAAGCGCAAACATTGACTATCAGTTTGGTGGTAAATTCGTTTCATTATCAAACCGTTGGGGCCAGTATAGCGGCTTAACAGCTAATACTGCAGCACTTAATGATAAAGGCATGTCGGTACGTGATCCTGTTGCTGATGGTGGTGGTGTTAAAGTTACCGGCGTTGATGCTGATAATAAACCTGTTACCTACTATGTTGACGCAAAATCATACTATCAGGGTTTAACCAACAATAAAACTTACGACCCTTATATCTACGATCTTACTTTCATCAAACTTCGCGAAGTTGCTGTGGGTTACAACCTACCAATCAAGAAATGGGGTTTAGGCAACGTATTCCAGTCGGCAAGGATTGATTTAACCGGCCGTAACTTATTGTTGATATACGCTAAATCGAAAGATTTCGATCCGTCAGAGATCAGCGCAACAGAAGGTGAAACTGCTCAATACCCGGGCACAAGAGGTTTCGGTTTCAACTTAAAAGTAACATTCTAAGCGATTAAGGACTATTAGATCAACAACAAAATGAAAAAGATATATCTATATACATTAGCAGGCGCGTTTAGCTTTTTAGGCGCGGGTTGCAGTAAGCTAAAGGATTTCGGCGATGTGAACAACAATCCGGCAGCAACAGTAATACCTATCCCTTCGGCCTTATTATCAAACGTTGAAGCGGGCTTAGGTGGCTACGGCTCAACCGGTACCGAAGCGATAAGCGGCGGTCAATACGCTCAATATTTTACAGAAACGCAATATTCAGGTACATCATTGTACAACCTGCCTCAAAACGGGTTTACAGGCAACTATGCAGGTAATCTTAACAACCTGCAGCTCATCATCAACCAAAATCCTAACAAGAACATGGTTAATGTTGCCAAAATATTGCAGCAGTATATTTTCTGGATAGTGACCGATTCATGGGGCGATGTTCCATACAGCGAGGCTTTAAAAGGCTCGGCTAACATTTTGCCTAAATACGATACCCAGGAAACTATTTACAAAGGCATACTTACCACGTTAACAACAGCTATAAATTCATTTGATTCCTCACCAATAAGTGGTGATATCATTTATGGTGGCGACGTTGCATCATGGAAAAGAATGGCAAACTCGCTTAAGCTGCTTGTTGCAGTTCAGATGTCAAATGTGTCAGCGGCTTCTTCTGTTGCATCTGCTGCCGCCAGCGAAGCCATCGCCTCTGGTGTGATCACCGATAACTCGCAAAACTTCTTGCTTCAGTATCCGGGCGGCAATTACAAAAGTGCTTGGTGGAACCTTTACAATGGCCGTAAGGACTTTGCCGAGTCAAAAACCCTTACTGATGTTACTGCTGCTACCAACGATCCTCGTCAGGCTGCTTTTGGCGGTGAAAGCGAAGCTTCAGGCAATGTTACTACATCAAACATTGGTGTTCCTTATGGTTTAGCCCGTTTAACTGTGACTGCCTTTACCGATGCTAACCCAAAATGGGCCCGTGTACTACGCGGTGATTTCAGACTGGAAAATGGTTATGTAATGCTGATCAGTGCTGCCGAAACATGGCTGGCCCGCGCAGAGGCTGCTAACCTTGGCTGGACATCAGAATCCATTTCTACAGATTACAAAGCAGGTGTAACCGCTTCATTTGCTCAGTGGGGTGTTGGCACACCTTCAACTGCTTACTTAAACCAGTTCCCTGTTACCGATACGAAAGATGCTGATATTACCCATACCCAGGTAAAGAACATATCAACTCAAAGATGGATCTCAACTTATCCTGATGGACATATGGCCTGGGATATCTGGAGAAAAACCGGTTGGCCGGCGCTTACCCCAGCTCCTGATGCAACAAACTCATCTAAGAAAATTGTACGCAGGTTTGTTTATGCAACCAGCGAATACAATACCAATGGTGCAAATGTGAATGCAGCAGTTGCGAGATTAACAGGCGGTGATAGCCAGGATTCGCACGTATGGTGGGATACAAGGACAAACTAATTCTTAAAAATTGACTCAACATGAAAAAGAATATATTCAATAAATATTTGCTTGTTGCCGGTATCGCATCTATTGCCTTTTTTTCAGGCTGCCGGAAAGAGACTGCTGCTGATAAAGTTGGCGGACAAGCGGCTGATAATGGAAAAACGCTCATTGGCTTTCCTGGCGGTATGGTTAATCCAACCTTCTTTGAACCATTCACTGATGTAAAAACGGTTGACGTATTTACGTTAAAAAAAGATGCGAAGAGCCAGACCGAATTAAATAAAGCACAAACTTTTGTACTTACATCTCTCCCGGATGCACTTACAAAATACAACGCAAAAAACGGATCATCTTATGAGTTGTTACCACAGTCGTTTTATACATTAGGCAACGCAAACACTACACAAGCAACAAACGGCGATCTGACCTTTAAATTTGCTTCAGGTACATTTGCACAGGATTTTATCATAAAACTTGACGGAAGTAAACTTGATCTTTCAAAAACATATGGTTTAGCTTACAAACTTACCGGAACAGATGGCTTAGGAGTTCATGATGCAAGTAAAGATACGTTGTATGCTTTCTTCAGCGTTAAAAACAAATGGGATGGAATTTATGAAGTAAACGGCACAATGGTTGACAAGGTCAACAACACTTTAGGTCATATTAACGAATATCTAACAAGTGTAAGCAAAGGGCCTATGCAATTTGAATTAAGAACTATCTCTGCTACAAAATGCGAAGTTTATGACAATTACGTCGTTGGTGGTAACGATATGCCAATCAGATCGGGAACCGGTTATAGTTACTATGGTAATTTTGCTTTGATAATTGAATTTGATCCAGCTACCAATAAAGTGGCTGCTGTTACAAATTATTATGGTCAGCCTGCTTCCAATACCAGATCAGCAGCATTAGATCCATCAGGTATAAATGCATATGATCCGAGTACTAAAACGATAGATATTATCTACAACATGTTACAACCAAGTTCCGTTCCAACTCCCCCTTATATTAGAACAACCTGGACAGAAACGTGGAAATACATTGGTTCACGTTAATAAACAACAAAAAGAGCCGCTCTGCATTGCATAATGCGGCTCTTTTTATATCCTGTTACATCACAATAATTAATGATGACATACCAACCTTATCTAAACTAAACAAATCCGTATTGAACAGGTGTTTCAATAATTATCTAAGAAACATCAACACTTTAACTGCAGCTTCGTTCTTTTAGTTAATAGTTACAATAAAAAACCGTACACAGTAAGCTCGTGTACGGTTTTCTCAATTATATATGGTTGTCAGAAATTCGGATCAAAATTAAAACAAATAGGATTTGACAACCCTACCATATTCCCGCTCAGTGCTGCCGATTGCGGCACCTGCGGGTAAGGTGTGGCCGACCCTTCAACCGTAACCCTGTAATATGTACGGCCAGCAATTGCCGGTGTATCGGTAAATTCAACCACCGCTGTTTTACCATCCATTTTTAACGTAGTAAAAGGATTGCCGTTTTTTACTATATTAATGGTATAAGTGGTATCACGAATGCTGTTTCCGGTTAACTGAACCCTAAATTTAACCGGCTTTCCTGTTGCCTTCACGTTATCGCCCATCATCATATCCATTTTATCATCACCATTTAAATCCGCATAAAACTCAACTCGCGGCGCATATGGGTTTGAACTTATAGATACCCTACCGTTGGTTAACGCATCTATAACAGCCTGTTTGGTACGCGCAGTAGCAAATACCCAGGTAGTAGGAGTTCCGGCATAATTGGCTTTAGCTTGGTAGGTATTAGGGCCTGCCTTTTCATCTCCTACGGGTACACCGTGATGAGCATCGCTTCCTCCCCTGCCGGTTAGTTTGCGCCCTGATGATAGCATATCGTCCCAGATCATGATAGCATTGGCATTTTTTGACCAGATGGCTGAGTTCCATACTTCAATAGAATTGACCATATCATACGAGTACCCAAAATGATCTTTACCACTGGGGTGATTGGCCGACAGATGGATACCCAGGCTATTCTTTATACGCCCAACAACAGTATCGCGCTGGTCGCGCACATCATATAGCTTTTGATGATCGTAGGGTTTTGCCGAAAATGCGTTGCCATGGCCGCGGGTGGTTGTCCACTCAGCAGCATATAACAACAATACAGAGTCCGACTTGAACTCCGGATCAGCCCAGGTATTGTGGGCTACATCCCCTTCAACATGGTTGTCATGATCGGTAATAGCCAGAAAATCGATCCCAACCAATTTACAAAAGGCGATGATCTTCGAGATTGAATTATTTGATGACTCCTTGCTATGCCGGGAATGCATATGCAGCTCGCCTTTAAGCCAAACACCTTTACTGAGGCTGGCCGGCGGCGGTAAAGTACCCAGCGGCTTAGGAGTCCATGGGTTTACATGAGCCGATTGCCCCAATGCCGAACCGCTGATGCAGCCAGCTACTATAACCATTAAACCGGTTTTAATTAACAGCCCTATTTTCCTGTTAGTTTTTAGTACCATAAGTAATTTTTTGTCGAGGATATTTTATTTAAAATTTCGACTGCCAACTTAGCCCACTCATGTTAGCTGACCGTTAACAAGCACAAATGATATAAAAATGTGACATGAATAAAAAGGAGGTCCATTATTGGTCGATGCAATTCGATGATTCGCAGACAGAGGTTCCCGGTTCCTGCGCCCGGACTTGTATATTTAAACGAAACGATTTGCAATCCCGTTTGTAATTAATAAGGATGATGAGGCTTGCGGTATAAGCAATACCCCACATCAGCATGTACTTTGATCTAAAAAAACAAAAAAGCAAATGATGAGCAGGCGCACAAAGAATATTCTGAATGGGTTATGGCTCCTTAGCTGTTTTTTATTTTTTTCACCTGCCAGGCTTTGCGCCCAGGGAAAATGGGAATTAAAACGTGATGAAAATGGTATTGAGGT
>NZ_DASVOB010000127.1:0-2427 GCF_036383575.1 Mucilaginibacter sp.
GGCAATCGCACGGAAGCATATTCGCCCTGTATAGCATGCGATTGCCGCGCTGCGCTCGCAATGACGTGGTGTAGAGCGAAGTGTTGTCTTATATCACCATCTTAGCAAAAAAGTCCCAAAGCACGATCCCTGCGGATACAACTATATTAAACGAATGCTTGGTGCCAAATTGAGGGATCTCGATACAGGCATCTATCACCTGCATCACCTCATCGCTTACGCCGTTTACCTCATTCCCAAAAATCAGGGCGTATTTGCCATCATCAGTAGGTTTAAATTCGTGGAGCATGGTGCTGTTTTCGGCCTGTTCAATGGCAATGATCTGGTAACCATCTTTACGTAATTGTTCAACAGCCTGTAAAGGAGTTTCGTAGTAAGTCCAGTTAACTGATTGGGTTGCGCCGAGGGCTGTTTTTTCAATTTCACGGTGGGGAGGTTGTGCGGTGATGCCGCAAAGGCAAACCTGTTCAACCGCAAAGCCGTCAGAAGTACGAAAGATAGAGCCGATATTGTGCATACTGCGCACGTTATCCAACACTACGGCTACCGGTAATTTATCCTGTGCTTTAAATTCATCAACCGTAGCCCGGTTCAGCTCATCTAACTTTAATTTGCGCATCCCTATAGTTCATTAGTTAAATGGTTCATTAGTTCATTGAGGTAAAACACCAATGAACTAATGAACCATTATAAGGGCGCAAAAATATTAAAAAAAGCCGTTAGTTAAGTACTGAAGCCAGCTCGCCTACGCCATCACCAATGAGTGAGTTGTAAACAGATGGGGCGTAGCCTATTTTTTGTGTATAATAATCGGTTATTTCCTTACTGAATTTATCAAAAGCACCACCTTTAACCAGGGCTATAGCACAACCGCCAAAACCAGCACCGGTCATACGGGCACCGGCAACATCCGGGTTGGTTTTGCTGTACTCGGCAACAGTATCCAATTCAACACCGCTTACTTCGTACAAATCGCGCAGTGAATCGTGTGATGCATACATCAGTCTACCAAACTCCGCCAGGTCATTAGCGGCAAGAGCTGTTGCTGCCAATTTTACGCGATCGTTTTCTTCAATTACGTGTTTTGCACGTTTCAGAACAATCGGATCTGTGATCAGGTGTTTGTATTGCTCAAAAGTAGCACTGTCTATCTCGCAAAGATATTTGATATCCAATTGCTGCTGCAGGGCCGTGAGGGCTGCCTGGCACTCCTGTACGCGTTCGTTGTATTTTGATTCGGCCAGTTTGCGGGGCTTGTTGGTATTGATGATAGCAAGTACATATTCGCCAAGATTACTGTCAACTGCCTGGTAATCCAGGGTATCGCAGTTAAGCATCAGGGCTTTATTTTTTTCGCCGAAGGCTACTGCAAACTGGTCCATAATGCCACTGTTAACACCAATAAAATTGTTTTCTACATATTTAGACAATTTAACAAGGTCGAGCTTGCTGTAGCCGCTGTTAAACAGGTCGTTAAGTGCATAAGAAGTAACTACTTCAATAGATGCAGATGACGACAAGCCCGAGCCGATTGGGATATCGCCATAAAATAACATATCAAGGCCTTTTAACTGATGGCCGTCTTTAATAAAACGATCAATTACACCGATAGGAAAGTTAAACCAGTTTTCACCGTTTTTTTCATAATGAAGTTGCAGCGGAATATCTTTTTGCTCACTGAAGTTTAAACTCCTGAAGCGGAAAATGCCATCCTCGTTAGGGGAGGTTAGTAAATAAGTGCCAAAAGTAATGGCGCATGGCATAACCAGCCCGCCGTTATAATCAATATGCTCGCCAATAAGGTTTACACGACCGGGCGAAAAGTACACGTTGTTTGCTTCTTTGTTAAAGATCTTAATAAATTCCTGGTGCAAATTATTCTTCATTATTCAGGTTGGTTTTTCGGAAAACAAATATTGGAAAAATTGTCAACTTTACAGTTATAAATTTAATTTAATTTTTAATTTATTTTTATGAGATAGTTTTGCAGATATTCGGGCTCGAAAAATGTGTTTAACCAGTTAAAAAATACTCATGAAACAATACCTTGTAACCGCATATGATTTTACAGACGCTGAAGCATTTGATCGCCGCATGGCCGCGCGACCGCATCATGTTGATGGTGCTAAAGCGCTTAAAGCCAATGGTAATTTAGTTGTAGCCGGCGCTATGCTCAATGACGAAGGCAAAATGATAGGCTCAACAATGATAGTGCAGTTTGAAACTTTTGAAGAATTGGAAGCCTGGAAAAATGCAGATCCTTATATTACCCAACGAGTTTGGGAGAGTGTTGATGTGAAGCCGTTTAAAGTGGCCGACTTGTAGGTCAGTTAGCAGTTTATAGTGGGCAGTTTGCAGTCATGATTTCATTTATTATCACTGCAAACTGCTAACTGAAAACTGCCCACTGCTACTGCTCCGCCCATC
>NZ_DASVOB010000128.1:0-8683 GCF_036383575.1 Mucilaginibacter sp.
AAGCTCCATGTTTTGGCTTTGCCGACAAATTCGTATTGCCCGTCAAAATTATTATGAGTCTTCATTAATATCTTTTTCTTATAAGGTTTGTAAATGGTGAACATACATGATCACTTTCCAGCGTTCTTCGGGAGCAAGCTGAGAAGCGTATGAACCCATAGCATTTACACCGTAAGTAATGGTATGATAAATTTTACCGTCTGTAAGGTCTTTCATGTTACCACCGCGTGATGACTGGCCTTTTGAATATGATGGGGGAGCCGGATAACCGTGCTGAACCACCAATCCATCACCCTGACCGTTAACACCATGGCAAGGAGAGCAAAAATGCTCAAATAAGATCTTACCGTCGGCGTAGTTAGCTTGGGTTTGAGCCAATACTGTTTTTACCTCAACGCTGGCTAATTCATAACCTTCTTTGGTATTTGGATAATCAAATTTGGTAAAGCCAACCGGTATAGTTCCCGCAGGCGGCAACTGAGCGGTTTTACCATCTTTAAAATTGTTATTTTTCTGATCCGGATCGTATGCCAAATGCTCGTACATATTAGGTGCATACTCCCAACCGGTGCTCCTTTTATCTTTGCACGATGTAAAAACTATCGAAGCAGCGATAATAGTAACTATTGTTCCTAATATTTTAATTTTATTCATAGCTAACATATTTTCTGTCGTTATGCTTAACTTCTGTAGCGCCCGCTTCTTTTAGTAAATTAGTTATATCGTCGTGTGGAATATTCCCTTTAGCATTGATAGCAATTATAAACTTATCATCAGTTGCACGCAGGTCCATTACCCTTGGCGCACGGCCCGGGAAAAGGTGACTTGCAAAGAAGAAAGTAAATGTCATGCCAAACGAGGTCCACAATACCGTCCACTCAAATGTAACCGGGATAAAATCGGGGATAGCAAAAAAGTTTTTGCCACCGATATTGATAGGCCAGTCGTGAACTAGCATATAGTAAACCATGCTGAACATAATAGTGCCGCCTAAACAGCCAAACATAAATGCTGCATAACCAAGGCGCGAATCCTTAATGTTCAGTTTAGCCTCGATACCGTGGATAGGCATAGGCGTATAAACGTCATAAATAGGTACGCTGTTCTTTTGCAGCTTATCGATCCCATGCATCATATCATCGGGATCATCAAAAACGCCTAATATATATTTAGTGCTACTCATTAGTATTATGCTTTTAAGTATTCAGACTGTTCAACACTATCAAATTTCTCCAGCGAAGCGATATAAAACTCTGCTTCGGCAGGTACAACATGGCCTTCGTCCATAAGTTTCTTCTTAGCCTGCTCGCTTGAGCTTTTCAGCAGCAATTTAACCTCGGCCATAGCCACTGAAGGCAATACCCTGATAAACAACAGGAACATAGTAAAGAATACACCAATTGAACCGATGAACACGCTCACGTCAACCCAGGTTGGATAGAACATAGCCCAGCTTGAAGGTATAAAGTCGCGGTGTAGTGAGGTAACGATAATTACGAAACGCTCAAACCACATACCGATGTTAACCACGATTGACAATACCCATGACAATGGAATATTGGTACGGATCTTTTTGAACCAGAACAGCTGAGGGGTAATTACGTTACAGGTCATCATGCTCCAGTAAGCCCACCAGTACGGACCGGCGATACGGTTTGCGAAAGCATATTGCTCATACTCGTTTTGTGAGTAGAAAGCGATGAACAACTCTGTTAAGTAAGCCACACCTACTATCGAACCGGTTAACATGATGATCTTGTTCATCGATTCGATGTGGAACATGGTGATATAGTTTTCCAGCCCTAAAACCTTACGTGCAATAAGCAACAGGGTTTGTACCATGGCGAAACCTGAGAAGATCGCACCGGCAACGAAGTATGGAGGGAAGATGGTGGTGTGCCATCCCGGTTCCAGAGAAGTTGCAAAGTCCATTGATACGATGGTGTGTACCGAAAGTACCAGTGGGGTTGAAACACCTGCCAGGATCAACGATACGGTTTCAAAACGCTGCCAGGTTTTTACTGAACCTGTCCAACCGAATGATAATACCGAATAGATACGGCGGCGTAAGCCTTGAGCACGGTCACGGATGGTAGCGATATCTGGCAATAAACCTGTATACCAGAATACCAATGAAACCGAGAAGTAAGTTGAGATCGCAAACACGTCCCAGATAAGCGGTGAGTTCCAGTTTACCCATAACGAACCGTATTGGTTAGGTAATGGTAACGAATAAACTGCCATCCACGGGCGGCCCATGTGAGCGGCGATATAAGTGGCCGCACAGATTACCGCGAAGATCGTCATCGCCTCGGCCGAACGGTTGATTGAGTTACGCCAGTTTTGACGGAACAGTAACAATACCGCCGAGATCAGCGTACCGGCGTGACCGATACCTACCCACCATACGAAACCGGTAATGTCCCATGCCCATCCTACTGTTTTGTTAAGGCCCCACTCACCTAAACCAAACCAAAAAGTCCAGCTGATCGCGAAAACCCAAAGTGAGGCGCCAAGTGAGGCCACACTAAAACCGATCCACCAGGCTTTACCCGGCATATTTTCTACAGGGCGTAATACATCATTCGTAATTTTTGCATACGTGATGTCTTTACCCGTAATTAACGGTTCCCTTATTATTGATTCACTATGAGATGCCATATATCTTAATCTCTGTATATAAAAATTTATGCCTGAGCTTCAGTTTCTATCAAATTCCTAACTTTTGTCTGGTAACCAATACCTGGTTGTACGTTAAGTTCTTCAAGCACGTAGTAAGTTCTTTCACTTGCAAGTGCTTTTGAAACTTCAGAGTTAGGATCATTCCTATTACCGAACACGATAGCGTTAGCTGAACATGTTTGTTGACAAGCCATTTTGACCTCGCCGTCTTTAAGCGGACGTTTTTCAATTTTAGCTTTCAGTTTACCAGCCTGGATACGTTGGATACACATTGAGCATTTTTCCATAACACCACGGAAACGTGTAACCACGTCTGGGTTAAGTACTAATTGTGTATGCTCACCTTGCAGATAGTTGTCAAAACGAGCGTCGTTCCAATAGTTGAACCAGTTAAAGCGGCGTACTTTGAACGGACAGTTGTTTGCGCAATAACGGGTACCTACGCAACGGTTGTAAGCCATGTGGTTTAAACCTTCAGACGAGTGAACGGTAGCTAATACCGGGCACACAGTTTCGCAAGGCGCGTGGTCACAGTGCTGGCAAAGCATTGGCTGGTGAACAACCGATACATTGTCAAAGTTCTCAAGCTTATCAATTTCCTTTTCTTTGGTAACTGCTTCTTCGCTATTACCGTGGTCATTGTAGCTATAGTAGCGGTCGATACGGATCCAGTGCATTTCACGACGACGTGAAACCTCATCTTTACCTACAACCGGGATATTATTTTCTGCAGAACATGCAACCACACATGCACCGCAACCGGTACAAGCGTTAAGGTCGATAGCCATAACCCAGTCATAAACAGGGCGGTCATGGTTATCCCAAAGTGATTCGCCGTTATAATCCTTACGACCATGCTCGTTACCGCTGCCTGCTGCCGGGTTCTTTTTGTATTCAACAAAAGTAGCCTCGCGGATCACGCTCCTACCCTCGTATGAGTGGTGAGTTTGTGTTTGTGCAAGCGGCGATTTGTAACCAGCCGATTTGAATGATGCTACAGCAGCTGTTTGGAAAGTACCATTGCTTAAGCTGAAGAATGGGAAAGCATTTTTACCAACGTTGTTACCAACCGGACCAGCATTTGTACGGCCGTAACCTACAGCTACTGATAAAGTGCCCTGGGTTTGACCTGGCTGAGCCAATACCGGTAACTCAACTGAGTAACCATTAGCGTCAATCTTGATCACATCACCTTCTTCAATTTTCAATTTCTTCATATCAGAAATTGACATGGCAGCAAAGTTATCCCAGGTAACTTTTGAAACCGGATCAGGAAGTTCCTGTAACCATGGGTTGTTACCACGTTTACCATCACCTATAGCCTGGCTAACATAAAGTTGTAGTTCAAATTTGTCACCATCGGCGGCAACAGCCTTGCTCTGGGTTAATATTTTTTGTGTTACACCGGCAAGGTCAAGGCTAAAGCTGTATGCGCCTGCTGTTGCAGGAGCAGCTATTACCATACCTGTTTGCAACAGGGTTTCCCAGCCTTTTTGGCCAGATAAGCCACCTTTTGCCAACAAACCTGCATCCCAGGTTTTGCGTACGTAAGTGTAGTAATCTTTTATTGGGTTTTCCATCCAAACCAGTAAGCTATGCTCGGCCTGGCGGGTGTTATAAACCGGGTTAATGGTAGGCTGAACTACAGTGTAGTAGCCTTCAACAGCGTTAGCATCGCCCCATGACTCCAGGTAGTGGTGATTTGGTGCATTAACGGTAGCTAATAAAGCTGTCTCGTCGTCATGATCAGCAAATGATACATTTAAACGAACGTTTTTCAACGCTGCTTTAAACTCATCATTTTTATAGTAATCATAAGCAGGGTTAGCATTCAGGAATAATACTGCGCCAACATCACCGCGTTTTACTTCACTTACAAACTCAACAAATGCAGCATCATTACCTGCGTATTGTTTAGAAGGGTTATCTAAGTCGATAGTAGTACCGTAGCTACCCAATAAGGAGTTGATGGCGTTTACTAATACCTGGGTAGCAACATCGTTTGATCCTGAAACAACCAGCGCTTTACCTTTAGCAGCTACTAATTCTTTAGCAGCTAACTGGATAGCAGTATCAACTTTTTTACTGCCGGTTGCTTTTGAACCAGGTAAAGTAGTACCAGATATCGCGTTGTAAAGGTTTATTAATGCAACACCAATTTCAGATGGTTTGGTAGTGATACGGGCATCGGCGTTAGTACCGGTCATACTCATACCAGTTTCAAACTGAATGTGGCGCGACATTTTTTTGTTTGCCAGCGATTTGCTGTTACGGTTTGACACGTACTGACGGGTAAATTCTTCGCCCGAGATCCAGGTACCTAAGAAATCAGCACCGAAACTTACAATTACATCGGCTTTATCAAAGTTGTAGTGAGGCAATACTGCTTTACCAAAACTGTTTTGATTAGCCTGGATGATACCGGTGTATGAAACCGCATCATAATTGATATGTTTTGCAGTAGGGTATTTAGCAATGAACTCGGCAATAACTGCTAAAGTTGAAGGGCTATAAACAGTTGAAGTAACCAAACGGATACCTTTACCTGCTGCTGCAACAGCCGCAAGCTCTTTAATAACAAAAGCATCAACCTCGGCCCAGCCTGCTTCGCTGCCTTTTAATTTAGGATCTTTTAAACGGTTATCATCATACAGGTCAAGTACCGAAGCCTGGGCTTGTGCACTTAAACCGCCTTTTGAAAACACGTCGTTAGGGTTACCTTCAACTTTGATAGGGCGGCCTTCGCGGGTTTTAACCAAAATAGCCTGGCCTTCGTAGGTTGAAGAGTAGTAGTTAGCCACACCCGGGGTAACCTCTTCAGGTTTGATCAGGTATGGAATTGATTTATGCACCGGCACTTTCTGACAAGCCGCCAATGTAACCGCACCAACACCAAAGCCAAGCGCCTTTAAAAAGTCGCGGCGAGGAGTTTTAGCTGATAAACCAGATCCGCTAAGCACTTCCTCGATAGGAATTGGCTCTGCAAATTCGTTTTTATTTTTCTCAACAAATTCTGGTGTTCTGTTTAGTTCTTCTAAACCTTTCCAGTATTTTTTATTGCTGTCCATTTAAGCTATATAAACTGTAATGCTAAATTCTTTTTATTAATAGTGACACTTACCGCACTCGATACCACCTAACACGGCGGCTGTAACTTTCTCACCTTTCTTGATCTTATCGTGTGCAGCCAGGATGCTGTCATAGTAAGCATTGCCTTTACCGTTAACTTCGGTACGTTTGTGGCACTGGATACACCATTTCATAGTAAGCGGAGAGTACTGGTAAACCTCTTTCATTTCCTGTACCGGACCGTGACATTGCTGACATTTAATACCGCCAACTTTTACGTGTTGAGAGTGGTTAAAGTAAGCCAAGTCAGGAAGGTTGTGGATACGTACCCATTGGATTGGTTTAGCCTGGGTGCTGTCATACTTCTGTGTTTTTGGATCGTAACCCAAAGCGTCATAGATCTTATGTATCTCTTCCGACTCGGTTTTAACAACCTTGTGGCAGTTCATACATACGTTTAATGAAGGAATAGAAGCATTTTTTGACTTGTATGCACCTGAGTGACAGTACTGGCAATCAATTTTCATGATACCGGCGTGTAACTCATGCGAGTATTTAATTGGCTGTACCGGCTGGTAACCCTGGTGTACGTTAGTGTTCCATAAAGAAACCCAACCCCAGCTACACATGGAAACTGTACCTGCAACCAATATAAAGAATACCAGTTTTTTGTTTTTAAGGATCTTCCTGATAAATTCCTTTTTAGCGTCAACTGCAACCGCGCCGTCAACTACAGCAACCTCATCTTCAATAACAAGGTCTTTGTTTTTAAGCAGGATACGCTCTAAAGAGCCTACTACCCTGTTCAATACCAGGATAACGATGAAGGCGATAACGATGATACCGATCAAACCGAAAACAACCACCTCACTTGGGCCGCTTTCAACTTTGGTCTCTTTGCCTTTTTCGCCGCCGCCAGGTGGCTGATCTTTTTCAGCTTTCCAGGTAGTACGAACATAGGTTAAGATATTACCTACATCTGCATCGCTAAGGTCAGCGAATACGGTCATGCCCGATTGGTTATACTCATTATAAATTTTGAGTGCCTTAGGGTTTTTAGCAGCAATCAGCGCCTGGTTATTCTGGATCCACTGGATAAGATATTTATCGTCAGTTTCTTCAGTAAGTTGCGGGCCTAATGCCGGACCAATTAAGCGGCTTTCGATTTTGTGACAGGTAGTACATTTTGATTTGAAAATGGCCTCGCCTTTAGCAGCGTCAGTTTGCGCGAACGCAGTAGATAAACTCCAAAAAGCAAACCCG
Source organism: Mucilaginibacter sp. (assembly GCF_036383575.1). GTDB lineage: Bacteria > Bacteroidota > Bacteroidia > Sphingobacteriales > Sphingobacteriaceae > Mucilaginibacter. Next base: position 7,015 of record NZ_DASVOB010000128.1, read on the forward strand.
GCAATCAGTAAAACCGACCTTGAGAATTGTTTAAGAATCAATGAGAAACTTCTCATACAGTGTATTTATGCTAAATAATTTTTATATTAATGATTGAAACTGTTGTAAGATGTATGTTTCATCGGATAATTACAGGCACAAAAGTATAATTTTATACACTATCGGTGACACATTAATGACACCAACCTATAATTTATAATCGTTCTAAATAGTTAAAAAACCTCATTTAAACGCTGCTAAATGCATATTAATGTCATTTGGCATTTTTTCAGAATAATTACAATCCAACTTTAATTATAAAATTTTATCTATTGTTTTAATAACCAGGCAAAAATAAGCGGTGCAACAATGGTTGCGTCACTCTCTACTATAAACTTAGGCGTGTGGATGTCAAGCTTGCCCCAGGTTATTTTTTCGTTAGGAACAGCGCCCGAGTACGAACCGTATGAAGTAGTTGAATCAGAGATCTGGCAGAAGTAGCTCCAGAAAGGCACATCATGCATCTCCATGTCTTGGTAAAGCATCGGCACAACGCATATCGGGAAGTCGCCGGCTATACCACCACCTATTTGGAAAAAGCCAATGCCTTTGCCCGATGAGTTTTCAGTATACCATCCTGCCAGCCATGCCATGTATTCGATACCGCTTTTCATGGTTGATGCTTTCAGTTCGCCTTTAATTACGTACGAGGCAAAGATGTTGCCCATGGTTGAATCTTCCCATCCCGGTACTACGATAGGCAGGTTTTTTTCGGCAGCAGCCAGCATCCATGAGTTTTTAGGATCAATTTCATAGTATTGCTCCAACTCGCCGCTCAATAATATTTTGTACATGTACTCATGCGGGAAATAACGCTCGCCGCTGTCATCAGCATCATTCCAGATCTTGTGGATATGTTTTTGCAAACGACGGAATGCTTCTTCTTCCGGGATACAGGTATCGGTAACACGGTTGTAGTGGTTCTCTAACAAATCCCATTCTTCCTGCGGGCTCAGGTCGCGGTAGTTAGGTACCCTTTTGTAGTGCGAGTGCGCCACAAGGTTCATGATATCCTCTTCAAGGTTGGCGCCTGTACATGATATAATAGCAATTTTATCCTGGCGGATCATCTCGGCCAGTGAAATACCCAGCTCGGCTGTACTCATGGCACCGGCTAAAGTTACCATCATTTTACCGCCTTCTTCAAGGTGTGTCTCATAGCCTTTTGCTGCATCCATTAATGCCGCGGCGTTAAAGTGCAGATAATTTCTTTCAATAAACTGCGAAATAGGTCCTCTTGTAGTGCTCATAATATTTCAATAAAATTTCAGCCGCAAAAGTAGACATTTTAGTTAAATTGGATTTTAAATGGAACTTTATCTTTTTATAACCATTTCATCCTGAAAATTAACGTTACATATCCCCTACCCCTCCTGGTATTGTCATCATAATTTTAAAATATTGTCCACAGAACCTTATAAAGCAAAATGGGTTATATTAGCCACTACAAATATCTATGAAGAAACTTGTTACCTTAATGCTGGTCTGCACGCTTTCAACCAGTGCCTTTTCACAAATATCCCGCGTTGTAAAGCGGATGTATTTTGATAAAGATACCACCCGCAAAAGCAGCTTTGTGATTTTACCCGTTTTAAGTTCGGCCCCCGAAACCGGGCTTGAAGTTGGCGGC
>NZ_DASVOB010000129.1:0-3372 GCF_036383575.1 Mucilaginibacter sp.
ATGTCAATCTGAATCAGGGCATCCTCAGTGTCGAACATAAAGCGGGCAAGCTCTTTGGCAAGCTCGGATTTACCAACACCTGTAGGACCCAAAAAGATGAATGAACCAAGAGGTTTTTTAGGATCTTTCAAACCTGCACGGGTACGTTGTATAGCACGGGTTAGCTTTTTAATAGCTTCATCCTGACCGATGATCTTGCTGGCAACGGTATCAGCCATGTTCAGCAATTTCTGGCTATCGGCCTGGCCTACACGTTGTACAGGGATGCCGGTCATCATAGATACTACTTCGGCAACGTTATCTTCGGTTACAGTGTAACGTTTTGATTTTGTTTCGGCTTCCCAAACAGCTTTTGCCTGGTCAAGCTCTACTAACAAATTCTTTTCGGTATCACGTAACTGTGCAGCTTCTTCATATTTCTGACTGCGAACAACTTTGTTTTTCTCGATCTTGATCTGTTCGATCTTTTGCTCAATATCCAAAATGTTTTGAGGCACGTGGATATTGGTTAAGTGAACGCGTGAACCTGCTTCGTCAAGCGCATCGATAGCCTTGTCCGGTAAAAACCTGTCGGTAATGTAACGGGTGGTTAAGTTAACGCAAGCGTTTATTGCTTCAGGAGTATAAGTAACACCGTGGTGTTCTTCATATTTATCCTTAATGCGGTTCAGGATCTCGATAGTTTCTGTCGGCGTAGCCGGCTCAACCATTACCTTTTGGAAACGACGGTCCAAAGCACCATCCTTTTCAATGTACTGGCGGTATTCATCTAAAGTGGTTGCGCCAATGCATTGTATCTCTCCCCTCGCCAATGCTGGTTTGAACATATTTGATGCATCAAGCGAACCTGAAGCACCACCAGCGCCTACTATAGTATGGATCTCGTCAATAAATAAAATTACATCAGGTGATTTTTCCAATTCGTTCATTACCGCTTTCATACGCTCTTCAAACTGGCCACGGTATTTAGTACCGGCTACCAACGAGGCTAAATCAAGTGTAACTACACGTTTATTGAACAATACACGTGATACTTTGCGCTGAACAATGCGTAATGCAAGGCCTTCGGCAATGGCCGATTTACCTACACCTGGCTCACCTATTAATATAGGGTTGTTCTTTTTACGGCGCGATAGAATTTGTGATACCCTTTCGATCTCTTTTTCACGACCAACAATAGGGTCAAGCTTGCCATCTTCGGCGGCGCGGGTTAAATCGCGGCCAAAGTTATCGAGCACCGGTGTTTTTGATTTAATGTCAGATACTTTTTTAGGCTGACTAAATGACTCCTCTTCTTTAAAGTCGTCATCGCCACCTGTAGGTGATCCCGGCATTTCGTCAGTAACATCGTTTTTATGCGATTCAACTTCACCTTTAAATACTTCGTAGTTCACGTTGAACTGTACCAGTATCTGTGAGGCAATGTTGTCTTCATCGCGAAGGATAGACAGCAGCAGGTGCTCTGTACCAATCACATCGCTTTTAAATATTTTGGCTTCCAGATATGTTATCTTCAATACCTTCTCGGCCTGTTTTGTTAACGGGATGCTGCCGATATGTACGTTTGTTCCAATAGTTCCCTTTACTGCATCCTCAACGGCGCGGCGAAGTTTTGCGGTATCAACGTTCAATCCCTTCAGCAATTTAATTGCTACACCATCCCCATCGCGGATAAGCCCAAGCAAAAGATGTTCAGTACCTATATAGTCATGCCCAAGACGTAATGCCTCTTCCCTGCTATATTGAATAACATCCTTTACCCTCGGCGAAAATTTAGCTTCCATATATACCTTTCTTATTATTGAACGCCCTAATGTATAAATTATGTTTTTACAAATTACGACGCCTGTTTTACTTTCATCAACAATATTGCCAACATTTAACGCTTTGCAGAAACAGACATTGTTATGATACGCAATGTATCAAAGTTTGGCATCAATCAACAGTTTTTACCTAAAAAGCCCGCTAACAACTATTTTTTTTACAATATACGAACGAAACTTACCTGTTTGATATAAATATCTTAAAAAAGTTTAAACAATTTTCAAATATTTTATAACATTTCCACATTTTAAGGCATTTCGTCATAAACATGACAATTAGGCATTAGCCTGTAATTATCGTCATATAACTATATACGGCGAACGCGTGGAGATGGTTGTGCCTCTTCGCTTAAGGTTCAATTAAATTTAAATTAACATTATAACTCAAAAATCTACTTAAAATTACTACTCCTAATCATTATTCTGCTCCCTTCCTTTTCATCTATTTTAGCCATATTTGAATTTCTATTTATCGATCAATTATAATGGCAGACGAAAAGATAATTTTTTCAATGGCCGGGGTTAGCAAAGTTTATCCCCCGCAAAAAACAGTATTAAAAAACATATACCTGTCGTTTTTTTACGGCGCTAAAATTGGCGTTATCGGCTTAAACGGCTCCGGTAAATCGTCATTGCTCAAGATCATTGCAGGCATTGATAAAACCAATATAGGCGAAGTGGTATTTTCGCCCGGCTATACCGTTGGCTACCTGAGCCAGGAGCCCGAACTTGATCCTGAAAAAACAGTACGGGAAATAGTTGAGGAAGGCGTTGCCGAAACCACCGCTTTATTGAAGGAATACGAAGAGATCAACGAGAAATTCGGTCTTCCTGAATATTACGAAGATGCGGATGCCATGGAAAAGCTCATGAACCGCCAGGGCGAACTTCAGGATCAGATCGATGCAGTGAATGCCTGGGAGCTGGATAGCAAACTGGAACGCGCTATGGACGCCCTCCGTTGCCCGGAACCTGATACCAAAATTTCGGTATTATCGGGAGGTGAGCGCCGTCGTGTAGCTTTATGCCGCCTATTATTAAAGGAGCCGGATGTTCTGTTACTCGATGAGCCTACCAACCACTTGGATGCTGAATCTATTGATTGGCTGGAACAACATTTACAACAATATAAAGGAACAGTTATCGCAGTAACGCACGACAGGTATTTCCTGGACAATGTTGCCGGCTGGATCCTGGAACTTGACCGTGGAGAAGGTATCCCATGGAAAGGAAATTATTCCTCATGGCTGGATCAAAAAGCCAAGCGTTTGGCCCAGGAAGAGAAGAGCGAGAGCAAACGCCAGAAAACCCTGGAACGCGAGCTGGAGTGGGTACGCATGGGCCCGAAAGGCCGCCACGCCAAGTCAAAAGCCCGTTTAGGCAATTACGAAAAACTGGCATCTGAGGAAACTAAAGAACGCGAAGAAAAGCTTGAGCTCTTCATTCCACCAGGCCCACGTTTAGGCAATGTGGTGATTGAAGCTAATAACGTAAGTAAATCATACGGCGATAAATTATTATTCGATAACCTGAGCTTTTCATTGCCGCC
>NZ_DASVOB010000130.1:0-5545 GCF_036383575.1 Mucilaginibacter sp.
ATTTGGGCGCCAACTTAATGATGGCTTCTATGGCAATCGGAAGCTTTTTTACTATCCCTTCGTTACGATCTTACCTGCTGGCAATTTTTTGTATTCCATTAGGTTTCGTGCTTATTAACGCGCTTACAACACTCATGGCACTGCATGCACTGCCTATTTTCTCGTTACCGTTTTGTGTGCTCAATATCAGCCTGCTTTATTTTTTAATATTGATTGGCCATCACCCCAAATTGCAGCTCACCACAGCACAGCATTACTCGCCCGAAAAAAACCTTTATCATGTTTTAAACCTGCAAAACAGGCTCAACGACTTGAAATACATCAGGCTCAGTTTGCCGTTTATGGGCTATTGGACGGTTTCGCAGGGTTATAATGGCCCAATTACCCACAAAGGCGAATGGGGCAAGGCGCTTGATTTTGTGATCACCGACGATGAACAAAAAACGTTTCAGTATCCCGGCACCCTTCCTGAGCATTTTTACTGCTTCAACAAACCTGTACTGGCCTGCGGCGAGGGCGTTGTTGAACTGGTAGTAAACCATGTAGAGGATAATGACATAGGCGAAGAAAACCTGAAGGAGAACTGGGGCAATACGGTAGTGATCCGCCATGCTGCGGGGCTTTATTCCAAACTATCGCACCTCAAAAAAAACTCCATAAAAGTTAAACCCGGCGATACTGTCAAACAAGGTGACTTGCTGGGTTTCTGCGGTAATTCGGGTAGGTCGCCCGAGCCACATTTGCATTTCCAGTTGCAGGCAACACCATATATCGGGTCTAAAACATTGCCATATCCATTTGCCTATTACTTTAACAAAAAGGATAATAAAAGCAGCATTGAAAGCTACAGTATCCCAAATGAAAACGAGCTGATAAGTAACCCAGAAACCAATGCATCGCTCAAAAAAGCATTCGACCTTCAACCGGGTTTTGTGGCAAAATTAACAGCCGAAAATGGTTTGACCGAAGAGTGGGAAATTTTTAAAGATACCTGGGGGCAATCCTATATCTACAGCAAAACAACCGGCGCTGTTGCTTATTTTGTCAATAATGGCACTATGTTTTACTTCACCAGTTTTTATGGCGATAAAACCTCGTTGCTCCACTATTTTTATATTGCAGCCTATAAAGTTATTTTTAACGATGCCGGGAACATCCAGGCAAGCGATGAGTTTCCGGTATCGCTCACCAGTAGCAAAATATTGCTTTGGCTGCAGGATTTTGCCGATCCGTTTTACCGGTTCATCGGCGTAAAATACAAAAGTGGCATCCAGGTAAAAAAAACAGGGTTAAATATTGTATCCAAACAATACCAGGAGATTACAGGCAAAACAACGCCCCTTGCCGAATCAACGGTTTTCGTAGATCACGGCAGCCTGCAAGCCTTCATCATAAATATAAACGGTAAGCATATTGAAGCACAATGGAGTACAGAAAACTAACCCTTCTTTTTGTCCTGATATTTGCTACCCTTACGGCCCGTGCACAGGATAATAAAGCTGCCGTGGCCGATAGTACCGCCGAACAACTGTACAACGCAGGAGACTGGAAACAACTTATCAGTTTTGTAAGCAAATCGGTTGCTGATAGTGTGGACTCTCCTACCCTGCGCTTTAAAGCCGGATACGCTTATATGCTCACGGGTAATTATAAAGCGGCCATCAGCCAGTTTAACCGGGTGTTGCTGAAGGATCCGCACAACACCACAGCGCGTTTGTATGCTTACTATTGCAACACCTACGTCAACAATAATAGCGCGGCGTTTTATAATGCATCACATTTAGACACAGCAACCCTGTACGCCATCAAACTATCGCCGTTTGGGCTAACGGATGCTGCCATTGAAAGCGGGATAAAACTGCCTAACAATGATGAACGCGACAATGGCTTTTTTGAACGGATCGGCATTGGTTTAAGATTGACCTGGCGTTTACAGCTTGATCAATCATTTATGTTTTTTAAGCAGAATATTTTCCGTTCGGGATATATTGATTATAAAAACCAGATCGGTAAAACCGATAAACAAACAGAGTACTATGCCAAAGTGAAGTATTCACTGGCGAAAAACATCAGCATACTTGGCGCATATCATTACCTGCATACCAGCTACCGCAGCAATATCAATCAAAGCAACCTCGGTTTATTCGGCGTAAAATATGATACCCGTTATGTTGATTTGCAGGCTGATGTTAATTTTGGAAAACTTATTACTAAAACTTTAAAACAATACGACGCAAAGCTGGATTTTTATCCTCTGGGGAACCTGAATTTATACACGATGAGCAAAGCATCTGTATCTAATTTAAGCGGGGCTCATAGTTTTATATATAGCCAATCGGTAGGTTTCAAAGTACTGGATAAAACATGGTTAGAAACAGCCGCCACCTTTGGAAATCAGGATGATTACCTGGATGCCGACGGACTTTATGTGTATAATGCCATCGACCCTACAAAATTTAAATGCGGCGAAAGCATTTTTTACCAATTAGGTAACCACGCCTTACTGAATTTAAATTACTTTTATGAAAAGAAAACAGACGTTTACCGCACTGTTAACTATAACCAAAACTCTGTTACGTTAGGTATAACATGGAAATTTTAAAGAAGACATATACAGCCGCCATTCTTTTATTTGTATTTGCATCACCATTGCAGGCACAAACAAATGCGGTGCTTCAAAAAGCTTTTCATAACAGTTATACCGACGAATTAAACAAAAACTACGTTGCCGCCATCGCCGATATTTATCCCTACTATTCGGAAAATAATTATGAGATAACCATCAGGCTGGGCTGGCTCAATTATCTCAATAAAAACTACACGGCCTCGCAAAGCTACTATCAAAAGGCTATAACACTGAAACCCAACTCGGTTGAAGCTAAATTTGGCTATGTAAAGCCCCTTTCCTTTTTGCAAAGCTGGGATAAGGTGCTGGAGCAATATCTCGCTATCCTGAAAATAGACGCTCAAAACACACAGGCAAATTATTGGGGAGGTGTAATTTATTACAATCGTAAACAGTATGAGCCGGCCATCAAGCTTTTCAGGGCTGTGGTAACCCTTTACCCCTTTGATTACGATGGCAACCACATGCTGGCCTGGTCAATGCTTATGGCCGGGAAAAAAGCAGAAGCAAAACCTTTTTTTGAAAAAGCCCTGATCATTAAACCTTCCGATGCTTCGAGTACTGATGGCTTAGCCAGGTGTAATTGAGACGCGAAAGCATTTTAATGTGAAAACGTATAATTATATCTCCCGTTTGTAAATTACGATTGACTGACAGCTAATTTTAATTAGCGCGGCGTCTTGTTTTGCCCCTCTGGGGCAAAAGATATCTCTATAATTTTACACGCTACAAACCTTTTGCACCTCTGGTGCAATTGTCCTTAAGCACACCTCAATTAATACTTGTTTATCAAACTATAAAAATCCCCCAGAGGGGGAAAAGGTTTGTAGAAATAACGCCCCTCCCATTACCAGAACCCCAGAGGGGTTCAACTCACGCGGATTGCTAAATTGGCATAACATTTATGGATTAAATTTAAACCTACCGGATATGTGATTATGCATCTCTACAGCAATCAAACATTTTTCCAACTATCTTCATACGTCGATTTAAATCCTGCATTTATCGACACATTATCCGATGAACTCGCTTTCCGATTTAATTTTAATTAAACCTGTCCGCAAAAGACAGCGCTAATTATCAATTTAAATTAAACCAAAAAAATGAAATCCTTTTACGCTACACTATTGATGCTGGGCACAATAATTGGCCTGGCATCATGTAAAAAGGAGAACGCTTCAAAATCAGCTTCGGCCAGCGTTTCTTCATCAACCGTTACCTCAACGGGTGCCATCGCTTTAAGCCTTGCATCCAGTTCTACTACAGACAGTGTTTATATGGTTGGCTGCTATGGCAAGCATGACAAAAAAGACACCGTTGCTTTTAGCGCATTGCCCACTGCTATCGGCACCTACCTTACCGCTAATTACAGCGGTTACACCTTCAAAAAAGCATATTCTATTACCGACAGTACCAGCACAGTTGTTAACTACATAGTAGTGATCAAGTACAACAGTGCTTTGGTTGGCCTCAAATTCACTGCTACGGGTACATTTGTAAACACCCTTGAGCAACGCGAAGGCAGAGACCTTAAAGGACCAGGATGGCACCTGGGCGGCCCATTTGACAACCGTGACGGTAAACACCGCGACACTGTTGCCATTTCGGCCCTTCCTACTGCCGTTAGCAGCTATTTTTCGACCACTTATCCAACCGATACGTTGCTGCATGCTTCCGTTACGCCCGATAATGTGTACATATTGATCAGTAAAAACGGCGTACTGTACTCAACTGCCGTAACTGCTGCAGGCAAACTGGTTAAACGTGTTCAGATAGAAAAACACGATTTAAAACATGCCGCCGTAACCGAAGCCAACCTGCTCTCTGCTATTACCACTTACCTAACCACTACCTATCCCGGTTATGTATTTGATAAGGCATTTTCAGAAAGCTCCGGCGGCACCTTGCAAGGTTACGTTGTGTTCATTACATCCAACAGTACCAAATACGCTATAATTTTTAATGCGTCGGGTACATTTGTTAAAGCCCTGCCTATCCACTAAACATCAATCGATATAGCGCTGTTATGGTAAGCCATGCTTTTAACTAAGCATGGCTTACTTAATTATAACATGCGTAAAACAAAGCTCAAATATCCACCGGGCAAGTGTTAAGAAATGTTAAGTATCGATAAAGCAGTTATTAATATCGATAAATCCCTTCAATCTTTATCTTTTTGTAGTAAGTTTAAAATCTCGAAATTTAACATATGAACGATGAGGCCCGTAGGTGCTGTGATAAAGGCCGATCTGTAAAGCACCGTCATTTAAATCAGGTCTTGACACCGGGCTTCCGGGCAGGTCAGCCCAATGAATGCCGTCGTTGCTGCTCCTCATGTAAAACATGTCGCCTGATTTTTGGATCTGCAGGTAGCGGTTATAGTTCCAGCCGGTTTGGGTATTGGTTTGCATCCGGTCGCCTGTTTTATAGTTGGTGAGCATGTTGCCGCAGTTCCAGGCAGGAAAAATACTGTTCTGGATCAGGTTTTCGCTTCCTTCAGTGCCGGGTTGCTTCGCTTTCCGTACCATCAGGCCCATATCGCTGTTACCGGCTACCTTTTTTTCTTTAAGGCCGCTTACATCGGTTATTTCTACCTCGGCCACAAAATCGCCTGCAACATTGCTGTACAAAAACGGGCCGTATGGCAGGTTTCCATCCCAGTTTGAGCCTTTTGACTCTAATGTGAGCACGTTATCGCCGGTAAAAGCCTTGCCCTCCTGCTTATCGCCTCCACCAATTAAACCGTTCCATATAGTACCTGCGGTACCGTCACCGGCCAAGTCTCTGTTAACCGTAAACTGATCTTTAACGACATGAAACAATGCTGATGATGTACTCACAGGCAACGCTTTTGCTTTTAAGCTTACGTTACCGTAATTATCTTTTACCTTAAATGAGTAAGTATAATTTTTATCGGCC
>NZ_DASVOB010000131.1:0-4980 GCF_036383575.1 Mucilaginibacter sp.
CACTGCGTTTAGAGAACAGGTTCTCATACACTAATCTCAAACAGTGCACTTTCAGCTATAAACTGGCTACGCTCAATGGTGCCGGTTCAAAAACTAAAACCGGCACCATAGCTTCACCTGATGTTGCGCCGGGGCAGTATGGAAACCTGCAGTTACAACTGCCTAAAGACTGGCAAAATTTCGATGCATTGTATGTATCGGCATTTGACGTAAATAAGCATGAGCTGTTCACCTGGAGCTTCCCGGTAAGCAATCATGATCAGATCACTAACCGAATCATTGCCAAGACAGGAGGAAGCAAAGCTGTAATCACCGAAACCGATTCATTGTACAATGTTAAAACAGGTAACGGAATTGAGCTTGATTTTAACCGTAACTCCGGCATATTGGTCAATGTGAAAAATGCTAAAGGAAATATTCCTTTTAACAAGGGGCCAATATTAGTAGAGGGCCAGGATCAAACAGGTTTTCAAAAGCTCACCTATCATTATGAGGGCGATAACCTCGTTGTTGAAGCGGTATTCCCGCCCAAAAAATCAGAGCCTTTATTGAAGTGGACAATCTATCCATCGGGTTGGGTACAGCTTGATGTTAAATATTGGCCAATTGGCGAGGAAGCCACCTTGATGGGTGTCAATTTCTCCTTCCCCGAAAAAGAGATCAAAGGCGTTACTTATATGGGGGATGGTCCTTACCGGGTATGGAAAAACCGGATGAAAGGCACTTCGCTGGGCGTGTGGGACAAAACTTACAACAATACCATCACCGGGCAGGGCAAGGTTGTTTATCCTGAGTTTAAGGGCTATTATTCTAACCTGTACTGGATGAAACTGCAAACCACCGGTCAACCGGTAACCATTGTTTGTAACAGCCGCGACGTGTTTATGCGCCTGTTTACCCCGGTTAATCCAAAAAATGTGTACAACACGGCCCCGGCTTTTCCTTCGGGCAATATCTCGTTTATGCACGGCATAACCCCTATAGGCACCAAATCGCAGAAGCCTGAAAAGCTTGGGCCCGGCGGGCAAAAAAACCAATATTTTAATTACGACAGGAATATAGAAGATGCACTGACGCTGAACCTGTATTTCGATTTTTCGGGCAAATAAAGGATGAAGAGGCTGTTCACATATCTCATTTTGTTAGCGGGTTTTATTTTAAACTGCTCGGGCAATTGCTATGCGGATGCCCGCATCGGTTTACAAAACCTGAAATGCGAAATGCTGAGCAATCCTTCGGGTATCGGCAAAGCAAAGCCCCGGTTAAGCTGGCAGATCACGAGTGATACACGGAATACCAACCAGGTAGCTTATCAAATTATGGTGGCTTCAACTCCTGAAAAGCTAACAGCAGGGCAAGGTGACCTTTGGGATTCGCACAAAGTAAATTCAGCTGAATCCATTATGATCAACTACGCGGGTAAAGCATTGGGCAGCCGTGCAGCATGTTACTGGAAAGTTAGGGCGTGGACTAACCACGGTGCGACAACCTGGAGCAAATCCGCAATATGGACTGTTGGCCTTTTAAACCCTACCGACTGGAAAGCCAAATGGATAGGCTGTGATCGTGGTTTTGCCTGGGATAGTGTTTCTAAATTCTCCCGGCTTTCTGCACGTTACTATCGTCGCCAGTTTGATTTGAAGCCGGCTATAAAAAAGGCTACGGCTTATATCGTTGGCCTTGGACACTACGAGTTATATGTGAATGGCCAAGCCATTGGCGACCAGGTTTTGGCCGGTCCTCCTACCGATTATACCCAATCAGTTAAATACAACACTTTTGATGTTACAGGTTACCTTAAGCAAGGTGGTAATGCCATCGGAACGGTGCTGGGTAATGGTAGGTATTTTACCATGCGGCCAAAGTACAAGCCCAAAAAGATCAGGGAATTTGGCTTTCCAAAAATGTTGTTGCAACTGGAGGTTGAATATACCGACGGGACAAAGCAAACCATCATTAGCGATAACAACTGGCATTTTACAGCCGACGGCCCTATCCGTACCAATAACGAATACGACGGAGAGGAGTATGACGCTACCAAAGAGTTTTCGGGATGGAACAGTCCGGGTTTTGAAGATAGCAACTGGCTTAAAGCCGAATTAGTACAAGCACCAGGCGGCAAGCTTGATGCGCAGATGAACGAGCCCATCAGGGTAATGGATATCGTTAAACCTATCAGCATCAGTCAAATAAAAAAAGATGTCTGGATCCTGGATCTGGGGCAAAATATGGCGGGCTGGATCCAAATGCATGTAAAAGGAAACCGGGGAGATAAAGTAACTCTTCGTTATGCCGAGACACTACAACCCAATAATGAACTTTATGTAGCCAACCTGCGCGATGCCAAGGTAACCGATGTATATACGCTGAAAGGCGGGGCGGAAGAAACCTGGCACCCGGTATTTGTGTATCACGGTTTCAGGTATGTGGAAATCAGCGGGTATCCCGGTAAACCTGAATTAGCCGATTTTGAAGGGCAGGTGGTTTACGATGCCTTGCCAACCATCGGTCGTTTTGAAACCTCTAACGCCATCGTCAATAAGATCTATCATAATGCTTATTGGGGGATCCTGAGCAATTACAAAGGTATGCCTGTAGACTGCCCGCAACGTAACGAACGGATGCCATGGCTTGGCGATAGGGCGGTAGGTTCGCTTGGCGAAAGTTTTGTGTTTGCCAATGGCAATTTCTACGCCAAATGGCTGGATGATATAGCACAATCACAAACCCCTGAGGGCGCTATCCCGGATGTTGCGCCCGCTTATTGGAATTACTACAGCGATAACATGACCTGGCCCGGCACTTATATCCTGCTGGCCGATATGCTTTACCGTCAGTTTGCGAATAAGGCACCCATCGAAAAGCATTACGCATCCATGAAAAAATGGATGGATTACATGCGTGTCAAATACATGAAAAATAACATCATCACCAAAGATAAGTATGGCGACTGGTGTGTTCCTCCTGAATCACCGGAACTGATCCACGCTAAAGATTCTTCGCTTAATACTGATGGGCAACTGATCGCGACAGCCTATTACTATCATTTATCCGGCCTGATGCAAAAGTTCGCTGTTATGCTGCACAAACCGGCTGATGCACAATTTTTCGGTACCACAAAGCAGAGCATCAGCAAGGCATTTAATGATAAGTATTTTGATAAAACCACATCAAGATACAGCAACAATACAGTAACGGCCAACCTGCTGCCATTGTATTTCGGGATTACCCCAGCCGCCAATAAACAAGCTGTATTTAAAAACATAGTCGCTAAGATCAACCAAGCCTATGACCATATCAGTACCGGCGTAATAGGTACCCAATGGCTGATGCGCGGCCTTACCGAATTTGGCCGCCCCGATCTGGCCTGGAAAATCGCTTCCAATACAACTTACCCAAGCTGGGGTTATATGGCTAACCGGGGCGCTACCACCATCTGGGAGTTATGGAACGGTGATACAGCCAACCCTGCCATGAATTCCCGTAATCATATCATGCTATTGGGCGATCTGATTGCCTGGTTTTACCAGGACATCGCCGGGATAAAAACAGTTGATGCAGGATTTAAGCAATTGATTATGCAACCCGCAATTATTAACGGGTTGGATAGTGTTAATGTCTCGTATCAAACAACTTATGGTACTGTTCGAAGTAATTATACCAACACTAAAAGCAATTTTAAATGGCATGTTACTGTACCGCCAAACAGTTCGGCACTGGTTTATGTACCGGCAAAAAACATGGATGAAGTAACCGAGAACGGGAAGAAAATATCAGCCATAAAAGACATTAAACCGGTGAAAATGGACGGCGGGAGAGCGGTGCTCAGCATTGGTTCGGGTGATTATGATTTTGAAGTAAAATATTAAAGCAACATTGATATGAAAAAAATAAACATGGCGGGTGCTATGCTGATAGCCTTACTGTCGCTGTCAGGCACGTTGAAAGCCCAGGAACAACAGGCGGCTAAATCAGTTCCAACGCCTGAGGCGCAGGCCAAAGCCGATGCAGAAGTGGATAAAAAAGCTACGGATTGGGTAACCTCATTATCCCTTACTGATACAGCAAAAGCTACCCGGGTAAAAAATGTGATAGCAACCCACCTCAAAGCCATCCGCGATTGGAATAACAACCATTCATACGAATCTGTTCCGGCAGGTATCGACCCTGCAACAGGCAAATCGTTGAGCACTATGGACAGGCAGATCATCATCAATTCATCCTTGCCAAAATCTGTTCACGAAAACCTGATGACCGGTTTGCGTGCCGATTTAACTGAAGAACAGGTTGAAACTGTGCTTGACAAATACACCATCGGCAAAGTGGCTTTTACGTTAGCCGGTTATAAATCTATTATCCCTGATCTTACCCCAGTTGAGGAATCAGCTATCCTCGCTAACCTGAAGCTGGCCCGCGAACAGGCTGTGGATTTTAAAAATATCAAACAGGTATCGGCCATTTTCGAGATCTACAAAACAAAAAACGAGCAATACCTCAACAACAACGGCCGTAACTGGCACAAATTATACGGCGACTATACCAAAGCCATCATCGTAAAAAAGGCCGCTGATAAAGCGGCAAAGGATAAAGCTGCTACTCAAAAATAATACTACGATGTTTAAAAAGATCTTGTTTACCTGTGCTGCGGCTTGCTTATTTACAGCTAATGTATTTGCCCAAAATCCATGGCGCAAGGGCATTATTAAAGATGAGTTTATTTATGACAAAGCACCTTACCCCGAGTGTCATGCAGCAACCATCGCCGAAACACCAACCGGACTTGTAGCCTCGTGGTTTGGTGGCACCAAAGAGCGCAATCCCGATGTATGTATCTGGATAAGCCGTTTTGTTGGTGGTAAATGGACAGAAGGGGTTAATGTAGCCAACGGCATCCAGAATGATACGTTACGCTATGCCTGCTGGAACCCGGTACTATACCAGGTACCCAAAGGCGAATTGCAGCTTTATTACAAAATAGGC
>NZ_DASVOB010000132.1:0-1937 GCF_036383575.1 Mucilaginibacter sp.
TTAAACCTTCCTGAAGCTAAACCCGATAGCGAGATCCCGGTAATTGAGCTAATATTAAATTAAACACACTCATCATCAATAGTTTATATTAATCATGATTCAGAAACTCATGTTTGGCCTTTGCCTTTTGGTATGCAGCCAGGTAGTACTTGCGCAAAACGTGCACGAAATGTCAAATACCTACCAGGTACCTAAAGACTCCCTTGTACGGCAAAAACTTGCCCAATGGCAAGACCAAAAATTTGGATTGTTTATGCACTGGGGCACCTACAGCCAGTGGGGAGTTGCAGAAAGCTGGACAATTTGCCCTGATGACTGGGTTACACGAACCGGGCCTTATAGTGATGATTATTTTACCTACAAAAAGGCTTACGAAAACTTACAAACTACTTTTAACCCGGTAAACTTTAACCCCGAAAAATGGGCCAGGGCAGCCAAAGCCGCTGGTATGAATTACGTGGTGTTTACAACCAAACATCACGATGGCTTTAGCATGTTTGATACCAAACAAACCGATTATAAAATCACAGACCCTAAAACGCCTTTTTCAAAAAATCCGCGAAGCAATGTAACTAAAGAAATATTTAACGCCTTTCGTAAAGACAACTTCATGATCGGGGCATATTTTTCCAAGCCCGACTGGCACAATCAAAACTATTGGTGGCCTTACTATCCCCCAAAAGACCACAACGTTAATTACGATCCGCAACGCTACCCCGAACGCTGGCAAAAATTTAAAGATTTTACCTATAACCAGATTGAAGAATTGATGACCGGTTATGGTAAGGTGGATATTTTATGGCTTGATGGCGGTTGGGTGAGGCCATCTCATGAAAAGGATAATGATCCGCAGCATTATAACCAGGATCTTGATATGGCTAAAATAGCGAAAATGAGCCGCAGTCATCAACCCGGCCTTATCATGGTAGACCGCACGGTTGCCGGTGAATTTGAAAATTATACCACGCCAGAACAGGAGGTGCCGGATACCCCCCTATCCTACCCATGGGAAACCTGTATGACCATTGGCAAATATTGGAGCTATGTGCCTGATGATGAATTTAAACCCAGCCGTCAGCTGGTACAAACGCTCATAAAAATAGTATCACGGGGAGGTAACCTGCTGCTTAATATTGCCCCGGGCCCTAATGGTGACTGGAACCCTGTTGCCTATCAACGATTACAGGATATTGCCGGCTGGATAAAAATTAATGGGAAGGGTATTTATGGGTCGGAACCGGTGGCCCCCTACTCGGCGGGTAATATTTATTTCACTAAATCGAAAACTACAAAAACGCTATATGCTTTTTGGTTGTCTGAAAAGGATGTTGTAAGCCTTCCAGCCAATGTAACTTTTCCGGTAAATAACATTAAACGGCTTAAAAAAGTGAGCTTACAGGGCAGCGCTCAAAAACTGAAATGGAATTACGAAAACGGATTGTTAAACATTCAGATACCCAGAGCTTTACAAAAAAGCACCACTTTAAAGTATAGTGGCGCTTTTGTATTGGAATACTAATGGATTACGTTTATGCCATAAAATTCACTTTGTGGGATACCATACTGGAATCAAACACCGCACGATGGAAAATAGGAGCAGCTGATGGCGTTTCTTCAATGCGATAGTCAATTAGTTTGAACAGTATTTCGGCTGCTTTTACTCCTTGTTCTTTAGGGAACTGTTCAATGGAAGCAAGTGGCGAATTATCCATAAAACTCCAGATAGGTGAATTTGCAAAACTGATAAAGCTTATGTCGCGATTAACAACCAGGTTGCTATTCTTAACTACTGCAATTGCATCGCGTGCTACATAATCATTAAAAGTGATAATGGCTGTAGGCTTTTGCTCTAAAGATAAGAGCCTCTTCATTGCATAGTAATTTTGTGCCGGTGACAGATCTGAAGAAACAACAAAATCGTTATTTATATCTATTTG
>NZ_DASVOB010000133.1:0-5887 GCF_036383575.1 Mucilaginibacter sp.
TTTATCACCATTTGTGCTCAAAATTTTGGTGACAGGGTAAAGCATTGGATGGTAATGAATGAGCCTGTTGTGTTTACAGGCGCTGGTTATTTCTTCGGCATTCATGCACCGGGCCGCAGCGGCATGAAAAATTTTGTTCCCGCCATCCACCACGTTACAATGAGTATTGCTGAAGGTGGAAGGATATTGCGGAAATTGTTACCATCAACAGCGCAAATCGGTACAACATTTTCTTGCTCACAGATAGAGCCTTTTACCAATAAGCCGAGAGATGTGGCCGCGGCCGTTCGTGCCGATGCACTGATCAATCGTTTGTATATTGAACCGCTGCTGGGCATGGGGTATCCGACAAATGACCTTCCCGCACTTAAAGACCTCAAAAAGTATTTTCACCCTGG
Source organism: Mucilaginibacter sp. (assembly GCF_036383575.1). Taxonomy (GTDB): domain Bacteria; phylum Bacteroidota; class Bacteroidia; order Sphingobacteriales; family Sphingobacteriaceae; genus Mucilaginibacter. Next base: position 399 of record NZ_DASVOB010000133.1, read on the forward strand.
TGACGAGGATAAACTAAGTTTTGATTTTGACTTCATCGGTATTCAGAATTATACCCGCGAAATTGTAAAATATTCATTTTTCACGCCCTACATCCACGCGAGTATGGTCAAGGCCGAAAATAGGAGCGTGGATCTGACAGCCATGCGCTGGGAGGTTTATCCGCCTTCTATTTATTATATGATCAAAAAATTTGATGCGTATCCTAACGTTAAAAAGATCATCGTTACTGAAAACGGATCGGCTTTTCCGGATGAGGTTACGGATGGTGAAGTAAATGATCCCAAAAGATTGAAATACCTGAAGGATTACATAACCCAGGTTTTAAAGGCAAAAAATGAAGGCTGCAAAGTGAACGGCTATTTTGTATGGACCCTTACCGATAATTTTGAATGGGCCGAAGGCTATCACCCTCGTTTTGGATTGATCCATGTTGATCATGCAACCCAGCAACGTACAGTTAAAGCCTCGGGCAGATGGTATGCTGAGTTTTTAAAATAGGCTGTTAACTTTTAGGCAGCGTGAAGTTGAAGGATGTACCATTTTCGGTATCGCTCTCAAACCAGATGCGCCCGTTATGATCCTCAATAATTTGTCTGCAAATAGAAAGGCCGAGGCCGAATGATTTTTCGCCCGAGGTTCCTGGGCGTTTAGCATCAGTAAACATGTTGAATACCTGGTTCTTGAGTTTATCGGGGATTCCAATGCCATGATCCTTAACAGAAATCCGGATCTCGTTTTCCAGTTCAAGCGCCATAACTAAAATAGCTGATCCTTCCGGACTGAATTTAATGGCGTTACTAATAAGATTGCTGATCACCCGCCATATTTTTTCACGGCTGATGCAGAGCTCAAGCGATGAGCTAAGTGACGCGAGATTGATGATCTGTTGTTTTTCAGCAGCCTTAAAGCGCATCAATTCAACGCTATTGTTTAATAAGGAGTTAATCTCAACGGCTTCCTTATTCAACACAGCCGAAGCGGATTCGGTGGCTTCCAGTATTTCGTTGATCAGTTCAATAGAGTTAAACGACGTTTCCCTGATAATATTTAAAAGTTCTTTTTGCTCATCACTGTAATTTTCCTCGGTCATTACACTGGTAAGCGAAGCTATGCCACCTATTGGATTGCGCAGATCATGTGCAACAGTACGCAGAATGCGGTCTTTTTCCTGATTGTTGAGCTTTAAATCGCTCAGAGCGTTTTCCAAATGATGGTTCTGATGGTTTATCTGGTCATTAAGATCCCCAAGCGTTTTAATGTTCTTTTTTGATTTTTGCCAGTTTAAAAATACCAGCGAAATAATAATAATGAGCATCAGGGCAAAAACAATGGTTACCCTAAGGTAAACATGCTGCAATTCATTGTTTTTCTTCAGGTTGTTAAACTCATTATCTTTTTCAAGGCTTTTAACCTGCTCGGCAACGTCAGCCTCTTTCAGTTTTCTGTTTTCGCTTGTTATAGTATCCTTAAGCTCATCATATTGTTTATAGTGCATCATAGCCTGCTGATGATCATTTTGCTTCTCCAGGTAGTTTGACATTAATAAATGCCAGTCTTGCCTTGTTTCAGGGCTTTTAACACTGTCAAACTGGAGCCTGATAACATTCAGAAGGTTTATTAAGGAATCATTAGCATTCTGCCTGTCATATATCGATGCAAGTTTCAGTTCGGAGTATTGCGCATCATTATTGTCGTTTCCTTTACGCAGATTGATGGCAATGCTTTTTTTGAGCAGGCTTTTGGCTTTATTGTAATCCTTTTGCCTGATACCGATATCAGCCATATTACCATACACTACTCCTTTAGAAACCTCGCCCATTTGCGGGCGGTCTTTAAACCGTACAGCATTAGTGTTGATGTAATCAAGGGCATTGTTGTAAAAATACATGGCACTGTCATTCATCAGCATTTTGCTGTAGCTTAAGCCTATATTGTTCAGTAACTCCTGCCTGCGGTAAAAATAGTTGAAGTCGCCCTCGCATGAACTGGTTTCGTCAAAACTTTTCTTAAAATATTCAGCGGCCCGGCTGTAATGTTCCTGCTTGTACAGGATCATACCCATGCGGTAGCTATAATCGCCCATTGTACAATCATCAAGGTTGTTATTGGCAATTACCTTCCCTTCGTAAAAATAGCCATAAGCTTCGTTGTAACGATGATCATCAAACAATACATCACCTTTTGAAAGGTGCGCTTGCCCATATTCGCTGGTAAATTTTAGTTTCTTCTCGGGGGTATCGAAAATGTAAAGCATACTATCAGCATACAGCAAAGCCATTTTGCGATCGTTTTTTACATGGGATGCGTAGGTATAGATGAAAAAATAATAATTATATACCTGTTTAAAACCAAGATTATCCGAATGACGGAAGGCCGAATCAAGATAATTTATAGCAGCTTCATGATGTCCATTGTCATACATTATGGTTGCGGTATCAACTGCCTTATTATATGCAGAGGATGAAAGAAAGCCTTTGGGCTGTTGCCGGCATGAACTGATTATCAGCAAAAAACACGCAAAAAACAAACACCCCGGTATATTACCGGATAGCCATATTTGTCTTAAGCCTTTGTATGTAAACATCAATATGAAGTTATGCCAGGTTTAGAGTTGGTTGTAAAACAAGGGTAAACTATGAAAAATTTTAAAAAAGATCATACTGCTTTTACTAATATTTTCAATTAATTATTTATAATGAAACTTTTTTGATATGCCTAAAAACTAAATGCGACTGTTAAGATAACCGATATATTATGACGCCTGGGCAGGGAGGTAAACGTAGAAACTCGATCCATTATTTAGGTCGCTTTTTAGCCATATCCTGCCGCTATGTTTTTCAATTATTTGCCGGCATATGGAAAGCCCGAGACCGAATGATTTTTCGCCGTCGGTACCCGGCCTTTTGGCTTCAGTGAACATATTAAAGACCTGTTGCTGTAATTTGTCAGGGATACCTATGCCATAATCTTTAACACATATTTCAACCCCCAGCTGCTTTTGGTTCACAATGACATAAATAACGGCACCTTTGGGGCTGAATTTTATAGCATTACTGATCAGGTTACTGATAACCCTCCATATCTTTTCTCTGTTTATCAGTAGCTCGGTAGGGGCTTCCAATAAGCTAAGCATAATATCCTGGTCTTTTTCAGCAGCTTTAAACCGCAGCAAATCAACACTATTATTAATGAGGCTGTTAATTTCAACCCATTCTTTATTGAAGGTAACGTTAGCAGTATTGGCCGCTTCTAAAATTTCATTGATAAGCTCGAGGGAATTATAGGAAGTTTCTTTGATGAGGTTGATCAGATCTGTTTGCTCTTCATCCATTGCATCCTCAACCATTGCTGCGGATAATGCCGCAATGCCTCCAAGCGGATTGCGAAGGTCGTGGGCAACAGCCCGCAGAATCCGGTCTTTCTCGCGACTTCCCTGGTTCACATCTTCAAGGGTGTTTTCTAATTCGGTTTTTTGCTGTTGGATCTGATCGTTCAGCTTCTTTATTACTACGATATCCCGTTTTGACCTTCTGAGGTTACGGAAAACAAGGAAGATAATGATCACTGCCATTACTGAAAAAAGCACAGCAAGACCGATGTAGATCAATTGTAGCGTATTATGGCCTTTAAGGTTTTCTATCTGGTTTTCTTTGTCAAAACTGGCCTGTTGCTGGTTAACATCCGTCCGTTTTAATGAGGATGTTCTTTTTAATGCTGAATCTTTTAACGCCGAATAGTTCCTCAGATACAGCAGGCTATTTTGATAGTCGTTTTTCTGCAGATAATAAGTACTCATTAAACTATTCCAGTTGGTTTCAGCATCATCATTTTTGATGGTGTCGAGCTGACCGCGCAAGCTGTTCAGCAATTCAAAAAGCTCGTTTTGTTTATTGGTAATTGAATATAAGCGGGCAAGCTTTATCTCGGTTAATTCGGCGTCGCGGTTATCATTACCCGGTTTTAAATTAATGGCGATACTTTTTTTCAGCAGTTCATTTGCCTCGGTATAATTATGGGTTAACAATGCCAGGTCGCCCTGGTTACCGTAAACAACGCCCCGGGCAACTTCAAGCAGGTTTGCCCGCTCGGCAAATCTTACGCTATTTTCATCGATGTAAGCAAGTGCTTTATTTAAGTAAAGCTTAGAGCTGTCAATGTCACCGCTGTTTTTGTAGCTTTCGCCAATATTATCTAAAAGTTCCTGTCGCTGATAAAAAGCACGAAAATCATCAGTGTACGCGTAGCTTTGAACGTGACTGATCTTAAAATAATTGGCAGCCTCCCTAAAATGACCTTGTTTAAACATGATCATACCCATACGGTAGGTGTATTCGGCCAGTATGGCATCGTTGATGGCGTTTTTACCAATAGAATAGCCTTTGTAGAAATACCTGTAGGCCTGGTCATACTTCACCATGTCTGAATAAGCATCGCCCGTAGCAAAATCCGCTTCTGCAGCTAATTTAATATGTTGATCAGGCGTAACACTTTCGGCAGCTATAGCCTGCATGGTATCAGCATAAGGCATAGCTTTTTTAGGGTCATGCAATGCTTTTAAATTGTAAAGAAAATGAAAAGCGTAAAAACGGAACCTGTCGTTTGCAAAAGGGGTTTTTATAGTTTTATAGGCTGAATCGAGGTATTCAAGGCCTCTCTGAGGCTGAGATCTTTCACCGTTGTACAGGCTTACTGTATCAAATACCGGCTTAAATGGTCCGGAATACTCGCCTGTATCCTTAATGTTGTTTGCGCAGGAATTAAATAGCAACAGAATAGCCAAGGCCAGCCAAATTGAATGGTTAGTCAGCAGTTTGTTTAAACTAACAGGGCTATCAGGGGTTGACAACATTAAGCGGTTACGCAACAAATATAATGCTCCTAATTATAACGAACAATATTTTTGCGTACGAATAACACGCATGTTACTAAAAGTTAAAGCATATTGATTATCTGCTACTTAAAAGCATCAAGTCCGGTAACATCCATACCGGTAATAAGCAGATGGATATCATGTGTACCCTCATAGGTTATTACCGATTCAAGGTTCATCATATGCCGCATAATGGGATACTCGCCGGTAATACCCATGCCGCCAAGCATTTGCCGCGCCTCACGGGCTATTGTGATAGCTGTTTCGACACTATTTCGCTTAGCCATTGATATTTGGGCGGGAGTGGCCCTGTTTTCGTTTTTAAGTGTGCCTAAACGCCAAACTAATAACTGTCCTTTGGTAATTTCGGTGATCATTTCGGCCAGTTTTTTTTGCTGAAGCTGAAAACCTGCTATCGGTCTGCCAAATTGCTCACGCTCCTTAGTGTAGCGGAGGGCGGTGTCGTAACAATCCATAGCGGCACCCAGGGCTCCCCAGGCAATACCGTAACGGGCCTGGTTTAAACAACCCAGCGGACCTTTTATGCCAATTACATTGGGTAACAAGTTTTCTTTTGGTATTTTAACATGATCAAAAACAAGCTCGCCGGTTGCTGAT
>NZ_DASVOB010000134.1:0-2585 GCF_036383575.1 Mucilaginibacter sp.
CATTTTAACGCGGTCGCTGTGGTTGTTGAATATGTTTAGCGTTGTACCAGCTATCAAAGCATCACGAAGGCTGTTTTGCTGATAAAGGAAGCCAGGGTTGGTACCTGGTTCAGGATCGGTCCAAACACCCCACTCATCAACAACAAGGGCTACTTTTTTCTCCGGGTCATATTTATCCATAATGGCCGAATGTTTAGTAACCAGTTCTTCCATTTTAAGACAATTAACCATAGTGCCAAAGTATTCTTTCTCGCTAAAATCAGTTGCCGAGCCTTTTTTGCCCCAGTTACCGGTAGGTATGGTATAATAATGTAACGACAAGCCCGACATCATCCCGCTCGAAATATTTTTCATACAAACTTCTGTCCAGTGGTAGTCATCAGCATTTGGTCCGCTGGCTATTTTTTTCAGTTTAGCACTCGGATAATCTTTGGCAAAGGAGGCATAGCGCTTAAACAAATCGGTATAATACTCAGGCGTCATGTTACCGCCGCAGCCCCAGCTTTCGTTACCTACACCCCAAAAAGTTACTTTATAGGGAGCAGGGTGCCCGTTCTTCTTACGCAGTTGCACTACAGTGCTGGTGCTATTTGAGTTTAAGTATTCAATCCATTTCGACATTTCATCAACCGTACCGCTACCCACGTTACCTGCAATGTACGGCTCGCAACCCAGCAGGTCGCAAAGTTCCAGGAACTCGTGTGTGCCAAAGCTGTTATCTTCGGTAATTCCACCCCAGTTAGTGTTTACCATACGCGGACGTTCGGCAGGAGCTCCAATACCGTCGCGCCAGTGATATTCATCGGCAAAGCAGCCGCCGGGCCAGCGCAGGTTAGGGATCTTTATCTTTTTGAGGGCATCAACAATATCAAGTCTGATGCGGTCCTGCTTTTTTACCGGCATGGTTTTATCAACCCAAAAACCGCCGTAAATGCCGTGACCGAGGTGCTCGGCAAACTGACCGTAAATGTGCTTGCTAATGGTGGTTTTTGAATCGGTACTGATATTAAGTGTACCTGTTTGCCCGAAGGATGCCGAGCTCAATAAAGACAAAGCGATAACGCCGAGGTGTAAAAACGGGTTCTTTTTCATTGAAACTTAAGGTTGCTAATTGTACAGTAAAGAAAAGAAAAATTTTATTAATAAGTGTTAAAAGAACAATAAAAATATCTGAACCATGATTAGCTTGATTTAAGGATTACCTTGAATTATAGGCATGTTGGAAATGAAAATCAATGATTAACGCATCGTGAAATCCTTTAATCAAGCTAATCAAGGTTCTTTTTTATAAACTCTTCAAACTTTTCACTGCTGTAATCAGCTGCGCCGGAGTGTTTGTAAATGAGCTTGCCATCTTTACCAAATACCAGGGTGGTGGGGATGGTGCCATCGAGCAAAGTATCGGGTGCGTTGCTCATTTGGATATATAACGGCAGGTCGTATCCATTTTTAAGCATGAAAGCTTTGGCTTTGGGGAGGTCGTTATCTACATCAACCAAAAGGAAGGCTACTTTTGGGTCGTTCCTGAACTTTTTGTAGAGCTCATTTACCTTAGGCATTTCGGCAATGCAAGGTGGGCACCAGGTTGCCCAATAATTGATAAATACTACTTTAGGTTTTAAGGCGCTTAACGCTATAATACTGCCATTGACGTCTTTAAACTGAATGTCGGGAATATTGGTAAAGCTTTCGTGGCGATTGGTGTATCCCTCCGCATCTGGCTGGAAAAAGCCAATTGACATTAGCCCCCTGATCACATAGCCTTTAACATTTGGGTTGAAAATGACCAACAGGGCAAACGCTACAAAGAGGCTGCTGAAAATGTTTGATGCCGATATTTTTTTCCGTTGGATCATAAAATGATATTTAAGAGTTTTTACCTATGCCTGGTCTACTGATGAAATCTTTCGCCTTAGCGCCTTTGCGTGAAATTAATTCACTGCGGCAATTTATCCCCTATCGCTCCATAAACCCAGGTACCCAAAATGGCGCTCAAAAGTGTAACGAAAGTAACCAAAAAACCGCTGCCTATCTGCGCAAACAATGGCCCCGGGCAGGCACCTGTAATGGCCCAGCCTAAGCCAAATATCAATCCTCCGTAAACATTGCCCCAGTTGAATTTTTTATCGGGGATAACAATAGGCTCTCCTGAAAGGGTTTTGATTTTGAAACGTTTAATGATCAAAACGGAGATCATCCCTACAACAATGGCACTGCCGATGATACCGTACATATGAAACGATTGCAGCCTGAACATTTCCTGGATCCTGAACCAGGAGATCACCTCTGATTTTACCAGCACTATGCCAAAAAGCAGGCCTGCAAACAGGTATTTGATATTGCGCATATTATAAATGTAAAAGGTAAGGTAAAATAAACCAGGTCATGATAAAGCCGCCGGCCATAAAGCAGCAGGTAGCTACTAATGACGGCCATTGCAGGTTCGAGATGCCCATAATGGCATGGCCCGATGTGCAGCCGCCGGCATACCTTGTACCAAAGCCTACCAAAAAGCCACCAATCACCATAAAAATAAAGCCTCTTAAAGTGAGCAGCTGATCAAAACTGAAAATATCCTTTGGCAG
>NZ_DASVOB010000135.1:0-5516 GCF_036383575.1 Mucilaginibacter sp.
TAGCCGCTCTGCTTCTTGGGGATTGCTTCGTGCCTCGCAATGACGGGTGGTTTAGGGTTTTTTGAATTTACTTTGCGCTAAACACTACCGACGTTACACCAGCCGTCATTGCCGCTTTACTTGCCGGTTTGTATACAAAGAACAGCTTGTGCAGCTTGCCATCCGTTACCGGGGTGAGCGTTACGTGTACAGCACCGCCTTTGGCATCTTTGGCTGGCACCGGCATGCTGCCTTTACCTGCAAGTGTGCCTGTTTCTGAGTCAAGTCTCAACTCAAAATTAAGCGGTGCGGTTGGTGGTGCCTGCCAGAAATTGGTAAGGTTGATAGAACGCACACCTGTAAGATCGATGTTCTCCAGCTCAAACCAACCTTCAGTGCCCGGGTAGATCATCAAATTAATACCGTTGTATTTAAAGGCGGTAAATCCGTTGAACTTTTCGGTGCCTTTAAATTGATAAGTACTGCTGTTTAATGATACAATGGCGCTTCCGGTTAGTTTTTTGATGTCGTTACCACCATCATCTGTGTATTTGGCCGATAGTACCAACGCTGCCGACTGTTGTTTCTCTGGCGGAGCCGGTAAAATAGTACCAGATGCTGCTAAAGATGGTTTTTGATTGCTGTTATCCAATGATAGCACCCAGTTAATGATCTGGTCAACGTCGCCCTGTTTAATGTTTGGATGGGCAGACATAGCCGTTTCGCCCCAAACACCTGCGCCCCCTTTTATTACCTTTTGGGTAAGCTTGGTCATGGCGTTAGGATCTTTTTTGTATTTGGCCGCAACCTGTACAAATGACGGACCTATTGATTTACCGTCTTCTTTATGGCAGCTTTTGCAGTCCATGGTGAGCATAAGTGTTTTGCCGCGGTTTTCGGGTTCACCCTGTTCATGCTGGGCTGCCGATTGTGCTTTGTCGAAACCTTCAATGTAATCCAATCCAACATAAATGCGTTTTGGATCAACTAATTTAGTATCCGGTCCGTCGGTTACGTTAACTGCGTATTTAAATGGTACACCCGGCAGATAGAATGATTTATTGCCTCCGGTAATATTGATACTAACTGTTGGCTGCTCATTACCTGCATAAACGCTAACAGGTGCACTTTTGCTTGATGCGCCTTTGTCGTCTTTTGTCTCAACAATGATCTTGAAGTCCCCAGCTGTTGTATAGGTATAACTAAGCGATGGCGTAGTAGTTTCTTTAGTTACACCATTGCCCAGGTTCCAGGTGTAGGAAATATTATCTTTTTCCGGATCAGTGGCTTTAACAGCAAGTTTAACTGTGAATGGCAACACGCCTGATGTTTTATCAGCCTTGAAGGATGAAATTTCAGGCGGGCGGTTTCCCGAGATATAATCAATCCGGAACAAACCGGCATCCGGGTTATGTGAGAACCAGCCGCTGCCGTATTCCAAACCATAAAGCCTGCCATCCGGGCCAACCTCCATATCAATCATGGAGTTTACTTTCAGTTTAGGGAAGAATGGCTCCATCTTGTCAAAATCACCTTCAGGAGTTAAGCTAACAGCTTTTATCCATCCGCGCATCCAGTCGTACGCTAAAAACTTGCCGTTATAGTAATCAGGCAGGCGGGTTTCTTCCGGGAACATATCGGTGTAATAAACCGGGCCTGCCATAGCGTTACGGCCACCTGTACCAACCTGCGGAAAATCGGCCGATGGGCCATAAGGGTACCAGATAAATGCTGGTTGTGCCGGCGGCAGATCGGTTAAGCCGGTATTGTTCCGCGAATTATTAACCGGGTGTTTAGGATCAAACGCCGGTCCTGATTTGCCTGTGGCATAATCATAAAGATGGTATGGTTTGTTATCGCCTACAAAATATGGCCAGCCAAAGTTACCCGCTTTTTTTGCCTGGTTAACTTCGTCATAGCCCATTGGTCCACGGTTGTCAAGGCTGTCATTGTGCGCATCGGGGCCAACTTCGCCCCAGTACAGGTAGCCGTTTTTCTGGTCAACCGAAATGCGGTATGGGTTCCTGTCGCCCATTACATAAATTTCGGGGCGGGTTTTTGGCGTGCCTTTTGGGAACAGGTTACCTTCCGGAATTTCATATGTGCCGTCATCCTTAAGATTAATGCGCATAATTTTACCGCGAAGGTCATTGGTATTGCCGGCCGAACGGCGGGCATCAAACTGTAAGTGGCCTGGCCTGTCATCAAGTGGTGCATAGCCGCTGCTTACATATTTTTGTCCTTTTTCATCAAACGGAGTTGAGTTATCACCGGCCGAGAAGAAGAGGGTTTTATCAGGTCCCGGCCCAAAAGCTATCGAACCACCGGTGTGGCAGCAAATATCGCGCTGGGCTTTTACTTCCAAAATAACTTTCTCAGTTTTCTTATCCAGCGTATCATTTTTAAACGTAAACCTCGAAAGGCGGTTCACCGAACTATCGGCAGGGCTATAATAAATATAGATCCAGTTGTTTTTTTCAAAATCAGGGTCTTTGGCAAGGCCAAGCATTCCTTCCTCGGCATTTACATTAGGTACGTGGGCTTTCCAGTATACATCAAAAAAGCCAACCTGTTTTACCTTTTGGGTATCATGCTTGTATAGCATGATCTCGCCACGGCGCTGGATCACCATAATGTCGAAGTTCGGCAATATGGTCATTTCGGTAGGCTCAAAAAACTCACCGGTTGATAATTGTGTCTTTTTAAAACGGTCTTCATCTGGCGGCAGCTGGGTTTTTGCTTTGCCATAATTCAGTTCTTTATTGTCACCTATGGCGTATTTGATACCGGCAAGCAGCATTTTCAGATAGCCGGCTTCTTTGTAAGTTTCGTCTGTATGGCCCATGGCTGTGTAAAATGCACGGCCGCCGTCAAAATCGTGGAACCAGGTAGCCGGGTGCAGTCCCATCCGCTTACCGCCCTTATAGGTGCTTTCATCAAGGGTGATGAGTACGTGAACATCTTCGGCCAGTGGTTTGCGGAAGCTGTAAAACTCGTCGGTACGTTTCCATACTTTTGGCAGATCTTTAGTTGCATCATTATTGGCATCAACTATATTATAGGTGCCGGGCTGTACATTGGGGTTTTTATCATGAATGCCGGGATGGTCATAAAACCAGGCGCCCACTAAACGACCGTACCAGCCCCAGTCGTATTCGGTATCGGCGGCAGCATGAATACCCACATAACCGCCTCCGGCCTGTATGTAACGTTCAAAAGCAGCTTCCTGCCTGTAATCAAGCACATCGGCAGTGGTACTTAAAAAAATAACAGTTGAGTATTTTTTAAGGGTATCCTCGTTAAACATAGCCGAGTTTTTTGTGGTATCTACATCAAATCCGTTTTCGGCACCGAGTTTTTTGATGGCTACTATACCGGCATCGATGGATGCATGGTGGAAGCCCATGGTTTTTGAAAAGATAAGTACCCGTGGTTTATTGGGACGTGTTTTGTTACAGGATAAGTAAATGCAGCTAAATGCCACAAGAACCATCAGGACGATTTTTTTCATATCGACTTATTGTGGGTTTTGGGATTAATTGGTTTTAAATATTGATGTTTAGGGTTTCGGCTGCAATCTACTCAATCGATTGCAATAATTTGTTGCCTACCAAATTTATAACTAAATCTTTACGAAACAATACCCAATGTGTAAAAATGACACAATATTTTTTAATGTAATTTTGACGGTTTTTGTCACGCTCTTTGTACGAAAAGGATTATTTCTTCTTTCGGTTTTCGAGCATATCGGCAATATTGATCGCGGAGCAATCAGTAATAAGTGCCGAAATTATTTCGGGAGGGACTTCCGTCGCATAGCTGAAATTGATACAGCCCTTTTGAAATTTAGCTGCGGGTAATAATGTACTATATTTTGCATGAAGTGCCGGGTTCATATAAATAGGCATACAATGCAGCGACATATGATTTTTGACAGCTGCAAGCCCGTATTTCATATAACCCCTTTCTTTGTAAAGGATCATTTGCTTGCCCATCATGCTTTCAACACCAGGTATAACTGAAAGATCGTTACCGGTAATTGCATGGTGTATGCTTGTTAAAAGCACTTGTTTTTCTGCCGGTTGTTCGTTGATATATTCGGGAGGTGTCATCAGGATTGGTTTGGTATGCTAATTTACGCTATTTTTTGTCTGAGATACGGCGCGAAAAAAACCTGTAAAAACAGCAAAGCCCCTGATGGGCAGGGGCCTTTACTAACCAATTATAAACCTAAATTATGAGAAGAGCTGTAGGAGAAGGAGTCGAACCTTCACGGAGTGGTTATTTTTATTGCTAAAAGTTTCCCAATTTCTCCGCCACCGCGACAAGGAGGTGTGTCTGCCAAAAATTTCACCATCCTACAGTGTTGTAAGTTTCAAGTCCTAAGCTTTTAGTCTTAAGCCTTTCGACCTCTGACTTTGAACTTAGTGCTTAAACTTGCTGTTGGGGAAGGATTCGAACCTTCACAGAGTGGTTAGCCCTTACGGGTTTTCCATAATCTCCGCCACCGGGACAAGGAGGTGTGTCTGCCAAAAATTTCACCACCCAACATTGTTTATCGTTTAAAGAACAGGTAAGCATTTCCCTTTTGCTTGATACAAATTTAATAGGACTATCTATTTCTTGCAAATATTTCAACAAAAATATTTTATTTTTAATCGAATTTTAATTAAACTTGTATTTCAATATAGATATTCAAATTTATGTCCCACAGAAAAGCTCAAAATTTAGAAATTGATAATCTCGACATCCAGATTTTATCAATATTAATGAAAAATGCTACCACTCCATACACCGAGATAGCTAAAGAGTTGATTGTTTCTGGCGGAACCATACACGTGCGGATGAAAAAGTTAGAGGAGATGGGTGTAATAAAAGGGGCCAGCCTTGAGGTAGATCCGCAAAAGTTAGGATATGACATCACTGCATTCCTGGGTATTTACCTTGAAAAAGGATCTCAGTATAATGAAGCGGTGAAGCAGCTAAAAACAATTAAAGAGATTGTTGAGCTGCATTATACTACCGGCGAATGGAGCATTTTTGCTAAAATCGTATGTCATGATACCACTCACCTGCGCGAAGTTTTGAACGAACAGATCCAGGGTGTAAGAGGCATTCAACGTACCGAAACCTTCATTTCGCTTGAAGAAAGTATCAGGAGGCAAATAACGCTGGAATAAATTTTTACTTAAATTATTGAAACGCCCGTAGCCTGGTTTTTACCGGGCTATGGGCGTTTGTTTTTTATGAAAAACCTAAAAAAAGGCGATTTTAAATAGTATGTCAACAAATCGTGATTGTGGGCTCGCGAAGCAAAGACGCGTTTTTAGTTTTTAAACAGCTTCTGGAGGCTCAAATCAATTTGTAAAAACATTCTGTTTTAAGTTAAAAGGAGATATTCTCTTGAGTTGATTACCATGTCACCCTTACTGTAGTGAAGGATTTGCCGGCATAATCAACGTCATAATAATTTTGATTCACATTATCCTGGCTCCAAACCAACTGGTTATTTTCTGTTGCACTTGTCCTGTAAATCC
>NZ_DASVOB010000136.1:0-3402 GCF_036383575.1 Mucilaginibacter sp.
AACTATTGATGAAATAGGATATAAAAATGCTGCAATTGCGGCATTAGCTCCCAAGATGGTCGTTACCAACGGCTGGTTAACTCGTGGCAATGTGGTATTAACAGGCAGACATTTTGAAACCCCATGGTGGAGCGGCACCGTACATCCCGATTATACCGAAAAGGAAGCTAAACCGGCCATCTCACGCTGGGTACCCGGCCAAACCGGTACCGGCTTAACTGATGATCTGAACTCCGTAACCGATTGGATGCGGAAAGATAATATCGTAGTATTTGAACATAACTATGGTTTATGGTATGATCGACGTCGAGATGACCACGAACGCATCCGCAGGATCGATGGCGATGTTTGGGCCCCATTTTATGAGTTGCCTTTTGCCCGCAGCGGGAAAGAATTGGCTTACGATGGTTTGAGCAAATATGATTTGACCAAATATAACACCTGGTACTGGAACCGCCTGAAACAGTTTGCCGATCTGGCCGATCAGAAAGGCCTGGTGCTGGTCCACCAAAACTATTTTCAACATAACATTATTGAAGCAGGTGCGCATTACGCCGATTTTCCGTGGCGCACAGCAAACAATATCAACGGTACGGGTTTCCCCGAGCCTGTACCTTACGCCGGCGACAAACGGCAGTTTATGGCCGAGCAGTTTTATGACGAAACCGACCCGGCAAGGCGCAAGCTTCACATTGCCTACATCAATAAATGTATGGACAACTTCGCTGATAATACCGGGGTGATCCAGCAGATAGGGGCAGAATTTACCGGTCCGCTGCACTTTATGAAGTTTTGGGTTGAAACTATTAAACAGTGGGAAACCACCCATAAAAGGAAACAAATTATAGCCCTGAGCGCTACTAAAGACGTGCAGGATGCCATTCTTGCTAATCCGGCAACGGCTTCAGTTATTAACGTAATAGATATCCGTTACTGGTACTACCAGGCCAACGGAACGGCTTATGAACCAATCGGTGGCCAAAGCCTGGCCCCGCGCCAGCAAGCACGCATCTTTAAACCAAAGGCGGCTTCATTTGAACAGGTTTACCATGCAGTACATGAGTATCGCACCAAATACCCTGATAAAGCGGTGTTGTTTTCTGCCGATGATTACGACCATTTTGGCTGGGCGGTATTCATAGCCGGGGGATCATTACCCGTGCTGCCTGCCACCATCAATAAAGCTTTCCTGACCGATGCAAGCGGCATGAAACCGGTTGATCTGCCTGGCTCACCTAAAGATCAATGGGGTTTGGCTTCATCAAAAGGATACATAGTTTACAGCAACGGCGGTGGGATCCACCTTGATCTATCAACTGGTATCAGCTACAAAGCACAATGGATAGACCCTAAAACGGGTGAGCTTTTACCCGGTACAGAAACGGTAAAAGGTGCTGCTAATACAGAAATTAAAGGACAAGGAAGCGGCGTTGCTATTTTGTGGCTGAGCCGGAATTGAAATTGGAAGAAATATATAAAAAATAAAAAGAGGGCTTGCGCGATTCCCCTCTCGAGAGGGGCGGAGGGTGTGTTTAGCAAAGCGATAATAAACGCGGACGAAACACACCCCTGCCATCACACAAACCATCGCGCCCCCTCTCAAGAGGGGAACTGAAAAATCAAGAGGAGGGGCTTGCGCGATTCCCCTCTTGAGAAGGGTGGAGGAGTGTGTTAACAAAGCGACAATGAACGCGGACGAAACACACCCCTGCCATCACACAATCCATCGCGCCCCTTCTCAGGAGGGGAGCTGAAAAGATTATAATTATGCTTAAAAAATCTACCATACTAATTGCCATTGCCTGTTTGTTTTTTGCATTCAAAAGCAATGAAACAGCCATGCCCCATTTAAGCATATCCAACAACCACCGCTATTTCATGGCAGGCGATAAGCCATTTTTTTGGCTTGGCGATACCGGCTGGCTGCTGTTCTCCAAACTGAAAAGGGAAGAAGCCGAGCAATACCTCGATATCCGCAGCAAGCAGGGTTTTAATGTGATCCAGGTGATGGTGGTACATAGCATTAAAGAAACCAACGCTTATGGCGATTCGGCCCTGAGCAACAAGAATATCGCTCAACCTAAAACAACTCCCGGCAATACTTTTGGCAAAGGAAATGAGTATGATTATTGGGATCATATCGACTGGATCATTACCAAAGCTGCCGAAAAAGGATTGTACGTGGCGCTCGTGCCTGTTTGGGGATCGGTTGTAAAAGAAAGCCATATCGGTGCGGAAAAAGCGAAAGTGTACGCCGAATTTTTAGCGAAAAGATACCGCGATCGTCCAAATGTGATCTGGATGAACGGCGGCGACATTGCAGGTTCGGATTCATTAAAAACCTGGAATACTATTGGTAACACGCTGCATGATGTGGACGGAACACACCTCATTACCTATCACCCGCGAGGCCGCACACAATCATCAAAATGGTTTCATAATGAAAGCTGGTTAGATTTTAATTGCTTTCAGTCGGGCCATCGCACCTATGCGCAGGATACCTCAAAAAAGGATCTGAAGTATGGCGAAGACAATTGGCGCTATGTGGAAACCGATTACAACCTATCTCCCATAAAACCAACGCTTGACGCCGAGCCATCTTACGAAAAAATCCCTTACGGATTACATAATATCAAACTACCCCGCTGGACTGCCGCCGATGTAAGACGCTATGGCTACTGGTCGGTTTTTGCAGGTGCTTGTGGGTATACTTATGGCGATAATGATGTGATGCAAATGCACAAGCCGACAGATAAAGGCAGTGCTTATGGCTCAAAAGGCTACTGGTATAATTCGGTTAATGATCCCGGTGCTAAACAGATGGTTTATTTGAAGAAACTGATGTTGTCGCGCCCGTATTTGGATCGTGTGCCTGACCAATCATTAATTGCAGGTAACAATGGCGAGAAATATAACAGGCTGATAGCTACCCGTGGTGAAAATTATGCATTTGTGTATACCTACACCGGTCGTGAGATCAACGTCAATGCAGATAAATTGGAAGGCGCAAAGCTGAAAGCATCATGGTATAACCCGCGCAACGGGCAAACTACGGCTATCGGAATTTTCGCGAAAGCTAAAACAATCAAATTTAAACCGCCCGGCAAGGTATCAAACGGTAACGACTGGGTGCTCATTATTGATGCGATATAAGTGAACAGGACTATTAAACATATCACCCTATTATTAGCTATTGCGTTGATGTTTTCATGCAGAGCCAGCAAAAGCGTGTACCTTTTTACGTCGTTTCATGAACCGGCAAATGAGGGGTTGCGCTTTTTGTATAGCAATGATGCTTATCACTGGAATGCCATCGATCATATTTTCATTAAACCCGAAGTTGGCGATGCAAAGATAATGCGCGACCCATCCATTGCTCAAGGACCTGATGGTACATATCAT
>NZ_DASVOB010000137.1:0-4507 GCF_036383575.1 Mucilaginibacter sp.
TTAGCAGATGGTTTATATTCCTAAACATCTTTTTTAATGATACGGCCGCCATCAGCGCTACCTTTTACATAATTAAGCTTGATGCCTTTATCTTTAGCTATTTTACGCGCAAGCGGAGATGCTTTTACACGGCTGTCATCTGAAGATGAGCTTTCAGTAGCAGGTGCAGCAGTAGTTGCCTCAGTTTTAGTTTCGGCAGCAGGAGCAGCTTCAGCAGCAGGGGCCGAACCATTGTCCTGTAATAAAGGAGTGATGTCAGTACCTTCTTTACCTACTATAGCGATAATGCCATTTACTTGTGCGGCTTCGCCTTCTTTTACACCTATATATAATAAGGTGCCGGCTTCATAACCCACAACTTCCATGGTAGCCTTATCGGTTGCCACATCAGCAAGTGAATCATCAGCTTTTACTTTATCGCCAACTTTAAAGTTCCATTTTTCGATGGTGCCTTCGGTCATAGTATCACTCAGCAATGGCATACGGATCACCGTAGCCGGGATGCTTGACAGATCAACCTTTGGTGCGGCTGGTGCCGGAGTAGCGGCAGGTGCTTTATCAGCAGCTGGTGCTGCTTCTTTGGCCGGTTCTGCAGCAGCGCCGCTGCCAGCCTGATCAAGTAAGGATTTGTAATCTTCGCCTTCTTTACCTAAAACGGCAATTACAGAATCAACCGGGGCAGCAGCGCCTTCCTGTATACCGATGTACAGCAATACGCCATCCTGGTACGATTCAAAATCCATGGTAGCTTTATCGGTTTCAATCTCGGCCAGTACATCGCCAGATTTAACCTTATCGCCAACTTTTTTATGCCATTTCGCCAATACCCCTTCGGTCATGGTATCGCTCATTTTAGGCATTTTTACTACTTCGGCCATATATTGATAGTATTATAAATTCTGTATAAATATAGTTTGTTCTTAGCGTGAAGTCTAAAGTCTGAAGTTTTTAGTCATTATCCGACTACAAATACTATAGACTTTTGACTTAGTACTTTCGACTTAAAACTTAGTCCCTGATATAAGGGTAATCTTCCTGAACATATACATCGGTATACAATTCTGAAGCATCAGGCCATGGCGACTCTTCGGCAAATTTAACCGCTTCATCAACAATAGCTTTGATCTTAGCATCCATTTCATCAAACCATGCTTCGTCGGCATATTTTTCAGTAAGGATAGTTTGTTTGGTAACCTCAAGAGGGTCTTTCGCTTTATAGCTTTCCAATTCCTCTTTAGTACGATACTTTTGCGGATCGGACATAGAGTGACCTTTAAAGCGGTAAGTACGCATTTCAAGGAAAGTTGGGCCTTCACCTGCACGTGCACGCTGAATGGCTTCGTCCATTGCTACGTGTACAGCAGCAGGATCCATACCATCAACCGCTGATGAAGGGATACCATAAGGCAAACCTAATTTATAAATATCAGTTTGTGCGGTAGTACGCTCAACTGAAGTACCCATGGCATAACCGTTGTTTTCGCAAACAAAAATTACAGGTAGCTTCCAAAGCGCAGCCATGTTAAAAGTTTCGGTAAGTGCGCCCTGGCGTACGGCACCATCGCCCATGTAGGCAATGTTTACAAACTCGGTGCCTTTGTATTTTTCGGCAAAAGCGATACCGGCACCCAGTGGTACCTGGCCGCCTACTATACCGTGGCCACCATAAAAATGTTTTTCCTTATCAAACATGTGCATAGAACCACCTTTGCCTTTTGAGCAGCCGGTAGCTTTACCATACATCTCGGCCATAATGGCGTTTGGAGTTACACCTTTAGCAAGCGCGTGAGCATGATCGCGATATGCAGTGATCATACTGTCTTCAGGTTTAATTACAGACATAGCTCCGGCTAAAACAGCCTCCTGCCCAATATACAGGTGGCAAAAGCCCCTGATTTTTTGTTGTCCGTATAACTGTCCTGTTTTTTCTTCGAACCTACGCATCAACAGCATCTGTTCGTACCACATCAGGTAGGTGTCCTTGTTTATTTCGATTGAACTCATGTATTAAACAACCTTTTTGGAGTAAAGCGCAAATCTAATTATATCCTGCAAAATATCGAAACCTCAAGCAAATTGTTGCAAAATTTTATTTGGTGTCCTTTAAGTGCATCTCACGTCAACAAATCAATGCCTTATAAGTTTGGCATAGCTAAGGCAGCTAAAATAAAACTTAAAAAAGTACACCCGAAGGCAATAAATTATCGTTTTGCGAAGTTTAAGAAGGGTTGTTTTTATCCTAAAGCTAAAAAAAGCCCTCAAATAATTACAACCAAATTACATTAATACACGTACAAGAGCCTGTTTATTAAACGGATGCGCGTTAAAAAGCGCTTTTTTATATTTTTTGAAAAAAAAGCTGCATTTATTTGCAATTTTAAAAAATATAGATAGTTTTGTAGAGCACGATAGACATAGTGTCTGATTTAATAAACAATTTGTTGCCCTAACTCAACAAACAAACTGATTAAATGAAGAAATTTGCCCTGGCTATTGCCTTACTTTTCAGCGTCGTAGCTTCACAAGCTCAAACCAAAAGTGCCCCCGGCACCGGTGAAGACAACAAAGACGATCAGGAAAGTTTAGGTAAAGCATACTTTTCCCAAATTATGGGAGTTGCTTTATCTACCACCTCAAACATGAAACTCTTTCACTTTGTTTACGATTGGATTGGTACCCCTTATCACTTTGGCGGAAGCTCAAGAAGAGGCATTGACTGCTCAGCATTCACCAAAGAATTGTACAGCGAAGTTTTTAACCTCGATATTAAACGTAACTCACGCGATATTTTCAGCATGGTTAACCCTGTTGGAAAAGATGAGTTAAAAGAAGGCGACCTGGTTTTCTTTAAGATCCATAGCCGCAGCATCTCGCACGTGGGTATTTACTTAGGCAACAATAAATTTGCTCATGCTTCATCAAGAGGTGTAGCTATCAGCAGCCTTGACGATGCTTACTACAGCCGTTTCTTTTATAAAGGAGGCAGGTTGTTGGCTTCGTTTAAAGATGAGTTTAAAGGTTCGGCATCCACGGGTAACAACGATATGGGCGACGACGTAGACGAAAGCAAGAACTAAACGATTTTGAAATAAATAAACTAATTTGGTCCCTTCATTTTCAATGAGGGGATTTTTTTTATAATGAGATTTTTATTGCTTACAGCAGCCTGCCTGGCGCTGTTTTTACAGGCGTGTAACCACCCGCCAAATAAAAAACAAGTACTGGCCCCTGCTCCCAAACCTAAACCCGATACTACAACAGCCGCAGCCGTTGTTCAGCGTGATTCATCCATATCCATAGCCGCTGTTGGCGATATGATGCTCGGAACTTCCTACCCCAATAATTACACCCTGCCACCCGATAGCGCCAAAAACAGTTTCAATGTTATTGCCGGTGAATTGAGAAATGCCGATGTAACTTTCGGAAATCTTGAAGGTAGTTTGCTTGATGGCGGTAGCCCTGCCCACTATAAGTTACATCAAAAAAGTAAAGCCTACCTGTTCAGGATGCCTACTGTCTATGCGGGCGTTTTTAAAGATGCCGGGTTTAACTTACTTAGCCTCGCCAATAACCACATCGGTGATTTTGGCGATACCGGGCGCATGAGCACCACACACGTATTGGATAGCATAGGGATTAATTATGGCGGACTGCTAAGCCACCCCTCCTCTGTATTTGAACGCAATGGCATTAAATATGGCTTTTGCGCCTTTGCGCCCAACGCCAATACTTTACCGATCCTTGATCTTAAAAACGCTACCCGCATTATCAGCGAGTTGAAACAACGCTGCGATATCGTCATCGTATCTTTTCATGGCGGCGGCGAGGGCGTGGCTTATGAGCATGTGCCCTTCGCTATGGAATCATTCATCAGCGAAAAGCGTGGCGATGTAAATGCCTTTGCACATAATGCTATTGATGCAGGTGCGGATATCATATTGGGGAACGGCCCGCATGTGAGCCGGGCAATGGAGGTTTATAAGAACCGGTTGATCGCTTACAGCCTCGGTAACTTTTGCACTTATAAAAGTGTGAGTGTAGCCGGTGTTTGTGGGTTAGCCCCATTATTAAAAGTAAAGCTGAACAAAAAGGGAGAATTTTTGAATGGCCGCATTATATCCCTGAGGCAGGCGCATGATAAAGGTTTGGAGCTGGATACGCTTAACAGGGCTGCCATCCGGATCAGGGAACTTACCGAAGCCGATTTTCCCAATGCCGGGTTACTGATATCCGACACCGGCGCGATCAGCCTTAATCCTGTTATTCAGAGCGAGAGCCTGTAAATAGCTAAGATCGGCAGGAATTGAACACCGTATCTACTCACCCCGACATCGCTGCGCTCGTCGCCCCTCTCTACGCGGCGTAAAGAGGGGGTTTTTATCTTTTTTTTCTTTACCCTCTTTCCGCCAAAGGCGAAGAGAGGGTGGTCCAGCGTAGCGCAGACCGGGTGAGTCAACTGTACGGCATGCCATTTCCCGGCACTGTCTAATCCGGGCTATTACTCTCT
>NZ_DASVOB010000138.1:0-5366 GCF_036383575.1 Mucilaginibacter sp.
AAATTGTATTACATCTGTATAACAGCATCTTACATTAAATACGTACATTTATGCATACGTTATTAATTAGGATTTTTTATTACAAATAAGCCCCAGAATTTGGGGCTTATTTGTTTAAAGTACCTGGTAAAAACTACACAGTTTATTCGGTAATGAAATAAGTGTAAGCCTGTTTTTGCTTCATTTTTGAGCGTACGCGTTTAAAGCTATCTTCAATATCTTTACGCTCGTCTTTTTCAGTTACTTCCATAAAAGCTTCCTGGTAGTAGCCTAAAGCTTTATTCCAGTCTTTTTGTTTTTCGTAAAACAGACCAAGCAACTCAAATGTACGGGACTTGTCTACGCCTGGTATGGTTAAAGCCTGGGCAGAAATAGTTGCAACCAGTTTCTCCATACCGAGGAATACTACCAGATCGAGATAATGAGTATAATTATCCGGGAACGATGGCTCCAGCTCCATGCAGGTTTTAAAATGATAGCCAGCGGTTTGGTAATCCTGAATCTTGTAATAGTAGATCATCCCTAACTGGTAATGTGCCCTTGCAAAAAATGGCTCATCCGCAACGATCTGGTTTAATATATTCAAGCCTTTAGGTGTTTCGCCGAACGATAGTTCATCAACAGCCTGGAGGTACTTTTCTTCTATTGAATAATAATTGTCCATATAAAATTTCAAATTCAGTTAAGCTTACGTTTAAGTAATACTTAAGTTATACTAATGTGGTAAATGTAGGATCGGTTTGGGTACTTCGAAACCGCTATACCGGAGTTGAGAAGAGAATTATCGATGCAAAACCCTTCTGCTGCGACACCATGGGCCACATTATTGTTGAGCAGAATGATCTATTAAACAGCATCGGTTTGTACTTTATATGTGCAAACCTACAATTATTGAACGAGAAAAGCAAGAGAAGAAAACCTCGTACAAAAAGTCAATACCTTGTGCATGAGGTTTATTACCTTTGTATGACTACAAAGACTTAACATAAAAATAGCAGCTTGTTTATTAAGCTGCTATTGAGTTTTGTTTAACTGCCTCTATCAGGAAGTTATTTTTTAATTCATTTTCTGATATCATTACACTGAAATCATCAAACTTAACACCGTGCTCAAGCGGATAAAGCACGTAGCCGCGTTTAAGGGCATCATATGCGCCAAGTTCAAATACTTCGTCGTGTTTTTTACCTTTTATTTTCGCGCCGCTTACTAACTGGTAAGCATCGGATATGGTTCCAAAATTATTGTTTTTCATGGTACAGGTTTCTACACAATTACTTTGCCAATTTTTAAGCGAACCAATCAAACAAGTCATTTTGTTTTAAAGAGGCCTTCTCAGCACCCGATAAATCATTAATAATCAACCCCTCGCCCATTTGTATTATTCGTGTGCCATAGTTAAAAGCGTCCTTTAAATTATGTGTAATGAATACAGCTGTCAGGTTAAAATCATGGATCAGTGTATCAGCCGTCCGCATTACTACATCCGCCGAGCGCGGGTCGAGGGCTGCTGTGGGCTCATCCAGCAGTAAAACCTTACAACTGTCCATCACGCTCATCAGCAAGGTAAGCGCCTGCCGCTGCCCGCCAGATAAAGTCCCCATTGGTTGCTCTATCTTATCCTGCAAACCCATGCCAAGACTGGCCACTTTTTCCTGCACTTGTTTTTTAAAAGCGTCATTTACCCCAACAGATAAGCCCTTTGTTTTGGTGCGGAGTGATGCCAGGCGAAAATTATCTAAAATACTCAGATCAGGCGCAGTGCCGCTCAAGGGATTTTGGAATACCCTTGCAATCCACTGGCTGCGTTTATAATCGGGGAGTTTGGTTACATCGGTGCTATCAATGCTTATTGTACCCTTATCAGCCAATACACTGCCGGCAATTAAATTAAGCAGGGTAGTTTTGCCCGAGCCGTTTGAGCCTACCACCACTAAAAACTCACCGTCCTTTATTTCCAGTGTAATGCCATTAACAGCGTTTACCTGGTTAGCTTTACCTTTATTGAATATTTTATGTACGTCGGTTATCGTTATCATGATGATCTTAATAAGGATAAACGCGGCAGACTTACAATCACCAGCACAAAACCGGCAGTAACTATTTTAAGCAATTTAGGATCTACACCTACCGACAGGGTAAATGCCAGTACCAATTGAAATATCACCGCCCCGGTTAATACCAATACAAGGCTTAACCATACAGAAGTTAGCTTAAACCAGTTAATCAACGTCTCGGCTATGATCACGGATCCTAACCCGACTATTACAATGCCAATGCCCATACTAATATCTGCAAAACCCTGAAACTGTGCTACCAAATAACCGCTTAATGCTGTAAGCGCGTTAGCCAAAGCTAACCCGGTGATCTTCATCCTGTCGGTATTTACACCTAACGAACGGATCATGGATTCACTATTGCCGGTAGCCCGCATGGCGATGCCGAAATCGGTTTTAAGTAGGTAACCGATCAGGAAAGTGATCAAAATAACAAAAATGGCAAGGATCCAGAATGTATTTTGATTAGGGTCGCTTACCACATCTACTATAGTAAACAATGAAGGTAAATTGATGAGCGGTAAATTCGACCGGCCCATAATAGTAAGGTTAACCGAGTAAAGTGCCGTCATGACCAGGATTCCGGCCAGTAGTGCATTGATCTTTAATTTAGTATGGATAATACCGGTAACAGCCCCCGCAGTTGCCCCTGCCAAAATCACAGCAGGTAAAATAATGTAGGTGGGCTGATGGTTGGTCAATAATACCGCCGTTACCACACCGCCCAACGTATAGCTGCCGTCGGTTGTGATATCCGGAATATTAAAGATCTTCATGGATATATAAATCCCCAGCGCTATGGCCGAAAAGCACAGGCCTTGCAGTAAAGCGGTAAGGTAAAAATCCATTTATTTTACAGGCTCAAAATTTGGCGGAATGGTGATATTATATTTTTTAGCAGCGGCAGGGTTATATACCCTCTTCCTGATCTTCACCATTTCGGGCTGCAGGCCATCAGTTTTATTTGTTTTAAGATATTGGGCAGCCTGTTCACCTGCCTGATACCCCCATTGGTAAATATCGGCACCAAAAGCAGCTACAGCGCCGCGCTGCACCAAGCCTGCTTCGCTGGTAAAAATGGGAATATTTTTTTGATTGCAGTTTTTCAGTATAGTTTCAAAAGATGCGAAAACGGTATTATCCGGGTTAGCAAAAAAAGCATCAATGTTTTTATTTAGCAGTGATTGCGTAACCAGCTGCGCATCGGCAGATGTATTTAACGGAAGCGCTACTATATCAACATTTAATCCTGCAGCCAATGTTTTAATACGGTTCAGGGCATCTGCCGACTGCGGCTCCGACTGGTTATAGATCATCCCGATAACCAGCTTGGCCCCCTTGGGTTTAAGCAGTTTAGGAATAATACTGAACGAAGTATCAATATAGTTTAACTCTTCTACCGCACCAAAAAGATTAGCCGGGGCTTTGCCGCTTGCATCAACAACCTTCATCCGTTCGGCCGTTGGGGATACCATGGCAAAAACCGGGATATGCTGTGTTTTTTGAAGCGCCGTTACAGTCGATAAGGTTGTGCAGGTTGCCAGCAGGTTAACACTATCGGTAACAAAGTGGTTTACGATCTGTGTAAGTGTTGGAATATCACCCTGAGCATTGCTGTATTCTATCTGTACGGTCTTTTTTTCTTCGCTAAAGCCGTTCTTGGCCAAAGCATCGGTAAAACCTTTGCGCGCCTGTGATATTGTGGCATCTTCAAAAGCATCAACAAAACCAACTACAGGCACCTGCATTGATTTGGTTTTGGGTTTACACGATGCAAAAGAAATAAAAACTAAGGCTATGGGCAGATACTTGATGAACTTCATGTTACTAAATTAAATTTTTAGCTGTAAAGCTGAAAGTAGAATGGCAAAAGCTGAAAATTGTTTTACAATAGGATTATAACTACAACAAGTTGCATTGCCATTCGGGATAGCAAAACCTCTCCTATCCTGAACAGTTTTGATAAAATTATATGCTTAAAGCAGTTCTTTAAGTTCGGCAAAATTACTGACGGTTGCTACCATGCCATCCGGCACAACACCAAAACCATAATTGGCGAAGATGAAAGGCACCCCCGCTTGTTTTGCAGCGTTATAATCGCCCATGGTATCGCCTACATAAGCTGGAGCTTTCAATTGATGATCGTTAACCACATCCTTTATATTATCAGCCTTTGGGTTTCCTTTTGTGCCGAAACACTGGTGCCCAAGAAAATGGCCGTGCAATTGGTTCAGATCCAAAAACAATTCGATGTAACCGTTCTGGCAGTTGCTTACAATATAGAGCTTATAATTTGCTGCAAGGTATTTAAGCGTTTCTTCCAGTTGCGGATAAAGCTCGCCTCCTTTGGTGTGCAGTATCTCCAGTTCGCTTACGGCACAAAGAGCCTGCACTTCTTTACGTTGCTCAGTATTCAGTTCCGGGAATAATTTATCAAAGATGGCATCATAGGTCATGCCGGTAATGGAACGCACGCGCTCCTGCGTCATTTCCTCTTTAATATAATCAACTTTGCTGATAGCTGCCTGCCATGCAAGGGCTACGTTTGCTGTGCTATCCCAAAGTGTACCGTCAAGGTCAAAAATTATGCTGTCGTATTTGTTTTTAAGCGAATCATTCATATCGCCGGCAAAAGTAAGATTTTTTACTCCTGCCGGCGATGACATTGATGTTAATTTATAGAAGAAGTTAGTTTATTGAGCAGTAATTACCCTGATCATATTATTGAATGTATCGGCAACATAAACCGTCCCTACCCCTACTGAAA
Organism: Mucilaginibacter sp.; assembly: GCF_036383575.1. Lineage (GTDB taxonomy): Bacteria > Bacteroidota > Bacteroidia > Sphingobacteriales > Sphingobacteriaceae > Mucilaginibacter. The sequence continues at coordinate 4,822 of NZ_DASVOB010000138.1, forward strand.
GTCCGTAAGGGATTGAGAAACTGGCTTGAGAGCCCTCTCCATTAGCCAGCCCTGAAAAACCGGTGCCTGCAATTGTTGTAACATTGCCAAAGGCATCAACAGCCCTGATGAAATGGCCCGAGTCTCCAACATAAACAACGCCCTGATTATCGACAGTTAGACCGATAGGAGCCGTAAAGGTAGCAGTATTACCGTTACCGTTTGCCGAACCCTCGGCACCGCTACCCGCCAGGGTAGAAACAACACCATCAGAAGTGATCTTTCTGATCATGTTATTACCAGCATCTGTTACATAAAGGTTACCCGACAAGTCCATTACAATACCTTTAACCTGCGAAAAACTTGCGGCCGTCCCCGCCCCGTTCGCAGAACCTGCTACACCCGAACCTGCAAACGTAGTTACAACGCCTGCCGAGGTTATTTTACGGATCTTATAAACATCAGCAACAAATAAATTTCCATTTCCGTCAACCGCTATTCCGGTTGGCGCGGTAAAGCCTGCAGCTGTACCTGTACCGTCGGCACCGCCTGCTCCGCCTCCTGCC
>NZ_DASVOB010000139.1:0-38847 GCF_036383575.1 Mucilaginibacter sp.
AAAAAGAAGCCCAGCACTGGAAGAAAATCGGGTCGCAGTATAGCGACTTTGCCATTACGGCCAATAACGAGTTAATGTTTGCGCCGGGTATGCCCTACAATCAATCCCACCGGCATTTTTCCAACATGATGGGTATCCATCCCCTTGGGCTCATCAAATGGGAGGATGGCCCGAAAGCGCAAGCTATTATTAAAAACTCCATCCACCTGCTGGATAGTGTTGGGCCAGCCTATTGGTGCGGCTATTCCTATTCCTGGCTTGCCAATATGAAAGCAAGGGCAAAAGACGGTGCGGGGGCGACAAAGGACCTTCATATTTTTGCCGAAGCCTTTTGTTCTGTTAACAGTTTTCACCTGAACGGCGATCAAACCAAATCCGGATATTCCAGGTATCAGTACCGCCCGTTTACGCTCGAAGGTAATTTTGCCTTTGCATCCGGCCTGCAGGAAATGCTGATACAAAGCTACGCCGGGTTTATAGAAGTATTACCTGCGATCCCCGCGGAATGGAAGGAACTGACATTTGATAATTTACGTGCCGAGGGTGCTTTCCTCGTAAGCGTAAAGAAATCGGGAGGACAAGTTTCCGAAGTAAAGATCTTTTCAGAAAAAGGAGGCCAAACCAAATTGAAGTTACCATTTAAAACATGGTTCAGCACTACCCGGAAAGGCGTAAAGATCTATTCGTCGGAGCCTGGGTTTTTAACGCTGAATTTTAAACCCGGTACGGCTGCTATCATCAAAAACGGGTATGAATAAGGAGTAACATCCTTACTACTATCTACAACAGAACTGTTGTATCCCACTTTTAAAAATGGATTGGTGAAAGCCCCGGGGGATATGGTTTGTTCATGGGGCGGATATGATAGCGTTGGCTTCCGAATCCGTCATCAAGGGTGATTATAGAATTATTGAATATATTAGAAAGTCTTTTGGAGCTGAAGAGTTATTTACCTTTGTGAGATTTATAACCTTAGTATCGTTGATTTAGCATTACTAATGTACGCTGCTTAATAAACCTTATTTGCAATGAAACCTCTACTGTTACTCTTTATAGTAATGCTGATAAATGGCCTATCGGGTGTATTTGCACAGTCTAAAGGTAGATCAAAAGTTGGGTTATCGATAGTCGATCCAATCCAATCAATGCCGCATTTTCCCGGAGGACAGGATAGTTTAACATCGTTTCTTAAAAAGAATTTGCATTGGCCGGAACCTGAAATAGATGTTCAAGGCAAAGTTATAGTATCCTTTGTAGTAACCAGGAGCGGAAAGATAACCAATCTAAAAGTGATCAAGCCACTTTATAAATCGTTTGATGCAGAAGCATTGAGGGTAGTAAGATTGATGCCTGCGTGGATACCTGCCAAGATTAAGGGAAAACCTATCAATAGAGATTACTATCTCCCTATAAACTTTACTTTAGGCTCCGAATAAATTAGCATATCCCAATATGGGTAAGATGCCTTATTAACGTATTCATCTTTACCATCTTCCTGTTATTAGCAACATTGATTATCTGGAGTGTATTGACAGAGAAATAGCTTCAAAAATTACCGTTTCAACCTGACATGTTAAAAGGTTACTATAGCCTCATGCCTATTGCAAGGTTTTCCTTTTAAAGGAAACTGGGTTAACAACTATTTGCAACCCTAAATTGAATATCAGCTCCAATTCAAGAATTATCTTGCCCCCTATAAAAGCTAAGATCCCAATATACTTGAATCGACAGACATTAAAAGAACAAGTTAACGAAGCGATTACAAAGCATTCATCCGCTTTGTACAATCTTGATGTTTTGAATAATAAATATAATCACGCTGTACTTCAAACCATCGAGAATATTGCATCCTATGCTACCAATGAAGTGTTACAAACAAGTGATGATGACCATGTGAATCACCGGGAAACGATGAGAGCGTTAGCCATTAAATACCCTTTTCTAACTGAGGCTTCCAGGATTAAGATCGCTGACATATCAGCATACTTTTGGAAATAGCCGTCCTTATTTGTATACTTTAATTCAAACTTTTCATTCCCTCTATAAAGTAAGCAATCTCTTGTTTCCTAAATTGAGTTTGTGCCGAAATAATATTGTTCTGTCCAGTTTACCTCTTTAAAAGGTAACCAGGGACGGAAGTGAGAGATAATGAATTAAGCAAAGTTAGCGTTGCTGCTTCTGAAGCGCAAAACTTCATTGAACATATTGAGCGAAGGACTATGTTGCCAGTAACATTGTTAATTGCGTGGATTCGATCTTTCAGGCTCTCTTAAATACTTTTTCAGGGCTTTTATTAAGAGCCAGGTAGTATAAATAAAAAGTGATAGCAGACCTATTGTGACAAGCGCACAAAATATGGTCCATATTAACGATAAAGCTTCTACTGACATGGTTTAGATGTAAAATATATTTACGAATAAAGTTATGGCGCTTAATCTGTATTATCAATAGGTGTTTTAACGGGCTGATGTAAGGGAATTACTTTTGAATAACAATCAATTTCTGATCAGCAACAACAATCTCCGACTTATCTTTAAAGGCTATCACTGATCCTTGTACAGTAATAAAGAGGCTGAGATCTTGGCGATTGCCGAAATATTTTCTTAATAATGTTTTTTTTCTATTACTCCTTTCACCGATATTATCTTCACGCTCAGAAACAAATCGCATGTACAGGTCGTAAGTTACATCGATTTTCGGCTCTTTGTCCCATGGATTCATCATTCGTCACATTTTCAAAATGCGTAGATTTCATCCTTGTATCATTGTAATAAATAAGAAAACAATGAAAGTTGAAATTAGAAAATATGAACAGATGCTCATAGCCTTTTTTGGTTTGATGGCGATAATAGGTTATGTTTTACAGCGTTTAGATCTCACCCCAATTAATACAACTGGTTTTCAGCAATATAATAGCGCCCATCCTGGTCACCATTTTCACTATGCTGCCAGTCTTTTGTTGGCACGGACCGGAGTTGTGATCTTGTTAATGCTTACTTATTTCTGGATCAACCTTGTTTCCATCCCGCAATTGCAGAAAACAAATTACAGGTCATTTTTTATTTATCCACTGGTTTTATTTCAATTATTGTTGCTAAGTTTTCTGCTTGCCCTCGGTGTAAACGCTGCGACTTATTACGCGCACCCCCTCTGGAACTATTACCAGGGATTTTTATTGTTTGCTTTATTTGGACTTAAAGATAATCCATTAGCTGATTTATCGGATGGTATTGATCGCGCCTTCGTCTTTATCTTCATTTATAGTCTATATGCCGGCATCAGAGAACTTGCGATATACTATATTGAAAAGTCCGGTTCAAAAAAGAATTACCGGATCCTGATAGCCAATCAATTAGGAGCTTCGGTATGTATTTTTTTATTAATACCTAATTTAACATCTGCTTTTTACATAATCAACGATTGGATTTTTTATCGTGTTTATTTTCTTTTTGTACCATCTGTTATATACAGCTACTTCATTAATACCTACTGGCTATTTCCGCGCTACATAAATACGCCCGGTATTTCTTTTCAATTTATTTGGCGGCTTATATTTTCAAGCTTTCTCTTCCTCATTCCCTTTGTTGTGTTTTTTAACAGAATGGACTTAACGCCTAATATGTTGCTTATAAACTGGATAATTCAACTTGCTGTTATTACACCGGTTACGTGGATACTTTACAGGCAGCGAAAGGATAAAATAAGTGAGTTAAGAGGAGCTGAAGTGGCATTATCGAAATCGAGAGCTGACTTGCAGTTTCTACGTTCACAGATCAATCCTCACTTTTTGTTTAATATCCTGAACACCATATATGCAACTGCCTTGGTAGATGGTTCCCGGAGAACGGCCGACGCGATACAAATGCTCGGCGATATGATGCGATTTATGCTTGACGACAATCACCTGGACTTTATTCCTTTAAGTAATGAGATCAGTTATCTCCAAAATTATATTGCATTGCAAAAATTGCGAATTCAGAGTTCGGACGAAGTTAATATCAGCGAGAATTTCATGGTGGATAACTGCGCTTATGAAATAGTACCGATGTTACTAATTCCTTTTGTAGAAAACGCTTTCAAACATGGGATTGATATCAATAAAAAATCATGGATAAATATAAACTTGTATTGTGATGATATACGTATTGTACTTAGGGTGAGGAACAGTTTGCATGCGGCAGACATAAACGATCCTGAAAGAAAGCATTCCGGTATCGGTTTAAAAAATGTTAAGGAACGCCTGGTTATCTTTTATGAAGGCCGCCACGAGCTAAAGTGTGAAGAAACAGATAAAGAATTTATTGTTGAATTGATCATTGAACCCCAAAAAACGCTATCATGAAAGCATTGCAGGCAATAGCTATTGACGACGAACCATTTGCTTTAGAGGTTGTAAAAAATTTACTGAAAGAAATTCCCTTTATACAACTTGTGGCCTGTTTCACTAAAGCGGTTGAAGCGATCGGTTTCCTCCAGGAAAATGAGATCCAATTAATATTTTTAGATATTAAGATGCCAGGCCTGTCTGGAATAGAATTTATCCGTTCATTACCCAAACCTCCAATGGTGGTCTTTACGACCGCTTACAGTGAACATGCGGTACAAAGTTTCGAACTGGATGCTATTGATTACCTGTTAAAACCATTTTCATTCTCCCGCCTCCTGAAATCCTGCAATAAAGCTTACGAGTTTCAACAAATGAAAGGCAATGGTAAGCAAGTGGGCTCGGAAGCTTTGCCCGTTATATTTATAAAAAGTGGTTTTGAGCAGATAAAAATAGATCTCGCTGATCTGCGCTATGCCGAAAGCGTTGGCAATTATATCAAGTTACATTTAAATGAGAAGCCGCCATTAATTTCCCGCCTCACTACGGCGGAAGCGGAAGCGTTGCTACCAGCCAATGTATTCATCCGGGTTCACCGTTCATTTATCGTAGCGAAGGAGAAAATAACCAAGATTGATAAAAGAAGTGTATGGCTTAAAGAAACAGAAATTCCGATCGGCCCGTCCTACCTAATTCAAATTGAAAAGCTCCTTAACCAATCCTCTAAATAAAAGCACAACAATAAAATAGCTCCTATGTTCCTAATAAAACTAATAATTATAATATTGTCATTGGGATTCGTATTGACTGCTTTTCTCAGTAATCATATCCTTGAGTCAGTAAAACCAACGCTACAACTATAATAGCAATTAACAGAATGTAAAACCCACACTACATGTCTAAAACGACAATATATGCCACAAAAAAGCCCCTTAGATAAACTAATAGGCTATACAATATGTGACCCCATTTGGATTCGAACCAAAGACCTACAGATTAGAAATCCTTGTGTCACTGGTTCGATCCCAGTTGGTACCACAGAAATAAAAAGGGTCATTTTCGCTCGAAAATGGCCCTTTTTGCTTTAAAAGGCGTATTTTTACGTTACTCTTCTATGTTCCCTTAATCAAGGGATTAGCAGTTAATCAGATTATTTTGTTGAGGCCGTTTCAATAGCCAAAGTAAAAATTTTCAAATACCAGCCTAAACAAGTTTCATATTTGGTAGCCATATTGGATATTCCGGCATACTTGACCATGATCTGCCGTGCTCATTTGAGCAACGGGTTGTGTTAATGAATATTAAATTTAAGTATCTAATTCAGGCGGATAGCATGATCAAAGTGTATCGGAACGCCCTGAACTCTTCTCCGGAACGCATTGGTCAACGAGTCCGGAATTTCCAATCAGACCCACAAAAAGGATTTCCGCAGGTTTTATAAATAGACTCTGTTTTGCTGGGAAATGATAGTTTTTTCAAACGACATGCTGGAGTCAACGTACAGTGATTTATTCACTTTATAGACTATCCTTGAGTTTTAGCTGAAGAATGACTGGATTATCTTTTGTACTGCCTTTGGTAAAATATATAGCCAATCCTACAGGTAATTTAACATTTTTATCTTTGTTTTCCTCATTAGCTTTGAACAGGCATAAAGAAGATAAGCTGGTGTAAACGAAAGTCCCATCACAGGGAGCAAGGCCCACATTATCAAAATTTGAACTGACCTTATCATATATCGGCAGGAACCACGATGCCTCATCCGGCAAAATATGTTTGTAGGCAATCAGGTTACCTGATTTTAAATTATATACCAAATTATCTTCCTGACTGCTCCCATAAGTACTCGCTTCAAACAGCAGATTATTCCCCACCTGGTAGCAATTATTCAATGAAAAGATCAAATCTTTGTTTTTTTGTATATAGGCGATCCTTTTGAGGTCATAAACCGGGTTGGAAACAAAATTGGAAGGCAAGGCGTACTGCTGGGGGAATACAAATTTATAAGTTAGTTTTATGGCATGTGGTGTTACCGTATAAAGTGTATAATCGTAAGGTTTGGCAAAGAAAAAAACCGTGTCATTTCCAAACGTGGTTAATGGCCCTATACCACTGCTGACCACATCTATTTTAGTCTCCGCCTTCGTGTAAGGCATACCGATTGAATGAACTGTTTTACCAAACCTTAACAGAGATCTGGAATAAGGTTGATAGTATTTGGACAAAGTATCCAGATCCCTGTATTGATCATAGCTGATCAACTGATCGGGTGAAATGAAATAAGAATTCAAGTAAATAATCGGGGTGCCTTTCGGATCAATGTCTTTTTCTGTTTTGATTACCTTACCGTCCAGGTCGCAATAAGTCATATTTTGATAATTATCAGCGGTATAAACTATCTGATTTGTCCATCTGTTGATCAAAAATTTATAAATATGCGCATTCGACCGGCCTTTAATTTTAGCATGGAATTTTCCGTTTAAATTGAAAATCAAGATCGCATTCGTGTTGTAGTCAAGGATAACATAATAGTTGTTTAGGACCTCCAATTGGTTTATACTCCCGAATAAACTTTCCGGCGTGGTCTCCAGCGGGATATAATTAACTTTTTCAAAAATATCAGAAACATTTCCACCTGCTGAATTGGCAGGATCGATGCGGATCGTAGAAAAGTGGCTGGTATCTGTCTTAATTACCTGTTGTGCAAAAACCGGAATAACGAATAAGCCCCAAAAGCAGCTTATGATAGTTATCTTTCTGATCATGATATTTAATTGCATATTATTTAGTGTACTTAAGCGGGTTATAAATTATTATTGGTTAATGCTCTACTTTAGATAAGCCGAATTTTCGCGGGTAATAGGCAAGTGTCACCATAAAATATTGCTGTAAAACGTTTACTGTTCCTGTCGTTATACTGTTGTTATTCATGTAATTAATCACATTCCTGTTTTGATGAAACAGATCGAGGCCGGATAGCTTTATCTCACCATTAGCGCCTTTCAGAAAGCGGTATCCCACATCAATGTTCCAAATGGTGTAGTATATATTGTTACTGTTTGATGATATGTTCTTGTTGAAATCCATCCGGGTACTAAAAAATACACTTTTGGGCAACGCAAATGAAATGTTCGAATAGGTTTTCCAGTTAACGTATTTATATTGGGCTATACCGATACGGGAAGTGTTGTTCCCCAAAAAGCTTTCACCAACTTGCGCGGTCAGCAAGCCTTTGTAGGTGTAGATCAGGTCAGCAGTTAACAACCATGAGTTCGTTTTGGTATCGTAATTTATCCCATTCAGGTTCGACGGATATTGAGCATAATTGAACCTTGACTTTCCCGAAACCTGGAACTGATGATCCTTATACTTAAATGCCTTTTGCAGGTATCCACCTAAAGAAGCATGTTTTTCACCCGAAACGTTTATCGGATAGTATACACTTCTGCCCAGCGCGTCGTAATAGCTGCTGTCTGTGATAAAATCATTTGTCTGTCCAACAGTGACGTTGAAATCTCCCTGTAAAGGATTTTTGGCTTCTACAGTACTATATTCATACTTAAAGGACAGGTCATGCATATAGGCCGGCCTTAATTTAATATTTCCATAGTTAAGAAAATAAACATTCGCATCATCAACCAGGGGGGCAAGCTGTTGCAGGGTAGGATAGGTAACGGTAGTGTTGTATTTCAGAAAGTAAGTTTTCCTGAACTTTCCTAGCTGATTGTTACTGTATCCTATCATAGCCGAAGGAATAAAATAAAAATAGTTTCGCTCCAAATTTTGAATCTGGAGCGCTGCAGTATTTTGTTGCCGGAACAACTGCCCTTCAGTAAATATGCTTAAATTCCAGGTTTTTCTGAACCGGTTGGCCAGCGCGTTGATGATAACTTTGGAGAGATTTATGCCCGGCCTGTAATTTATAATTCGGTTATTTAAATGATTACTAAGATTTGCATTTGGTAAATATTGGGAGCCTGCGGTAAGAAGATCACTAACGGCATCAGTTTGATTTCTTTCCGAATACGATAGTGTATTTTTAATATCCGTGCGCAAGTATGGGTCTTTTTGCAACACTCCCAGAATATTATTAAAACTACTGATAATGAGATGATCAATATTGTTTGATGCCGTCAAATAACGTCTGTTAAAGTGCTTATCTTGACTATAGTCAGCTGCATTGAAATCGGTAATGCGCCTGTTCTCTTCATTTGTATTGTTCACACTGAACAAATAGCTTAATTCCATCTCTACCGACCTGTTTCTGTTGGTACCAAAATCAGTATACCGGTGACTGGTAAATTTAATACTACCGGCATGAAAGATCGTTGCCTTGTTACCACCCTGTTCGTCGTAACTGTAACTCTGGTCTGTTGCTAAGTTACCTATAGAAGTACTACTGCGAACGTTGAGCATACTGGAGGTATTATGCTGAAAATCATACGAAGCGTTAAGTAAACCGTGATCAAAAACTTTATCATATCTGGCGCTAAACGCCTGGCCGTTGTAGTTAAATTTAGAACTGTTAACTGTTGTTTGATTTAAATAACCATTATCTTCAAGTGGTATTTGGGTATGAATGTTCTGATCTACGGTATTATTGCCCACGGCGAGGAAATAATTAACTTTTAGCCGGTTAGTATCAGGTTTATTATCATCGCGGTGGCTAAAATCATGAATCCCGCTGAATCCCGCTGCCTTGAACACAGTAGCTCCGGGTTTTGTAAAATCAGTGTGATAATCATTACTTATTCCCTCCCCCTTAAATGAATTTAAACTAACAAGCGTATTAGTATTGTCGGCAGTTTTGTTGACATTGTTTAGAGCGCCCACCATACTTACCTGGTTTTTTGGGGAATAATAACTTAGCATCCCATTATCGTCATAACGACCGGTTGTTCCTATGCCTCCGCTTACTTTTCCAAAATACCCATCCTTTTTATCTTTTTTAAGAACGATATTCATATTGGTTTTCGTTTCTATCGGGTCCGGTTCACTTTTATCCTGATACACCTGTATTTTTTTTACGGCATTTTTAGGAAGGTTTTGAAGGGCTATTTTATTGTCGGCTCCGAAAAACTCTTTTCCCTCTACTAACAGCCTGTTAATTTTCTTTCCGTTTACTGTTATTACTCCATCATTCCAGATAGTGACGCCCGGAAGCCTCCTTAACATATCTTCAACAACCGCATTCGTATCCAGTTTAAATGCCCCCGCATTAAATTCGAGGGTGTCACCCCGCATTTGTACAGGAGGAGGAGCCCCGGAAACAACCACTTCTTTGAGCGAAACCGTTAAGCGATCCATATTTAAGGCTTTTAGGTCAAACGTTTTGGTTGACTGAGAAATCCTGAATTCTCTTTTTACAGGGCCATAACCAATGTTCGTCGCTATGATACGTAATGGAATATCTACAGGAAGTTGCCTGAACAAGAATCTACCAAAATTATCCGATAATTGATAGCTAACGAGTTCTCCGGTTTCGACTTTGTAAATCGAAACAGTTGTGGCCTGCATAACATAATTGTGTGTACTGTCGCGGAGCAGGCCTTTGGCCGTTCCCACATTGACACTGTCTTTTTTTTGCGCCGATACCTTAACCGTGCCCAGAGCGATAGCCAAAGTAAAAGTGAAAATTTTCAAATACCAGCCTAAACAAGTTTCATACTCGGTAGTCATATCAGTTAGCATCTTGATTATTCCGTATTGATCCGCACAAAACGTGACCAATATGACAGATGCCTAAATTTAGTTTTTAAAGTAAGGGATATTGGCTGATAATCTTTGTGACGAGGCCTTAAAATATCTTTTATAAATGGAAGTATAATAACGCTGGGAAATTTCAGCCTCCGTTATTTCCGGGATAAAAAAATTCTGCGCATTTAAATTGGTATCAAGCAGGAATAGGAAAGGCTTTTCGCTCTTTTTTTCGAAAGGCATACCTAAATCCGGGCATATATACATCTTGAACGGTATGTTATTGGTTTGTTTAAAAACGGTTAGCTTTCTTACATTGCTATGCGTAGTTATAACAATAATATTGGTATCAATGATAACTTTAGCGAATTTTTCAATCGTCTTTAGTTCATTTTCGATACAAGCACTACAACCGGCTTCGCTGCTTCTCACAATTAATTTAAGATCCGAAGCAACTAAGCTTTTAAGTTTTACATTCTTACCATCTATATCTGTTAATACCAGGTCAGGATCAAGCCTGATATTATTATTGAGTTGTGCGTTTTCAACCGTGCTGCTATGATAATATTTATTGAGGACCAAGCGTATACTGTCTGAATTGTCATGTTCTTTTGAATCAGTTGCACCGGAAATTTTTGAAAGCAACAGAAAATTAAATATGATCAATGTCGCCATTACCAGGTAGATCAGTTTTTTACTCATTTTATATTAGATTGGTCGGGAAATAATCCAGATGGCCTTTTATCTTAAAATTTTTTTAGCTTTTGTATTAAAATTACCGGGTTATCAGAGGTCTTGATAGAATGCAGGAGGTCAATTTCCTCTTTACTGTAACTAAAATCACTGGCGACGAATTTACCTTCATTACCACCCGTCCTGAAAAACCGGTTGGCCCCGGAAACCAACGTATCTATTTGATTTTTTGAAGGAGGGCTTTTGTAAGTTTTTTGATAGGAATCAACATGAGCAGGATCATAAATAGCTATGATATTATCGGCGTAAGCCCCCTTATTGACCCCAGATAAAATACCGTGAACATTATTGAACCAAGCGTTACCAAACTTCAGGACTTTGGTTCGTTTTGAATAGTATGCATCAAACAGCATCCCCTTATAAACAAAAGAAAATACCAGATAACCGGGTGTATCCCAATATTTCGAAAGGTAAGCATAGTTTGACCGGCTTAATGCTTGCTGAAATTTGATAGCAGTAGGGAATTTTTGCGAAAAATCAGCAGGCATCTGATATTGCCCAAAATCAACAGCAAACTTCTTTGTAACAGCATTATTGCCTAACGCATAAATGTTATTGGAATAGCCCGGAGAAATTATAAATTGGTTTTCATTTTGACTAAAGAAGAAGCTGCCCTTGCTGAAATCCTTATCTTTTTTTTCAAATGCTACGTGTGTAACCTCTCCCTGGTCATTAATGACTTTAAGGTTAAACTTTTCGCCCGAAGCTACGTCAGCTCCAATATCCAGGTAGACTGCAAACTTATTGTCGTCAAGCATAGCGCCTGATTTTCCAAAGCTGGCTGTTTTAACTTCTCTTAAAAATCTCCCGTCCAAATCATAAATGACAAATTTTTCTAAATCACTTACCCAAATGGCAAGCTCCTTTTTATTGACCGATATATCGTTGGGTTCGTTATACTTTCCCGGGCCATTTCCGACGCTCCCAAACTGTCGGATGAACTTTCCGTTTGCATCAAATTCAAATACGGCTTTCCGTTCGGTCTGATCCAGGATAAATATTTTACTATCATAATACAATACCTTATCAATCCGTCCAATCAATGAACTTTTTGTTGATTCGAGCTTAATTATTTTTACACTGTCAAAAACATCAGAGTATTTAACAAATTGCAGATCCTTAATTTTTTGAGGGGCGTGAATTGTTGTGAATTTACTGATGTCTTCCGTATAAGAGGTCGTAGTCCTGGTACAGGAACATATTAAAAGAAGGTAAACAAGGATGGTAAGATGAAACTTCATTGGCACGCTGGCATATTATTAATAAACAGATTTAAAGAGATTTCGATGCGTACTCATTCCATACGCATCGATTTGTCAAATTAGTGCATTAAGCATCGCAGTTAGAATCGCAATTACTTGAGGTACAATGCTTAGTAGCATCCATTGTTACCTGGCAATGAATGTAGTGCCCTTTGTAAGTTACGTTAACATGATAAGGGGGAACACCAATATCCCTTATAATCTCGCAATCGTCAATTCCGCAGATCCTGTTGCTATCGCCGCCACTGCTGCTGCTGCTGCTGCTACTGCTACTGCCGCTTCCACTTCCACTGCTGCTGCTACCACTGCCACTACTGCTGCTACCGCTGCCACTACTGCTGCTACCGCTGCCGCTGTCTGCATAAGACTTTAAAGATATAACGGACAGATGAGCCGCTTTACCGTCGTTGTGGCGCAGTACCGTTACGTTCAAAAAGAGTACTGACAGGAATGCGATTCCTCCTAATGCTTTAGCTGCTAAAGCAATTTTTCCGCGTTTGTTTTCTCTCATATTATGAATGTTTTTTTCTAAAGATAATAAACTTAACATGCTTATTATTTGAGTATTGGACACTTTAAGGCTCTTTTAAGAATTATGGTCGTACTGTTTAGAATTTGCGCTGTTTTCGTTGAAAACAAGCCTAAATTCAAATCTAAAAACGAAATACAGACGTTAAAACAGGTCTTTCAAGTAGCTTCTTTCAAAATCAATGAAGGCGAAAAAGTTAATAATTATGCTCTTATTTAATATTAAAATTCTGACAGAGGGAAGGAGAAGAAAATAACCAATGTTTGCACAGGCAATAACTTGTATGACAGCTTTTGTAAAGAGGTGTTTCGAACAAAAAAGTGTTGCTCAATCCGGATGCTCATTTCTCTACCCTGATAAGCGTATTGTCTTTGGCCGGGGCCTCCCTTTTAGCTGGTGATGATGCAAAAACTTTTAAAACTTCCTTTCCAATAATATATCCCTCCGGGACAAATCCCCAGAATCTTGAATCGAAGGAATAATTGCGATTGTCTCCCATGACGAAGTAATAGTTTTGCTTAACGGTATACTCGCGGACCTGTTTTTCATTTAGATAAAAGAAACCATCGCGATCATAGCGATAACGAGCAGACAGTTCATTCTCGAATACCTGATGATATAAGAGGAGGTTTCTTCGATCAAGCTGAATTTTCATTCCCTTGAAAGGGATCAGCACCGGACCAAAGTTATCCGGGGACCAACCGATTTGTTTATTGCCGGGATAGGCCTGCCCTTTTATAACGAGGTAAACAACAGAATCTATCCCCCTAAATCGCTCAACCATCCTTCTTTTTTCGGCATTTAACGTGGATTCGACGCAATATTGCTTGTTAGCTGTAGTTTTAACTGTATAAGTAATATGGAGACTATCAGCAAACCGGGTAAATAGTTCAAAATTATTCGGCCATATAGTATATAAGCTTTTGACCGTTGGATCAGTTTTAACAAGGCGACTATTGACAAAAATTGCCCCCTTAGAAATCTGCAGGTAATTTCCGGGCAGCCCAATACACCGCTTAACCACAGTTTTTTTACTGTCTGTGAGGCTCTTAAATATGACAATATCGCCGGCAGCTACTTTAGAAAAACCGTTTAAACGTTTATAGGCCCACCAATGTTCATCGTTCTTAGTTACCCCTGTACCGCGAGCATAAAATAACAAATTGATCCAGGGGATCTCAAATGGAGATTGTGGCATTTTAGGCCCATAATTTAGTTTACTTACGATAATATAGTCACCCGGGAAGAGGGTGTCTTCCATGGAGCCGGTCGGGACATTATAAATCTCAAAAATGAATAAACGGATAAGGATGGCTAAACTGACAATAGCAAACAGCTTAGCAGGCAAAGAAATAAAATAGCCGAATCTTGTTTTTTTTATTGACAAAAACATAAAATATGCCGATGCACATGTCAATATGCCCAAAGAAAGCCACAACAGACCTGTAGATAATGAAAATAGAACGCAGACGGAAATAAGACACAACTTGTACCGATGATTTTTTAAATATTTGACAACATCTCTTTTTCCTATTTTGTGCTTGGCGCATGTTATCGTCATAGTATATGAAGTTCTGTTAACCCTGAATTTATAACTAAATGATAGTTATGATTAACTCCGGTCCCTTTTTGCCACTGGAAACACTTTCAGGATCAGGATCTGTTTATCCTTGTTTAATAATTTAAAAGCTGGCAAATTCGATTTTATTCTTCTCATCACCGCTTTACCTTTTTGATATTCAAAAACATACAAAAAGAGGGGAAGTAACAGTAGCCAAATAACACGTGTCTGATACCTGGGAGAAACACAGGAGAATGTACTGCAGATCCAGGCGTTTATGAATAGCCCGCTTAGGACGAAAAAAATCAAAACCCTGTACCTGAGTGTCATTTTTTTATAAAGAAAAACAAGCAGGTAAATAAAAAGACATAGCCCAACAATTAGGTTTTGTATAAAATTAATCAATCCGAAACTCATTCGATTGGTACTTTGCCGGGCATGCAGGTAACTTAAATACTCCTTTTGATACTTAGCTACGGCCCTATCAATTCGCTCACTTGGCAAAGCAATATCGACCATGTCATAATTAAAGAATTGTTTAAATGTATAGATACAGGATTGATAAATGAATGTTGCAAGATATTTTGGAGTGGTTAATATATCCTTTACAATCGCCGAGTATTCAGCTTCATTTTTTATCCAGCCGCCTGTTTTATTGATCGGGCTGTTTTCGGCCCAAAGAAAATTATTGGGAATAGAATCTCTGTAAGCACATAGTTTATAATGTTTTTGTGAGCAATTTTCGGCGAGATAAGTATCCATAATCCCCATTTCTACCAAATTGCTCATCAAAAAAACACTGCCCCCACGGGATCCGCTGAACCCGCCACCGTACAGATAGTGAACTGAGCTAAGCATCAGGCTACTAAAAACCGACAGGAGCAGCACAAAAATCACCCTTTTTATTTTAATAGCTGAAAAATTAAATATTTGCCTGATCTGCTTGAAAATAAAACCAGAAAGAAATAAAAAACTCAGGCACAGGCAAATATAAATGTGAGAATTGTGTACCCCATTGCTCAAAATGGCCAATAGCGAAATAATTAAAATGTCTCTTTTCTTTAAATCATTTATAAAAATGAGCAAGCCTACACATAGAATAGATACCGGGGTAAAAACATCGGGCATCAACCAACTCACTTCGAACGACCCGCCCATAAAAAAAGATATAACCACGATAAATCCGATAAAATAAGGAATAAAATTGGTGCTATATACGGTATACCGGAAATAGTAATATATAATTACCGACACGATCAATGATTGGGTAATCACAACCAACCACAACGATTTTTGAAAGCTTGAATAATAAATGAATAAGCCATATAAGATAGGCCGATCAAAAGAAACCACTTTGTTAAACCCCGCTTCTACATATGCGCCTGTATCGTTATTGAAAGTTAATGGATATGAATTATAAATGGCTATAAAACATAAAATAAAGGCGGAAAATAGAATTGCAAAAAAATGGGTAAGCCTGATTTTAGAAGTATTTTGTTTAAGGTTTGCTGACAATGGTTCCATATTGGTTTTTATTGTTTGATTGGCGCGACACCGTTTATAAATTAATTAAGCCCGATCTTTTTTATCAATTCATTTCCAGACAAATAGAAGAAAACAGGCATAGGTAACAACCAAATTACCTGGCTTACCAACCTGTAATTGTACTGGTTGGATAATAGGGCATTAACAAGTATCTGAATCAAAATGGCCTGACTGATAAAAAAAAGCCAATAGCCATAGTTCGACCTTCTGTTTTTAATGACAGAAATAATAAAAAGGCAAATACATGCAAGGACTGATATGATCTGAGCGTAGTTTAAATATGTAAATGTTAACCAGCCCTGGAATTGCCTCGTGATAAGGCATTCTCTTACATCGGTGTTGTACCACCGGTAAATTGCCTTAAACGTTTCCGATTGTTCTACCGTTCTGTTATAGCCAGCTATTTCAACGTTAACCGAACTCTTAAGAATGTAATTTAATTTTTGTTTATCGGGGTTGGAACCTGGCTCTGATATTGCTTTCGCAATTGGCCCCTTATTGGGATACATATCCGCAACGCTTTCTTTCACAGGGACTTGAACGTTCACAAGACTAATGATATTAAAATCCCCACCTGAACAAAAGTGCACAGCAGAGATCAGCAAGAAAGTTGTGCCTGCCAGGGATAGCACGGTTAAAACCCGCTTGATATTTGTTTGAATAGCAACGGATGTGCGATACCTATTTTTAAGCTGTAGTCTGATACCATAAATTACTGTTATTAATATCATGGTAAAAAGATTAGACAAGGCCATTCCTGAGCTGATAACTGCTATGATGGCAATGATTATAAAATCGCGACGGGAGAGACTTTTAACAAACAATAAGAGTCCGGTAGACACTATGGTTATACTCGCAAAAACACCCGGATCAATGGTGCTGCTTGTAACCGATGCCGACATGCAAAATGTTGTAAAAAACAAAAACGCCAGGTAAGGAACCTCATAATTTCGTTCTTTTATAAAATAGCGGAAAGCATAGAACAAGGTAATTGAAAGGATCAGACACTGGCTAAAAACAATCAGCCATATCAACTTCCCCCAGCTTGAGTGGGCAATAAATAATCCATACCATGTTGTGTTATATATTGAAACATCCCGATTAAAAGCGGAGTTTATAAAAAAGCCTGTATCGGTTGTCAGTAGTGGAAACTTATTATTAAAAGCGGCAAAGCAAAGAATAACGGCGCCGGATATCAAGACTATAATTGTTTTGTACATTTTGATTAATTAAACCTTTGAAATAAAGAGTTGGCTTGTACTTAGTTGCAGATAAATCATTGCTTATATAAGCCTGTTTTAGTAATAATGAATGACTCCTGGTATGTTTCGTAATCTGTATTAATGTCACAAAGTTGATGGTTTGCATTATTTAAAATATTCTCTGCCGCCAATAAGCCCATCAGTATGCTATGATCTTGATTATTATATTTGAAAGCCCCATACCTCCCTACAACCGAAAGGTTTTCTATCGAAGAAATATATTCTTCTATTGGCTTCAATATTTCCTTGTAACCTTTACTGTATATGGGATATGACCTGTGGATACGATGTACATAACCGTTTTCAATCAGGTCGGGGCTTACCAGTCCGGTCCGGGCAATTTCATCAGAGGCTAATTTTACAAAATCTTCATCGTTATAACGCCACATAGGTTCATCATCGTTACACCAATACTCAATTGCTATAATGGTTTTTTCCTCATTGCCGTACAAGCCTGGTATCCAGTTCCTGAAATTGGTAACTCTTCCCATTTGCAGGTCTGTAGAATGTATATATAGCCAATTATCAGGAAATAGTGATGTAGAGTTGATCTGCAAATAAACCAGTACGGTATTCCTGAACTTTAAATGTTCTGCTAAATGCCTTATGGTTTCAGGAACTTCGGTTAACCGTTTAACCATTAAAGTGTAAGGCATTGAAGATATCACATGGTCATATTCCCGGAACGATCCGTCTTCTAACTCAATACCTAAAATTTTGCCTCGATTGGTGATTATGCGGTAGACAGGCGTGTTTAAATGGATGTTGTTTCCCGAATTTCTCACTGCGTCAGCCATTCTTTCATAAACCATTCCGGAGCCACCTAAAGGATAAGCAAACTGATCAACAAGCGTCTTATGCTTATTACCTTTTCCATTTAATACGGCATTTTTTATGGATTCATACAGGGACAGCTTTTTGATACGTTGAGCTGCGAAATCGGCATCTAGGTCTTTACAGCTTATCCCCCATAACTTTTCGGTATAATTTTTAAAAAATACTTCAAACAAGCGCTTACCAAATCGGTGCTGTACCCATGTTTCGAATGACCCGTCTTGTTCTGTTGCAGAAATACGTTCCAGCAAATAGCTAAAAACACATTGCCCCGCTTCAAAGATGCCGAGATTGCTTAATGCATTGAAGATCCTGATAGGGTAACTATAAAATTTGTTTTTATAGTAAATCCTTGTAAGCCTGTCTATCATTTCGTAGTCCTTGCCAACAACTTCCAGCCAAAGAGCATTTACTTTTTTATCAGTGCTAAAAAAGCGGTGAGGGCCAATATCAACTTTCTGATTCCACAGTGTCAAAGTTCCCGCAAGACCTCCGATCCGGGAACTGGCTTCGTAAACATCAACTTCTATGTTATGTTTAACTAATGAGTAAGCTGCCGTCATTCCTGCAGCGCCGGCGCCAATAACTGCAACTTTCATAAGGTATGATTAATATTGTTCAATGTTTTCATAATTGAAACCTGCCCTCTTATAGCACATCCATCGATTTATTGCTTTATCAATATAAGGGACAGAGAAATAAAGTATTTATTGATTGTACACCAATGATCCAGATTATATGATGTGCTGCTGGATTGCCTTATATTGAAAAACAGGAACATCCGCCCCTTAACGGAGCTCTCTGAACCAGTGTCTATAATTCAAAACATAGTGCACATCAAACCAGATCAATTCTCCACCGGATCAATAAAATGACTGGCGGTCAAAGCGGTACCTTTTCCTATCATCAGTAACAATTCCTTTAAAGAAACAGTAAATGGGATCAGCTCACCGTTTTCAAGCTCGATACAACGCTTCTTTTTATCAATACTTTGGATAAAGCGCCTATTAATGATAAAAGATTGGTTAACTCGGAGAAAGTCCTCGGATAATAATTCCTTATGTAATTTAGTCAACGATTTGACCGTTAAAATCTGCTTCTCTTGCAGGAAATGGATATTGGTATAACAGCTATCAGACCGACAAAAAAGGATTTCCTCGGGTTTTATAAAATAGATTCTGTTTTGCTGTGAAATGATAATTTTTTCAAACGACATGCTGTGTATAGATTTAGGTAAATAAGGTTATTATGTAATATATGGCTATGGCATTCGCCAACCATTCATACGCTAATGCAATTCAAATTAAAGAATAGCAGGCTTAAACCGCTACTCTTCTTGGGCGAGGCTCAAGTATTATTTCAATCAAAAAGATAATAATAACTGATAAGAGGGATAGACAAAATGTATTTTTCTTCATATTGATTTGTTATAATTGGTTGTATGAAGACCCCTTTTGAGAAAAACGGGTGAATGCATAAAAGAAATTAAATATTTTTTTGATAACTATTCTTTGAACCCCTGCAAGCAAAGAAATTATTGTTTCTTCTCTAAAGATATCGGCGTATGTCTTTAGTTAATCTGGACGCAACTATCAATGAACAAAACAATCCATAAAACCTTAATATTGATTTTCTTTATCACATTGCTACAGCTTACAAGAATTGCAATAGCACCGGTAGCATTAACGAAAAATCGAATCTTAAAAAAAGCATAGCAGACGTACCACCAAAGCACTTCCAAATTGATAAACTTCAAAATAGAAGAAATTATGCAAGGAAAATTAAACCATCCATGGCTTTATAATAACTTTTCATGTCAAAAGCCTGTGAGCCATAGAAACGGCAACACTCAAAT
Source organism: Mucilaginibacter sp. (assembly GCF_036383575.1). Taxonomy (GTDB): domain Bacteria; phylum Bacteroidota; class Bacteroidia; order Sphingobacteriales; family Sphingobacteriaceae; genus Mucilaginibacter. The sequence continues at coordinate 19,623 of NZ_DASVOB010000139.1, forward strand.
TGAGTGTTGTCTTAAGTTCCCCGGAGTAGGCTCGAACCATTGCAAAACAGGAATTGAAACTTAAGGCTATAAAAACTTTTGACTACATTTATGTATCCTTAAATTGTGGGATTAAAATTGAGAAATAATTGAGATTTTTTTGAGGCCATTTCGGTTGCTAAACTTTTAATCTAATGGCTACTGTGCGAGGGGTTATAATACCCTTAGAAAAAAAGTGGCCCTATTTACGTCGAGAGCGCCCAATACTCTGGCATCAGCGGCTACCTGTAACTCATGTTGAAAAGTATGACCGGCTAACGTTGCGTGGTTAACTTCGATATTTATTTTGACATCATGCAACAGGTTCTATTCGCGTAAGAATCCGATAACTGAAGGTGCAGCCTGCCAAGCAAACATCCATCTCCAGTTGTTTTCACCAAGGCTATATAAAAAGTAATTAGTAAAATAAGCTACCAAAATACCAATCACGATGGCCATTTCGGCGGGGCCATTTCCGCAATGTATATGGGCGATACCATGGCAACGGTTCCGACGCCTAATCCACCAATTAAACTAAAAAGAATAAACACAAGCAATGCCTCCGATAGACCGGTGCCAATTCCGGAAACAGCAAACAAGAGGGCACATGAGTCTAAGGCCGGCCGACGCCCAAATGCATCAGCTATTTTACCGGCAAACATTGCCCTCGCGGCACAGCCGGCAAGAATTGAGCTTACCGACCATCCCAGCGTATATTAGGATTGGGGTATTCCGCAATTTCGATAGCTTTGATCAACGCGCCAGATTCAGTTTGGCGCAGTCCCATTACTAAAACGTTCTTTTCGCCCTTTCCAAATTTCAGCCAACATTCCGGCAAATAAAACTCACGTTGGGGCCCAACCTCCCAGTGACGGCCAATATTGTTTCCGTTCAGCCACATATAGCCATTCCCGGAAGCGTTGACACGTGCTAACCATTTTGATTGATCAGCCGATCCCGGCAATTTAAACTCAACCCTATACCAGGTAATCAGTGATGTTGGAGTATCTTTAGGTTGGACCCTATTTCCTTTTCCGGGGATAACGTACAGTGTATCCAATGCAATCTTTGTCCATTTCTTTGCATCGAAACCCGGAAGTGTCCAACCATTACTAACCCCTGCCAAATCTTTAGCTACCTGCCATTGCAGTGGATGCGTTATATGCCTGGTTGTATTTGATAAACCACCTTTGTTAATTCCCGAAAGCTCCTCCATCGGCATATAGCCATGTGCGTGTCCTAAATTTTCATAAATAACCACAATTTCGTTATTCCCATTTTTTAACAATCCCGATACATCAAACTGATTGTCAAATGTATTTGAATCAATCCGGACAAAACAATCACGCGTTGGCCAGGACTGTGCATCTGCTTTGTCGGGAAAAAGGCGCTTGGCAAGTTTCCCGTTTACCTGCGCGGTAACAATATCACGACTAAACATATTGAATAGTAACCTATTTTCAGTGACTGCCTGCCCGGCATTAAGATTTACCCTGCAACGATAGTAGCTATACCGAAAATCGTTCACGCCTATTTCGGGCAATGATCTTCCTTCTACCCATGGCTGCCATTTTGCCTCTTCAAATGGATCATCCTGCTTAAGGGCATTTGCAATGCGAATAACAGCAGCGGCTTCATTGATATGAGTTGGCCGGGTTTGAGTTTTTGGCCACCACTCTCCCTTATCGGCGCTAACACCAGGTGGAATCACTAATACCTTAGCATCAAGACCAGCAAGGTTATAACTAACGTAATGGGTCAATAATAAGTTTTGCTGAAGTGTCTGAATTTGCCGTTTTGATGAGTACTTTCTCTCCGTGCTGATTGATATTATAGATCGGCGCATCCGGACGTGCAATTTTTCCCGGCACTATTGTTACCGTACCCGATAGTGTATTTTTAGCATCCGTATTATCCAGAAAAACAAATTTAGTGCCGTCAGGCGCTATACGCACACCTCCAAAAAGCTCTTTCGGTGCTGCATTGTCGTCAACTTTAAACTGGCAAGGACCGCCCTGTGTGTGTAAAAGCTTGGGGCCATATTTTTTAATAAACTCACCTATACCCTTTGCTGCAGAATACTTCGGCGATAATTGTCCATTCTCCCTTATTGCAGCATTATAGTCATAGCTTGTTGTCATTCCACGTGCGCCCCAACCGGCATAATTGGTACCACCATAAAACATATAGTAATTTATACCCGAGGCACCACCCAATAAACTCATTAATCCAATAGCTTGCATATGGCGCGCATCGGAATAATTTTCATCGCTAAGCCGTCCGGTTACCAAAGAGAACCAGCCGCCCTGTAGTTCCGTAACAAACCCGGGGGCATCAGGCTGGCCGCGCCGCAGCTGTTCCATACGATAGGCACAACTTGGGGCATCATTTAATCCAACATAATAATTATCACAATCAAAAACCTGCGAAAGTTCGGGATCTTTACTATTACGACACTCGGCGGTTAAACAGGTGAATACTGGAACATCAATACCATTATTTTTTACCGATCGGTAAAGGGCCTTTAACAAATGCTCTTTGCCGGTACCTTCGTATGCATCGTACTCATTCTCGATCTGCACCATAATAATACCTTTGTCTCCTTTTGGTTTTCGGGTAAGCTGTTCTTTGGCAAGCACTTTGCAAACTGCGTTATACCAGTGTTCTGACCATCTGATATGTTCCGCGTCGGCACTGCGAAGCCAAAAATCGCCTTTACCCGGACCATACTTTGCCAACCATTGCGGGTAACCACCACCAGACCACTCAGCGCATATAAACGGGCCGGGGCGAACAACTGTGTACAACCCAAATTCATCCTGGGCCATTTTCAGCCAGGCCTTCAATTCGGTAAAATCAAACTTAGACGTATCTGAGCTATTGGCAGGCATATCACGCTCATGCCAATTCCAGGGAATGTAGGTTTCTACAGTATTGAAACCCGCTTCTTTTATTTTCTTAAACCTGTCCCTCCACAATTCTTTCGGACATCTAAAATAATGAAAAGCTGCACTGTACATGAAAAAATCCCTGCCTTCAATTTTCATGCTATTGCCATCATAACGGATACGCTCAGGGTGCGCGAATTGCTTACCAACCGAAACAGCGGAAACATTGGTTAACGGTTTAGCATTAGTATAACGCAACCAGTTAAAATCTACATAACCGCCTGCTCCGGCCTTGCTGGTATTATAATTAAACAGCGCGAAGCGATTAGCTGTCCAATCCAACCCCAGTCCCATTTTCAGCCCGTTACCAACAGGCTGAAAATTTTTACCATCGGTACTGTAAGCAAATGACGCGGTAAACCCGGTGTGTGTAACACTCGCTTTAAACCAAACCGTACTGCCGGTAAACTTTAAAGCAGTAATAGTGGTATCGTTGTTCACCATCACCATTTGGCGCTGCCTGCCCTTTTGCTGAATTGCGACAAAAGCATAAGGAAACTGAAAAACACCAAATCCGGCAACGTCGCCATCTTTCATACCACCAACATGCATTTCAACCGTGGCTTCGGAATATGGGCCCTGTACACGCTGAGTAAGTGTATTACGGGCATCGGCAAGCTTAGCGGCTTTACCGGCTTTTAACCGCAGGTACCCTTTATGTTCTGTAAGGGACCATTTTTGCGGATCGGGGTTGTGGTTCCATTGCCATTGCAGCCCAAGTTTGGCAGTATTAAATTCATCGGCGGTGGCGGGAGTTTTTATGGGTTGAATGCCACCGGCATTTGGCTTTTTAAAAGTATCTACCCCTTTACCATCCTTACCCGGCATTGGCCAGCCATCTATCCAGGTAACCGGCTCCAGGTTGGGCACCCGGCCGATAGGGCCGCGGTCCTGCATGATAATAAACCACCAGGAGCCATCTTTTAATTGCACCATACCACCCTGGTGCAGGCCGTTTCCGGGATAGGTATGGTCGTCATTAATAACCACCTTCGATTCGTAGGGGCCGTAAATATTATCCGAACGCAGACAAACCTGACGCCCTTTTGTACCGCCGGTAGAGCCCAGCAAATAATATTTACCGTTTACCTTATATAAATGCGATCCTTCGAGGTATGGGTATTGGGGATTGTTATAAATTTCCTTTTGAGGTACTTTTACCGACAGGGCATCGCTATTCAACTCGGTTATATAAAGTTTTTGTTGCCCATGTGCCACGTAAACTTTCCCATCGTCGTCAAAAAACAAGCCCGGATCGTATAAATACTCCTTAAAAATGGTTCGTGTCCAGGGGCCTTTAACGTCTTTTGCTGTACATATTGAAAAATGGCCATCTTTCGTGCCCAGGCCCTTCGGGGTACAAAAGCCCGCGTAAAAAGTACCGTTATGGTAACGAAGCGTAGACGCCCATGAACCATTCAGATACATGTTTCCACCCTTCATATCATACCGGGGATCCTCATTATAGCGGGAAACAGCATAACCTGCCATCTCCCAGTTTACAAGATCCTTAGATTTTGCAATGGGACAGCCCGGCACATAATGCATACTGGTTGACATAAAATAAAACTCGTCGCCTACCCGAATAATATCAGGATCGGGCCAATCGCCCCACATTAAAGGGTTGGTAAAAGTGCCGTTACCATTATCCGGCGTCCAAACCTGTGTTCGCTGATTTTTTACCTGGGCAAATGATCCGGTAGTGTAAAACAACAACAATAGCAGGATCCTTTTTATATGCCTATTTTTACTCATGTAAGCTCTATTGTTTTTTTGCTCTTTTAAAATCCTCACGTTATATCCCTTATTTATCCGCTTCAGTTGTCTTAACTGTGAGGCTTGCCGTTTTTAATTTCCCTGTCCCTGCGGTTATAATTATTGCCCCGGCTTTATTGTTGCCTTTTATTAAAATTGAAGCAATTCCTCCACGCACCTTTACCGTAGCCGGACCTATTATTTTACCATTGTTACTTATTGAAAAGCGCACAGTTGTTTCATTATCCAAACACATGACCGTACCATTATTATCGGTTATTTGTGCATGGACGAAAATAGCATCGGCACCATCGGCTATTAATGGCTTGCCCTGCGTATCTGCAATCAATTTAAGCTTGGCTGCTGCCAAAGGAGTTTTAACTGTTTGCCCGGTTACCGCTTTACTCCTTATCAACCCAATGGCCTTTATCTCTCCCTTTTCCCAGCTAATGTTTTTAAAAGTAAATGGCGGATGGTTTAAGTGAGTGCCATTCCCTCCGTCAAAAGAATTACCTCCTTTTTCAAAATCACCATAATCTGTATCCGGTCCAGAATCGGGGCGTTGTTTTTTTATCAGTTTCCCGTTGATGTATAATGCAACCTCATCGCAATTGGAGTACACAACTACGTTTTCGGGCTTGTCGGCAGGTGTCCACCAATTAGCCACGTAAACCATAGGTTTATTATATGTACCAGGAACGGGGCTATGGGCATCTATTTGGCTTTTGAAAAAATAATAGCTAAATTTTGGCAGGCGGTAAACATCCATCATTCCCCAATCTGATGTGACCTTACTGAAAGATTCAAATCCATCAAAAAAGGCCCAGGTAGCATCCCCTATTGTCCACGGATAGTAGGCCGGCCCTCTTAAAAGATTATGCTCCCACTGAAAATTCCAGGCATTTTGTAATAATGCTTTTTCGCCGTTACTCCTGTTTACCCTTGTAGTGGATGCCGAACCACCAAATTCATAATCGCCATACTCCCGTACAAAGCCCGGGCTTTGGGGCTGTATATCCTGCGGCCTGCGAAAGGGATCGTTCCAGCCGTTGAAAGGCACATCCCAATTTGTATGCTTTGCGGCATAGGTATCACCGGCTGTAAAAAAATTATCGCCGGGATATTCCTCATGAGCAATTTCTGAAGACCTCATCCTAAAACTATCTGCCGGATATGTTTCATTCAAACTCACTTCCCACATAATAACAGAAGGATGGTTTCTATCCCTCCTGATCATCTCCCTAATATCCGAGAAAACCCGGTTCTGAAAAATTTCATTATGATTAAAAAATTGCCAGCCCGGGATAGGATCGCCTAACATGATGCCCAGGGAATCGCAAATAGTATAAACCGAGGGGTCTTGCGGGTAATGAGACAACCTTACAAAATTGATCCCGGCGTCTTTAATTCTTTTAAGATCGCGGTACTGCGCTGCATCAGATAGTGCATTTCCGATAAACGGACAATCCTGATGCCGGTTAGTACCAACAATACGAAGAGGCTTATCATTCAACTTAAACCCCTCGGATCTGGTGTAGGAAAGTTTCCGGATACCTATTTTCTGAGAATAGCTATCAACAAGACGGCCATCACTCCATATTTCTGTCCTGAGCTGATAAAGTTCGGGCTGATCCGGCGACCAAAGGGCTGGGTTCAGTACGGTAATTTTCTGCTCCACATCTTTAACCGCATTTCCACTTACTTCAACGCCGGCGGTACTTGACTGTAATTGAATTTTATTTTTCGAATTGGTAATAATTTGTTTTACGATAACTGAAGCTGTTTTACCCGAGGCATCATTGTTAACCTGGGTTTTGACTATTACATCTGCACGCCTGGAAGATATATTTTCGCACCTGGCAAAAACCCCGCCGCCTGCAATAGTATTGGCGTTGGTGGGGTCGGTAATATGAACCGGATTGGTGACTACCAGCCAAACATCGCGATAAATGCCGCTCCAGTAAAGAAACCCCAATGTTGCCAATGGCTTGCCCGGCGGAACGTTTGCGTTATCCCTGTTGTCTAAACGGACAATGATCTCATTGTTTTCACTTCCGTTTACATAGTTATCAAGCGGCACAATGAAAGGTAAGTAACCTCCCTGGTGTTGGGTCACGAACTTGCCGTTAACCCAAACAGTAGCCGTTTGCATGGCCCCTTCAAACCGAAGATATAAGTGCTTTTGCTTATAATTTGCCGGAACAACAAATTGCTTTCGGTAATAACAGATACCGGTAAACTGGTTAACCGCCGGATTCAGCTCCTGCTCATAACGGGCAGGCTGTGGCAGCGAAACTTTTTGCCACTTTAACCCCTTAATTTGCGGGTATTCATTTTCAAAACCCATTGAAGCCTCCCTTACTTCATGAGCTTTTATGCTATCAGCAGGCAGGTTTTTTCCTTTTATATTTTCCTGGTTAAACTGTGAAGAAAAAGAAGTGCCGCTTCTGACTACGGCTGTATTCTTCAGTTTATAAGAAGAATCTATTCTGAACATTTCCCAATTGTAATTGAATTTAGTTACCGACCTGGGTTCCTGCGAGAATGCCTGCTGAAAAAAGCACAAACACCACAACATTGTGAACACTCTTTTTATAGTTTGCCTGGTAAATAAATTGCTAAACAATGTTTTTATGATCATTATAAGTTTTAAATTTTAATTCAAAATGGCAATAGCTATTTGTGCTAAACAACTATCGCCATTTTGAAAACATGTTATAAGCTTGTTAATAGCCCGGGTTTTGTTTCAGATTTTTATCAATGTCAATTTCCGATTGCGGTATTGGCCATAAATAATTCTTATCAGCAAATGTTCTGGTTTCAAGTTTTAACGGGGCCCCGGTTGCGGTATATTTACCTGTTGCCGGATCAATAGTGCCCAACTTCATTCCATAAACAGGCCCGTTCATAACCTCCGAACCAATCTTCCAGCGCTGTACATCAAAAAAGCGTAAACCTTCAAATGCAAACTCAACCCTTCGTTCGTTTCGCACCAGGGCACGTAATGATGTTTGATTGTTGTAAACAGCCTGGTTTACTGCTGGCATCCCTGCCCTTTGGCGCACCAGGTTTATATCGGCATAAACAGAAGCATCAATTTTACCAAGCTCAATTTTAGCCTCGGCATCGGTCAACAACACTTCCGCATAGCGTAAAACGGTCATATTTAAACCGCTTTGGAATAAGTTGGCAAAATCGCCCAGGTTTGATGTAAACTTTTTAACTACATAACCACTTGGTGATGTATTATTGCCACTTGCATAATAATCAGGAGATGAAGGAGTTAGTGGGTCATAATAAGTATTTACAGAGGCTCCGGCCTGTTTAAACGGCGCACCCGGATATAAAATAGTGGCAGCAAGGCGCGGATCCCTGTTTACGTATGGATTAGATGCGTTATAACCAGAAGCAGGATCGGTTATTGGTTTACCGTTATCCATTTCATAAGCATCTACGAGGCCCTGTGTAGGATCAATGGATGACCAGCCTCCTGACGAGTTTGAAGGCATAACCCCTAACACACCGTTCGCATTAGCAGAAGGGTTTTCAACATACTGAACCGATGCAATTATTTCGGGATTATTGTATTGGGCCGTCATACGAAACAGGTCGGAATAACTTGGATACAGTGAATAACCCAATTTAGATACCTCCTGGCAGTCGGCAATACAGTCGGCATAGTTTCCGTTAAACAGATCTACCCTTGCTTTTAATGCAAATGCAGCGCCCTTGGTTATGTGTCCATCGCCAGAGTTATTACTTGCCGGCAAATCGGCAGCCGCCGCAGCCAGTTCGCTTAAAATAAATTTAACAACATCAGCTTTAGGGGTACGCACCGCGGCGATAGATTCGGCAGGGCTAAGCAATTTAGTTACCAGGGGAACATCGCCATACAACTGGCTCATCAAAAAGTATTGATAGGCACGTATAAACCTTACTTGCGCTATCATATTTGCTTTAAGCGCTCCATCCATTGGTGTTTTACCTATGTTTTCCAAAAAGAAATTGGCCCGGGTTATCCCGGAATAGTTATAAGCTGAGGCATCACCTGTTGAAGGGTTAACAGAGCCATTTCCATAAGCCTGAAAGCCTTCCCATGGGTATTGATTGTAACCATTATCGGATACACAATCAAGGTAAACAATCCAGGTAGCTGCAGCCCAGCCGGCTTCATTGGCATAAGTAACGGATGTACCATTATAAACCCCTGCCAGCGCAGCACTGGCATCACTTGCCGAGGTCCATAAAGTTGAATTGCTATATTGATCTTGTGGCTGCCTGCCCAGAAAATCTTTTTTACAAGCTGTAAATAGCGCTGATATAGCTAATATATTTAAAATGACGATCTTTTTCATGTTTTTAAATTTGGGGAGTCTTAAAAGGTTACATTTAAGCCAAGAGAATTAATCTTTACCTGTGGGAAACTGTATCCGCTTTCGCCTGAAGGCGCTTCAGGATCAATCCACTTGTAAAAGCTGGTGAAAGTCAGGATATTCTGCCCGCTGTAATACACCCTAAGTTTTTTCACACCAATCTTCTGTGCCCAGGTAGCCGGCAGTGAATAGCCAAATTGAACATTTTTAAGGCGTACATAGCTGGCATTTCTGATCCAGAATGACGAATAGGTTGAAGCTGGGTCATTTTGTCTGTACGTTAACCACAGCCGCGGAAAAGAGGCCCCGGTATTCGTTACCGACCAACTGTCAAGCATAGCCGATGTAGGCTTTCCGGTCGCAATTCCGTTGGTGCCCAAAGCAATACCGGATATGTAATTTTTAACACCGGCCGCTCCCTGGAAAAACCCGGTTAGATCAAATTGCTTCCAGTTAACATTTAAGTTTAAGCCAAATGTTACTTTAGGGAACCGGGAGCCTAAAACAACCCGGTCGGCGGCATCTATTTTATTATCACCATTCTGGTCTTTATAAATCAAATCGCCGGCAGCAGTGTTTGGGCTTATTCCTGTTTGGCTTGCATGGGCGCTTATCTGTGCAGCGCTTTGAAATATACCTTGGCTTTGGTAGCCGTAAAAAGAATCCTGAGGCTGTCCAACCTCTACTATAGTAGCACCGGTTATTGTAGGCGCATTAGTATCCCCTACTTTGGTTACCTTATTTTTTATAAACGCTGCGTTCCCTGTAACATTCCAGCTAAAATCACCTGCCTTATCATGATAAGTTAAAGCCAGTTCCCAGCCTTTATTCTGATAAGTGGAGCCATTTATATATGGCGCAGTAAGCCCATAAGTTGCCGGAAGTGAAACCTGATATAAAACATCGCTTGTTTTTTTAATAAAATAATCAGCAGTGAAGCTAAATACATTTAAAAAATCGGCATCCAAACCGAGATCTGTTTGCGTGGTTTTTTCCCATATTAAATCGGGGTTAACTCCCGAAAGTGGAGCTACGCCGCCAACAACCGTGCCTCCATACGGATAATTCTGACCAGCGGCAACTGTTGGGACAGTTGGATAATAATAAGTATCAATATTAGATGATGATCCTGTAATCCCCTGGTTTCCTAATTTCCCCCACGACGCACGCAGCTTTAAATTAGAAACAGCAGATTTTAAACTGTTGAAGAAATCTTCTTCAGATACGCGCCAGCCCGCTGATGCGCCCGGGAAAACACCCCAGCGATGCCCCGGAGCAAAACGTGATGATCCATCATAGCGAATATCGCCTTCTAACAGGTACTTGCCTTTGTAATCGTAATTTACCCTTCCAAAATAAGACCGTAACGCCACATCATAAGTATAATTAGAGGTTGTCTGGCCATTTGTAGGCGCTGCATCAAGGTTGCTCAAAGCATTGTTTAAGAATCCCTGCCTGTAGCCTTTTAGCTGATAAAACCGGGTATATTCCTGGGAGGCGCCACCTAATACCTTGAAGCTATGGCCACCAGTTTTAACGCTATACTCCAATAACGCTTGAGGCGAAATATAAGTTGTACTGTTATAGGTATCGGTTGCATTACTGATGTTTGGTACCCCGCTAACTGTACCGTCGGAATTATAATATTGAATAGACGAGACGAAATTATCGTTTTGATTTTGATTAAGCTTATAGTTTAATGATGGTTTAAAATGCAAACCTTTAGTTATTTCCCAATCGGCCCCAAAACTACCCTGAAAATTATAGGCTTTGTGATTATCAAACGATGGTGAATTGAGCCATGCTAAGGGACTTCCGTCAGCGATATGTCCGTATTCACCATTCTGATAATAGGCAGGTATTATAGGAGAGATCCGGTTAAACTGACGGATAACCTGACCAAACCCCTGGTCGGCCGCTAAAGAGCTTTGTGGTTGTGTAAGCGGTTGGTAAGTATAAGAAATATAACCAAAAACAGATAAATTATCCTTTACCTGGCTGTTGAGGTTTAAGCGCCCGGTATAACGTTGCGTATTGGTTTTCGGGGTAATCCCATTCTCATCAAAATAGCCTATAGAAACGGCATAAGTTGTTTTATCATTGCCACCATTTACCCCTATATAGTGATTTTGCTGAAAACCGTTCCCGCGATAAAATAGCTTTAACCAATCTGTATTGGGATAGTTGAAAGGGTCTGAGCCATCTTTAAACTTTTGTATCTGGGCATCTGTATAAACAGCAGCTTTTCCTTCGTTAACCCTCGCTTCATCATACATGGTTGCAGCTTGCCATGACGGCAGATAATCTGGCAACGCCACCGCTTTATTTTTTCCAAAATAGTTACTGTAAGTTATTTGCGCCGTGCCTTTCTTACCTTTTTTAGTAGTTATTACAATAACACCACCGGCAGCCCGGTTTCCGTAAATTGAGGCAGATGCCGCATCTTTTAACACTGAGATATTATCAATATCATCGGCATTTATGGCGTTCATATCACCCGTACTTGAAATAACACCGTCGATAACTACCAGCACAGCGGTACTGTTTAACGATTGCCCCCTGATGTTGATAGTGCCTGCATCAAAACCTGGCTGACCATTATTGGATGTGATGGTAACGCCGGGAACAGTACCTTGCAAGGCATTGGTAACCCCTGTAACCGGCCTGTTCTCTAATTGTGCTGCACTAACTACTGATACAGCACCGGTAAGATTTACTTTTTTCTGGTTACCATAACCAACAACTACAACTTCATTCAGTCCCTTAACATTTGATACCAGGGTTACATTAATAACTGTTCGTCCTTCGGTTTCTATTTCCTGCGGTTTATATCCTATTGAGGAAAAAACTAAAACACCACCTGCTGGTGTCTGAATGGCAAACTGACCCTTTATATCCGTCATTACACCAATGCTTGTTCCATTAACGGAAACAGATACTCCTGGCAATGTCTGGCCATCGTCTGCCCCTTTAACAACCCCTGTAACCTTGACCTGGGCAAAACCGATTATTGAAAGCATCAATAACATGCCGGTTAAATAAAACTGTCTTTTGTAGAATTTGTTCATGCTGATAATTTAATGGAGGTTTATTTGTCAATCACACATTTATTGGTTTGAATATGGGATTACACCATATATTTTGTATTGTTAACTATTGGTTTTATAACAATTGGTGTTCAAAGGTATAAACACAGTGAATCAGGAACCAAGCGAAACGGGCTACAATTTTAACACAAACGTTTGTTTAACAGTTATTAAAAAAGGGGGATAAATAATGATCTGTTTGATAAAAGGACTACAGCATGATTAAAAAAAACACTTAATATTTCAAAATATTGACCGTTAAATAGCATAACAATTAACTTTTAGCACTAAACAAGTCCTTCCCAAAATATGTTAATTTTTATGCTCCTGTTATTTGAAGATTCAACAACTCCAATGCAAAATTGGATTACAAAACGTTTGAATCACCCCTATTTATTGTTTTGGGGGAATTGCACAGACTACTGTAAATAATTCATTACACAAACGTTTGCCTTGTATTGTGCTTTGGGGGCAGCACCTAATTTTGTTCCTTGAATTGAATGATAGCATCGATAACCTTCACCTGGCAACAAATTTCTGAGCTGCTTCACCAATGGTATAGAATTTTTGTCACATCAGAAGAAAACATAACGAATGAAAAGTAAGGCCAGTTTCAAAAAGTTGTTTTGAAGCTTTTTAAGCTTAATTGCTAATCAATCCCACTTTCTTTGTTTTCAAAAGATTCCTATTTAAAAGCTTCACGACGTTTAATTGAACCTCATCGATTATTTTCCAGTGTAATTCTAATTTTTACATTATAAGTTCCATCATTTTTTAAATGGTGTTTTAGAACCATTGCACAAATCGTTGCCATACGGATTTTTTAGCACGAAAAAGATTGTACCATATTTGTACCACCTTTTAGTGAAATTCAACAAAAAAACGTGTAAAACTTGACGATACGACGGTTGTCGATTCAAGATCTGGCGAGCCCTCAAAAGTGCCCTCATGCAAAGGAAAAGCCGTTTCTTGGTGTATGAAACGGCTTTTTTATTCGTGATCCCATTTGGATTCGAACCAAAGACCTACAGATTAGAAATCTGTTGCTCTATCCAGCTGAGCTATAGGACCATCGCATCCTATTACAAATATACACATGGTTTCGAACCCATGATATATTGTATAATTTTTTGCGGTGCAAATATGCAAAATTATGCTGAAAATAACAATCAATTTGGCAATTGATTTACTACAAGCTGTTTAACAGCCTGTTACTATAAAACCAGGGTAAACTTGCCTTTGTTTTTGATCTTGCTACAAAAGGCGTCCGTCCGTTCAAAGGTGTAACAGTTGTCCGTTGCCCAATCAATGAAATCAGCTATCCGTGCAACAAAAGCGTCGCCTGAGTTTTTTGAAACATAGCCCGGGAAACCGAATTTCTCTTTATCGTGCAGATCGGTGAACTCCCAGGGGTGAAAATATAAATTCAGATAGCCATCTTTTTTGTGTGCTGCCGAAGCCATTCTTTTTAACAGGGATAGCGGCAGATTATGAAAACTCAGCCAAAACAATGGAAAACGGATCAATGGCGAAACAGACGCAGGGATCTGCAGCACATCTTGGTCATAAAACCAGCTGCGTGGCTTATTAAAATTGTTGTACCTCCCAGGCAGCCATGTTGGGTTTATAGACGAGTTGTATTCATAACCAGCCCTCGCTATCTCGGCCTCATCAACGGGCATCATCCGGGCCATCCGGAAACCTGTTACTTCAGTCCCCGAAATATCTTCCAGTGCCAGCTTTGATTGTCTTAAATGCTCGACTTTAAAGTCGGAATGGTAATACCCGTGCGATGCTACTTCATGCCCTTCGGCTACCATCTGTTTAATGATATCAGGCTTATTGATGGCATAATTAGCCGTGCAAAAAAATGTAACTCTTATATTTTTCTGCCTCAGTAAGCCGAGTATAGTATTGGTACCCCTTGTTGAAATTTCAAGCTGTTCATCAAAAGTTATTGATTTTCCGTATTCAAACGGCATATCAAACTCCTCAACATCAAACCCTAATAAAATCATTATCTACAATAACAACATTTGATGAACGAATGATATAATGCGGGCGATGTTTTGACTGCATAAATATTTTGCCTACGTAAACACCTATAACACTCATTACAAGCAACTGGAGACCGCCAAAAAAAGCTATGGTAGCAATAATGGAAGCCCAGCCCGAAACCGCGTAGCCTAAAAAATAACTCACCAGCACGTAAGGAATATACAGAATGGCCAGCGTTGAAAAGAACAAGCCTATTAACGAAACAATATATAATGGCCTGGCGCTGAACGCCACAATACTGCCAACGGCAAGTTTTACTAATTTTGAGAAGGAATAACTTGCCTCGCCGGTGTGCCGCTTTGATGGCACATAAGGGACACCAATTTGCTTATAACCGGCCCATTTAATTATTCCCCTGAAAAAGATCTCGTATTCGTCAATGAGCTTAAGCTGCTTTACTACCTTCTCATCAATCAGCCTGAAATCGGCAGTACCGTTTTCCATCTTGATATCCGACAGCATGTTAAGCCCCTTGTAAAACAACTTAGAAGTAACTTTCTGGTATCCTTTGCCATGGGGATTTTCACCTTCGCGATAGGTGTAAACAATATCATAGCCGTTTTCCCAAAGCTTTAACATCTTCAGGATCAGTTGCGGCGGGTGCTGCAAATCAGCATCCATGGTTATAACAGCATTACCGTGGGCCATGGCAATGCCGGCTTTAAGGGCGTAGTCTTTACCAAAATTGCGCGAAAGCTCTACATAAAAAACATTAGGATGTAATTCGGCACTGATCTTTAATTCATTCAGGGTGTTATCGCGGCTCCCATCGTCAACAAAGATCAGCTCATAGGCATAACCCGTGGGCGAAAGTGTTTCACGAATTTGCTCAATTAAATAACTAATGTTTTTTTCTTCGTTATGGGCAGGTATAACAATAGAAATTTTTTTATCGACAAGGTATTTCATAGCTAAACTATGGGAAATTTTAATTGTAACAGGCGGTATTAATATTAAAAGCTTATATTTGATTGCTCTTTCAAGCACTCTAAAATAACCTTACGATAAATCATTACAAAATGTAACTATCGTAGTCAATTTTAACAGAAAAGTGCAAAGCTCCCCAAGCGTAACTTTCCTGTTACAAACATAATTAATAATTATCTATTAACCTGCGAAATCTTCCGGGTTTTACACTAAAAAGACAATTATTCAAGGTTTATTTTATTCCTGGATCCATCTGAACTATTGCCTGGTTTAGCGCACTTTCTTTTTCCTTAGCAAAATCCCGGGTGAGCGTTTCGTAAATTATTTTAAGCCAGATCAGAAAGCAGGGTATCGATTTTAATTTATAGGGAACAATATACTGTGTGCGGATGTAAGACGGAAACAGGTCTGAAGGCGAAAGACTGGTTATTAACAGCGCCAAAACCAACAGAAAAATCTCGAAGTTGGTTACCGGTCGGTTCAAATTCATAAACCAAACAGCTACCCCAACAAAAGCGATAATATAGGTTGATGATTCGGCCGAGCTACTGAAGATCACGGCGAAGATCAATACCGATGAAAGGATCAACCGCTGATATTCTACTATCTTATAAGCTCCTATGCGCAGGTACGACAGGGCAAACAGCACCAATGCCGGCCCTATTACATACATATTTTTGAGGTCATCATAATGGGAAATCCGTCGGATAAAACCTGTAACGCAAATTTCCTGCATTACTGAATGTTGATTACCCGAATTTTTCATCACCAGGTCGGTGTACCAGTCATGATAAGTTTGTATGATAAACGCTGGGGATGAAATAGCCATGGGCAAAACAAACAACACTGCCGACCAGAATATAAAGCTCAAAACAAATTTGGGTTTGTTAGCCGAAAAGAAAAAGAAGGCCAGCCCAACTATACCATACAGCTTGATGAACGCACCAAGGGCAATCATCAGCGCAGCCCAAAAATCCTGCTCGCGTTTTATAAAATTAAAGCCTAATATGATAAGCGCCGCTATCATAGGGTTACTTTGTACATTGGCCGATGCCGTCATTAGCTCATGAGCGCACAATAAAAGCACAATAACATACTGATCTTTCTTAAGCGGTAAAAGCTGAATGGCTTTAAACAGAATAAATGCGTTGAACAACACCCACAAAATAACGCCTATACTATCGGGCAAGATAGAGAATGGCGCCATGATTATCGAAAATATCGGCCCGTAATGATTCAGATCATAATAATGCTCGGGCTGATAAGCATACAGGTTATGCTGGTGAATGGTATTTAAAAAGTTATATTTAAATATGGTGTAATTGTTAAACCCCTGATGGGCTAAAACACCTTTAATTACCAAAAATAGACTTAGGCCAAACCATAAAGAATACACAAAAGGTTTGTTGCTGATGAGCTTAGCAAGTTTTTGCACGGATTAGGAATTTGAAAATTTATGCGAAGATATAAATACGTCACACAATTATTACAAATCCCCAAATTTAACTTGTGCTGTATTATCTTTGACCAAACCCAATCATTACCATGAATCCAAACCTCTCTCCCACTAACCACAATGCCGATCGTCGTAAATTTATCGGTCAGTTAGGTGCTATGGCCGGTGCTGCCGCATTGCTATCAACTCCGTTTGCTGCCGATGCCCTTACCAAGCCAGATGAAAACATCACCGTAGGGCAAATCATTGATCTGTTTATGAAACAGGTGCCGGGTGCTCCGTTCCCTAATACTGTGGATACGCTGAAATCGGGCAACCGCGATATTGTTGTTACCGGGATAGTTAGCACCATGTTTGCCACCATTGGCATTATTGAGAAGGCGATTGGCTTAGGCGCAAATTTTATCATAGCACACGAACCAACTTTTTACAACCATGCCGATGAAACAACCTGGCTGGCCAATGATGATGTATATCAGTATAAAAAAGAATTGTTGGATAAACATAACATAGCCGTTTGGCGCAATCACGATACCATACACAGCCTTAAGCCCGATGGCGTTGGCATAGGTTTATTAAAGCAGCTCGACTGGGTAAGCTATTATAAGCCCGAAACAGGCAACCTGCTAAGTATTCCTTCTACCTCCTTAAGCTCCCTTATCGAAACGCTGAAAAAGAAACTGAAAATTGAAAAGGTGCGCTACATAGGTAACCCAGCTCAAAGCTGCCAGAAGGTATTATTGCTTCCCGGGGCAGCCGGCGGTAAAAGGCAGATCAGCGAAATGAGCACCAAGAAACCCGACGTGCTGATCTGCGGCGAAATATCAGAATGGGAAACTGCCGAATACGTAAGGGATGCACAAGCCAAGGGCGATAAACTATCCTTAGTTGTATTAGGCCATATTGCCAGCGAAGAACCGGGCTCGGAGTTTATGATAGGCTGGCTGAAGCAAAACGTACCCAACATTAAAGCAACGCACATCCATCCGGGCAATTCACTATCGTTTATGTAGTAAATAGTCACGTTTTAGCATTAATTAAAGCCAATATTTTGCTAAATATGGTAACATTACGTACAATTGTAAATTACTCTGTTTTTAAGTTGTAGGGCGCACTGCTTATCTGTAAACTTTACATTTAAAAAAAGGTATAGTTGACCTGATTAATTGTTGATAATATCGGCACGAAAGCGCCATTAAAAATTTAATTTATACAAAAAAGTAGCTGTAATTTAAGTAAAAATTGCAATTTTCAATTTTTAAAATACTAAGTGTTTTTTTTACAATAAGTAAATCCTACTTTTAACCGATTTTTAAAAAAACAAAAATTTATGATCATAATTGCTGACGGTGGCTCAACCAAAACAAATTGGTGCCTGGTTACCGAAGAGGGAAAAAAAGTTTACTTTAATACCGAGGGTTATAACCCATACTTTTCAAGTACAGAGTATATTATACAATCACTGAACGAAAGCCTGCCTACCGATCTTGAAAAAAACCAGATCACAGAGGTAAATTACTATGGTGCAGGTTGTTCAACCCCCGAAATGCGCAAAATTGTTGAGGAAGCGATGAAAGTGGTTTTCGTTGGCGCAAAGGTTAACATAGGTCATGACCTGTTGGCTGCTGCCCGTGCTTTGCTTGGCAACACCGAAGGTTTTGCTGCCATATTAGGTACCGGAACCAACACCTGCATTTATGATGGTAAAGAAGTTGTACACAATATCGACTCAGGTGCTTACATCCTTGGTGACGAAGGCAGCGGTTGCTACATCGGCAAAAAACTGTTAACTGATTACCTGCGCGGCTATATGCCAGAGCCTGTACGTGCCCTTTTCTGGGAAACTTACAAACTTACTCCTGATGATATCAACGAGCAGGTTTACACCCAGCCACGTGCAAACCGTTTTTGCGCAAGCTTCAGCAAATTTGTTTACGATAACAACGTACACATCGAATACTCACGTAACCTGGTACGTACCTCGTTCGAAGATTTCTTCCGTAACCTGGTAACCCACTACCCTGATTACCAAAAATATACTTTCAACTGTATCGGTTCGGTAGGTTATAACTTCCGTAACGTACTTGAAGAAGTAGTTACCGAAAATGGTATGGTTGTTGGCAACATCATCCGCTCACCTATAGATAACCTGGTGAAATACCATTTGGAATTAGCACCTTCTTCTTTATAAGAGTCAAGAAGCAAGAAGTCGAGAGTCAAGACCTAAGAAGTTAAGATTTTAAGATAATAAAGGGCTGGAAGATTTTCCGGCCCTTTTCTTTTCCCCCTTTCCACCCGTCATTGCACGAAGCAATCGCGAACTGTACAGGGGCATTTGCATGGCCGCTCTTTCCCCACCAAGTCATTGCGATGTGATGAATGTTTCCGTCCGTCCGTATACCTGTATCACTACTCCTTCAGACAAATGTGGACATGGATTAAATGGAAGCACGTCCTCTCCCTCCGTCATTGCGAGTAACCATCAGGGGTACCTGAAAAAAAATGTAATGACGTGCCCTGCGATGAGAAGTAAGATATTTGCGGAATAAACAGGGCAAATTAGACACCCCGTATAACCCTTGGGACCTTATAGAGTCCGCTTGC
>NZ_DASVOB010000140.1:0-6423 GCF_036383575.1 Mucilaginibacter sp.
AATGTCCTATGATGGTATTATCAATATTGCCTGGGTAGGCTGGCCTTACATTCTCCGGCAAATCTGTGATCTTATCCCTGAAGTGAGAAAAGTTTAAAGTTACGTTGTAATTAAAATCTCCCGACCGTTGCCCGTGATAGGTTACTAAAAACTCCCAGCCCCTATTGGTTTTTGATGCACCGTTAACAGTTTTAGATTGTCCTTCGCCCAATGCAGATGCAACCGGCGGAGTGATCAGGATGCCTGTGGTTTTTCTGGTAAAATAGTCAAATGAACCGGAGATCTTACCATTTAATATGGCAAAGTCTAACCCCGTGTTTAATTCGTCGGTAGTTTCCCATTTAAGCGCTGGGTTTTCTGCCTGAGTTTGAACAAAGCCAGATGGCAGTGATCCTGTATTAGCCCCTGACAATGAATATGCGGTACCAACGTTCATATATTGTTCCCAAAAGCCGGGGGTAAGTTGGTTTTGGGTAGTGCCGTAACGTGTATTATAAAGCGCGTAGCGCGATAGGTCGCCGATTTCCTGGTTACCTACCCGACCAACACCAGCTCTTAATTTCAGTTCAGAAAATATGGTGCTGTTTTTCATGAAGCTTTCCTGGTCTATTTTCCAGCCGGCTGAAGCAGATGGAAAAATACCATACTGATTATTGGCACCAAACCTTGACGAACCATCACGACGAACTGTGGCCGACAGTAAATATTTGCCTGCATAATTGTAATCAAAACGACCAAACTGTGAAAACAAACTGTTACCTGTTGATCTGCCGGTAACAATAGTATTTCCTGTGCCGGCATCTAACGTAAAGTAATCTTCAGTTTGGATCGCATATCCTTGTTTCAGGGTAGTTTGAAAATCAGTAAAGGTTTTAATATACTCTGTACCTACTAATATTTTAAAGTGATGCTTAGCGTTTAAATCATAGCTGTACCTTAAAGTATTAGAGAGTGTGGTGCTTAAATAATGATTTTGATCAAAGAACAGGCTGTTGGTTGTACGGTTCAGCGCCCCCTCTGAAAAAGTTGGCGTGATCACCTTGCTCAGGTAATCTGCATTGTCGGCACCATAATTTGACCTGAAGAATAAATTCTTGATGGGTTGTACCTCTAAAAATACGTTACCAAATGTGTTTAACCTGTTGGCATTATTCCATTTAGCAAGGTCCTGCATATGCAAAGGATTGTTCCTGTCAGAGTAGCCTGCCCCTGACTCGCCGGCATAGGTTACACCATCTTTTTGATAAACAGGGATGGTTGGGGCCAGCGTAACCGCAAGGAACGGGGTTGAAGCGCCACCCAGATCCGTAGTAGTAAGGGTTTCGTTTGAGTTAGTGATCTTTATGTTAACGCCGAAGGTAACTTTGCCATCAAAGGGCCGGGTTATGGCATTAATGCTACCGGTGGTACGCCCATATTTAGTAAAGCGCACAAGGCCTGTATTCTTTATATTTCCAAAATTTATCTGGAGCGAAGAATTTTTATTACCTATCGAAGCTGTAAAGTCATTATTGTAAACATAGGCAGTTTTATACAGCACGCTTTGCCAGTCGGTATCGCCAGCCGGGGTATTGGGGTCACCACCTACAAATGGTTTAGGCGTAACACTATTTAAAACTGGGTTACCGAAATTATTATTCCAGTCGAAGTTATAGATCTCTCCATAACCAGCGGCAGGATCCTGCCCGTCGTTTACGGAGGCTTGCCACAAGGCCTTACCCCTGTCAACTGAGTTCAGCATTTTAAACCTTAACGATTTTTCGGACTGGATTGAGGTACTGTTATTAAATTGGAACTGCACCTTACCCTCGGTATTGCCACCGTTTTTGGTAGTAACGATGATTACACCATTAGATGCACGAGAACCATAAATTGACTCGGACGAAGCATCCTTTAACACCTGAACCGAGGCTATATTTGAAGGCGACAAATTTTGAAATACCTCGGGCCTTGTAGTGGGGATACCATCAATAATATACAGCGGGTTATTGTTGCCTAAAGTATTTGCTCCCCTGATCAGGATCCTGCTGGTTGAGCCATTTGCCGACCCATCTTTTTCAATATATAAACCCGCAACCCTACCCTGTAAGGCCTGCATGGTATTGCCCGAACTGTTGTTTTTTACTGGCGCTAAATCAACTACTGCAACTGCTCCTGTCAAATCTTTCTTTCTTTCGGAGGTATAACCGGTTACAACTACTTCATTAAGCTTGTTTTCTGCATCTTTGAATACTACGTTAAGTGTTTTAGTATCGGCAGTAATAGCTATAAGTATTGGTTTGGCACCTACATAGGAAAACCGTACAGACTCGCCGTTTTTCACAGCGATGCTGAATTTTCCGTTGGCGTCTGACAGCGTTGATTTTTGGGATTCAACAACCACTATGGTAACTCCGTCGATAGGTTTTGAGGAGTTGTCTAACACCGTCCCGCTGATGATGCGGGATTGCGCGTATCCTTCACTTATTAGTAGTATAAGAAAGGAACAAATAAGTAATAATTTTCTCATTGATTTTGATTTAAGTGTAATTGGTTTGGTTAAAACATCTTGTTTATAAAGTCTTGATACTCTCTGATCTTATAATCCGGACAACCTCCTTTCTTTGTTGCAATAAAGCCGCCCATCGCTATCGCATTTTTTAATATGATTTCTGGTGATACGCCACGATAATGATTGGCAATAAAGGCGGCCAGGAATGAGTCGCCGCTGCCTATGGTATCCCGCACCTTTACCTCGCGGCCTGCGGCATGATATGCTTTGTCGTTTTTGTAATACGATGCACCGAACTCGCCCTTGGTAACTATAATTTCGGGCACATTGAAATGCTCCTGGATAAACCTGATCTGCTCCGATTCTTTGCCGAATGATCCGCGGAAAAAACTCTGTACCATTTCCAACTCGGCCTGGTTAAACTTTACGATATCGGCCTTGTGTAACAGCTGGCCCAGCAAATCGCGGGTAATGAATGGCGGCCGAAGGTTAATATCAAATACCTTAATAGCGTCACTTTCCAGCAGTTCCATAAGCGTACTGCGCGAAACATCATTGCGAGAGGCCAGGCTGCCAAAAACAAAATAGGTTGAAGGCTTTAACTGGCCGATGATGTCTTTGCTATCGCTGATAAAATCCCAGGCAACCGGAAAAATGATCTCGTACGATACCTCATTACCATTATTCATTTTGGCTATTACCTGGCTGGTTGGATGCTCGGTATCGGTTTGCAGCAGGTGTTTTTTTATCCCCCAGTCGTCAAGCAGGTTTTCAAGCTTCTGCCCATTAGCATCCTTACCTATTTTACTCACCAGGCTGGTTTGCACGCCAAGCTTATTGAGGTGATAGGCTACATTGAGCGGTGCGCCGCCGGGCTGCGGTCCATCGGGCAAAACGTCCCAAAGTATTTCGCCGTAGCAAATGGCCGGTGTTATAGTTTCATTTAGCATATTCATGATATTATTAATGCATTACCATATTGGTTCCTATTTGCTCCAATGAGCGGCCTTTGGTTTCGGGCATAAACTTCCATACGAAAACCAGCTGGCAAACCATCATAATACAGAAGAAGGAAAAAGTGACTGCGCCACCCAGTGATTCGGCCAGGTATGGAAAACAAAAAGCTATAATAGCAGCCATGATCCAGTGGGTTGAGCTACCCAATGTTTGCCCTTTGGCCCTAACCTGGTTAGGAAAGATCTCCGAGATAAACACCCAGATAACTGCTCCCTGCGAAAAGGCGAAGAAAGCGATGAAGATCATCATGTAAACAGGTATGGCAAACCCGCTGAAGTGGCCTGAATAAAAGGTAACAGCCACCAAAAACAAGGAGGCAATAAGGCCGAACGAGCCAACAATCATTAAAATTCGTCGGCCTACCCTGTCAATAATATTGATGCCCAGCAGGGTAAAAATAAAGTTGATAAGCCCGATGCCTACTGTTGACAATAACGATGAATGTGCACCCAGACCAGCCATTTCAAATATCCGCGGTGCATAATATATTATGGCGTTAATGCCCGATACCTGGTTAAAAAAGGCAAACAGCACAGCCAATATCACCGGCGTTTTATACTGCCCTGAAAAGAGATTAGCTTTTGATTCAGAGGCGTCAACAAGACTTGAGTTTTTGATCGAGGCCAGTTCGTCTTCGCAATTGAGGGGGTTTATAACACGTAATATTTCAAGCGCCCTTGTGGTTTCATTCTTTTTAAGGATAAGCCAGCGCGGGCTTTCCGGAATGAAATAGATCAACACTAAAAACAAAGCCGACGGAAAGGCCTGTACTCCCAGCATCCAGCGCCATGAGGTTTCGCCCCCCTGGCTAATGAGGTAGTTTGACAGGTATGAGATCAGGATCCCCAATACCACATTAAACTGGAACAACCCCACTAAACGGCCGCGCCTGTCTGCAGGCGATACTTCTGAAATATAAATAGGTGCCGTTACCGATGATATGCCTACGCCAAGGCCGCCTAACAACCTGAAGGTTAAAAACACATACCAATTATCGGCCATAGCAGTACCAACTGATGATAACAGGTAAGCAGCAGCTACAAAGTATAGGGTATTTTTCCGTCCGAAGATATCTGAAGGCCTGGCACCAAACAGCGATCCTATTACAGTACCTATTAATGCAATAGATATGGTAAGCCCGTGTTCAAATACCGAAAGATGCCAGAATTGCTGGATAGATTTTTCGGCGCCTGATATCACGGCGGTATCAAACCCGAAAAGAAAGCCACCAAGGGCCACGACCATGGACCAGGCCAGGACGGAATGTTTTCTCATAATAATTATAAAGTGTTAATTGGATTTACGGTTGCAAAGTAGGCCCATTTGCAAAGCGGCAGTTATTGATATCATACCAAATATGTATAAAAATCAAACCACTCATAAATAGTTAAAAATCAGATAGATAAAATTCAAAGCATAAAATTTCGATACCAAACCTTCAATTCTGTTACCGGCATATTTCAATTTTGATACATGGTTACACCATTGTGATAGCCCCCTGAACCCGCCTGGTTTGTTTTGTAAAAACATTTATTGATACCTTTGTTACAAGGCGCCCGAAAAGATTGCGTCAACCAGTAAAACCACGTTTAAACATCTTTATAACCTTATTAAAAGCTAATGGCTTTGTATCATAACCTGCGCAACATATTTCTGTTACCTGTACTCCTGCTGCTTTTATTTACCGGCTGTAAAAAAGCCGATAAAAGATCGCAGTACACCATAGGGTTTTCGCAATGCATAGGCTCTGATCTTTGGCGGCGTAATATGCTTGATGAAATGAAAATGGAACTTTCATTACATCCTGACGCACAGTTTATTTATACCGATGCCGATGGCAACAGCAAAAAGCAGGTTGAGCAGGTTAAAAAAATGCTGGATGAAGGGATAGACCTGCTCATTATATCACCCAACGAAGCCCAGCCGCTTACCGGC
The DNA here is from genome assembly GCF_036383575.1 of Mucilaginibacter sp. Taxonomy (GTDB): domain Bacteria; phylum Bacteroidota; class Bacteroidia; order Sphingobacteriales; family Sphingobacteriaceae; genus Mucilaginibacter. Next base: position 5,444 of record NZ_DASVOB010000140.1, read on the forward strand.
ATTGTGGAGCAGGCCTATAATAAAGGTATCCCGGTTATAGTTATCGACCGTAAAACATCGTCAGAATCGTACACCGCTTACGTAGGCGCCAACAATTACCAGCTTGGCAAAATGGCCGGCGAGTACGTTGGTTCGGTATTAAAAGGCAGTGGCAACATCATAGAGGTGATGGGGCTGCCCGGCTCCTCTCCTGCTATCGAGCGGCAGCGGGGCTTTAGCGACGGTGTTTCAAAATTCGGCAATATTCATATCACAGCGCAGGTTTATGGCGACTGGCTCAAGGCCAACGCTCAAAAACAGCTGGAAATGATGCAGCCAGCCTTGAAAAATGCAGATGCCATATTCGCTCATAACGATGTGATGGCACAAGGAACACGCGAAGTGCTGAACCGGCTGGAGCCACAACGCAAAGTAAAAGTGTTTGGAGTTGATGCATCTCCAGGCAACAGCGGGGGCCTGCAAATGGTAGCCTCAAAAACAATTACCGCCAGTATGCTTTACCCTACCGGCGGCAAGGAGGCTATAACCATTGCATTCCGCATTTTAAATAAAGAGTCGTTTGCCAAGCAAAATATATTGCAATCGTTGGTTATTGACAGTACCAATGTACAATTAATGAAATTGCAATGGAACAAGATCAACAGCCAGCAAAAAGATATTGAGCGGCAGCAATCATTGCTTGCAGAGCAGCGGGAGGTTTATAACAGCCAGGAACTGGTGCTTAATATTATTGTTATTACGCTGGTGCTGGATATAGTTTTTGGGGGGCTTGCATTTTATTCGCTGATGGAAAACCGCAAGATCAACAAAAGTCTTGAGGTTAAAAACGACGAGATTTTATCGCAACGGAACCAACTGATCGAGATGTCGGCACTTGCTGAGGCTGCCACCGAGGCTAAGCTCAACTTTTTTACTAATATCTCGCATGAGTTTCGTACGCCGCTAACACTCATCCTGTCGCCGGTTGAGGATATGATGCG
>NZ_DASVOB010000141.1:0-2518 GCF_036383575.1 Mucilaginibacter sp.
GAAAGCGAATCAATAGACATCAGTAAATGCCCTTTTCACAACGGCAGCATGAAGAACAATGTTGGCGGCGGTGGCACCCGGAACCACAATTGGTGGCCAAACCAGTTAAAGCTGAATATTCTTCGTCAGCACTCCTCGTTATCAAACCCTATGGGGGATGAGTTTAATTATGCCGAAGCTTTTAAAAGTCTCGACCTTGAGGCTGTAAAAAAAGATCTTCATGCGCTTATGACCGATTCACAGGATTGGTGGCCGGCAGATTTTGGTCACTATGGTGGTTTGTTTATACGTATGGCATGGCATAGTGCCGGAACTTACCGTGTTGGTGACGGACGTGGTGGTGCCGGTGCCGGGTTGCAGCGTTTTGCGCCGCTTAACAGCTGGCCTGATAATGTGAGCCTTGATAAAGCCCGCAGGTTGCTTTGGCCTATCAAACAAAAATATGGCCGTAAAATTTCATGGGCCGATCTGCTGATCCTTACCGGTAATATAGCTTTAGAGTCAATGGGTTTTAAAACCTTTGGCTTTGCCGGTGGGCGTGAGGATGCCTGGGAAGCGGACGAGTCAGTATATTGGGGAGCTGAAACAACCTGGCTGGGCGGCGACCTGCGTTATGCGCATGGTTCACACGGTGTGCAGGAAGGGCATGGTGTATTGGTGTCAGATGATGATGCAGATGGTGATATCCACTCCCGTAATCTTGAAAAACCGCTTGCTGCGGTACAAATGGGTTTGATCTACGTGAACCCCGAAGGCCCGGATGGTAATCCTGATCCTGTTATGGCCGCTAAAGACATCCGCGATACCTTTGGCCGGATGGCGATGAACGACGAGGAAACGGTAGCATTGATAGCCGGTGGGCACAGCTTTGGTAAAACCCATGGTGCCGCATCTGCCGATAATGTAGGCAAAGAGCCGGAAGCTGCCGGAATTGAACAACAAGGCTTTGGTTGGAGCAACAGCTATGCTTCAGGTAAAGGTGCCGATACCATCACCAGCGGATTAGAAGTGATTTGGACCAAAACGCCAACCCAATGGAGTAATAACTTTTTTGAAAACCTGTTTGGCTATGAATGGCAGCTAACAAAAAGCCCGGCCGGTGCAAATCAATGGGTAGCTAAAGATGCAGAAGCTGTTATTCCTGATGCTTACGATAGTTCAAAAAAACACAGGCCGGCTATGCTTACTACAGATCTTGCGCTGCGGTTTGATCCATCCTATGAAAAAATATCAAGACGCTTTTTAGAAAATCCTGATGCTTTTGCTGATGCTTTTGCACGTGCGTGGTTTAAATTGACCCACCGTGACATGGGCCCGCGCGAACGTTACCTGGGCGCTGATGTACCACAGGAAGAACTACTTTGGCAGGACCCGATCCCGGCGGTTGATCATGCATTAATAGCTGAAGCTGATGTTATAGCTCTGAAAACGAAGGTGCTGGGATCAGGTTTAAGCGTATCTCAACTGGTTTCAACAGCGTGGGCCTCGGCATCTACTTTCCGTGGTACTGACAAGCGTGGCGGTGCCAATGGTGCCCGCATTCGCCTTGCCCCGCAAAGATACTGGCAGGCAAATAACCCGGCGCAATTGCAAAATATATTGGATACGCTTGAAGGTATTCAAAAGGAATTTAACGCGCAGGGCGGCGATAAAAAAGTTTCGCTGGCCGATCTGATCGTACTGGCTGGTGATGCAGCCGTTGAAAAGGCAGCTAAAGATGCCGGTCACACCATCACAGTTCCTTTTACACCTGGTCGCGCGGATGCCTCGCAGGAGCAAACCGATGTTGAATCATTTGGCTACCTGGAACCTGCTGCTGATGGTTTCCGTAACTATCGCAAAACAAAAGCCCCGGTATCTACCGAAGAGTTGCTGATAGATAAAGCGCATTTACTTACACTTACCGCACCTGAGCTAACCGTATTATTAGGTGGCCTGCGTGTGTTGGACACAAACTTTGATGGTTCAAAACATGGTGTTTTTACAACGCGTCCGGGTGTGCTCAGCAACGATTTCTTTATCAATCTGCTTGATATGAGCACTGCATGGAAGGCCGTATCCCAGGATAAAGAACTTTATGAAGGCAGTGACAGGGCAACAGGTGCAGTGAAATGGACTGCTACCCGTGCAGATCTTGTACTGGGCTCAAACTCAGAGTTAAGGGCTGTGGCCGAAGTATACGGAAGCGCCGATGCCCAGGGCAAATTTATAAACGACTTTGTAAAGGTGTGGACCAAGGTGATGAACCTTGACAGGTTTTAAATAGGCCTAACAAAGAAATTTACAAGCTGCCATAAAGATATTTCAATACAGAAATAATTTTATGGTGGCTTTTGTATTTTAAAAGATCTCCTCTTTTTAATACTTGAAACGGAATAACCTCACAATACTTTTAAATGGTGTTATTTATTATAAATTTACAAAACTGAAGCCTTAGTATCTGATAAAAGAGAATACCGGCACTACTTCATAATCCCAATATTTTAGTTTAATAACATATTTTATATTTTCATTGCCT
>NZ_DASVOB010000142.1:0-1965 GCF_036383575.1 Mucilaginibacter sp.
GCCGTATCCAAAATAGCGTCCATCTGCCAGAAATAATGAGTCACACCTTTAAACCGGAGATGGAATACCTCAATACCCTGTTCTTTTAAAACCGCTGCGTAAAGTTCTGCTTCGTACTGCAGCGGATCATGCTCGGCAGTATAAATCAGGGTTTTCGGAACATGGTTGACATCAAAAACTAATAATGGCGATGCGGATTCATCGAAAGCATGATCCCGATGTCCCAGGTAGGTGTCCCAGCACTGTTTCATTAATGTTTTTGAAAGGAAATAGCCTTTTTCGTATTTATTGTAAGATGGTGTATCAAACTGATAATGCAAGGCCGGACATACCAATAATTGGCCAAGGAGTTTATATTCGCGGGTTCGATTAATCAAATGAACCAATCCGGCAGCAATGTTAGCCCCTGCATTATCACCGCCTGCAACTATTTTTTTCCTGTTTATGCCAAAATGAAATCCCTGGTTTTTAATCCAGTTCATTACAGCCAGTCCCTGGTATAGCGGCACCGGAAAATGGTGCTCCGGCGCCAGGGCATAATCAACCGATATAACGGCATAACCACTGCTTTCAGCAAGCGCAGCGCATATGGAATCGCAGGTTTTAAGATTGCCACTGATCCAGTTACCGCCATGAAAATAAACCAAAACGGGTTTCAACCCGGGTGAATCAGCACCGTAGATCCTGAAATTGAAAGCCGGCAAGCCGTCGGGCGCCAATTTCAGTTCCCTGATGGTGGTCAAACCTTCATTAGAATAAGAGACGATCCGAAGGAAATCATTCATTAGAGATCTGTAGCCATTAATATTTAGCGGGGCTCCAGGGGCCAGATTAAATTTGGTATGAAGAAGGTTTCGAATTACAGGATGCATATTCGTCATAGCACATTTACAGTAATTATTTTAATATTTGTATGCTAAAAACGATTTAGCTTCGTTTGCTCCTGTTAAAAGGCAGCGACAGTCGCAAAGGAACAATAAACAGTTATTGACATCAATAACTTAACCGGTAATTAGTAACTCATTAATAAATTAGCATGTCAGAAAGAAAACTAAGCTCCACCAATTTTTATAACCAGTCGTTTTTGGAAGAAAAATGCGCCCTTAACGAGCTTCTTTATTTATTGAGTAAAAGATGGATGACCGAAGTGTTGTTCAGCATTGAAGAGGGTAACTTACGTTTTAACAGTCTGAAAGAGGATTTAGAGCATATCAGCGACCATATCCTTGCCGATAGGTTGAAATGCCTGGAACAACATGAGTTGATTCATAAAAGCTACATACCGGGTAATCCGCCAAGAACTGAATATACCTTAACAGGCAAAGGGGAAGAGCTGAGTGAAATATTAGGTGGATTGTGCGATTTTGCAGAAAGCAAAATGCAGTTTTGATGTTCCTGAAGTCTAATTTAGATGCATGATGATTGATGTTTTTTGAACGAGATTATAAGTGAATAGATGCAACTAACTAATTTATTAGTGGTTTGTTTTTATTGTTTTTAAGGATTGTTAGCGTTCTTTGGTGGCGAAAAAGCCCGGGTTTTTCGGTAACAAGTAATAACCCTTAAACAAAATATTCATTATGAAATTGTACAATCTATTCAGATTTGTTTGCTACTGCCTCTTAATCGCTGCAATTACCGGCCCGAAAGTATGGGCTAGTGCTCCTGCCAAAGATTACTACCAGCTCAAAATATATCATTATAAAAATCAGGCCCAGGAAACAAGACTTGAACAATATCTGGAGCAGGCATATGTACCTGCTATCCACCGTGCCGGCATTAAAAATGTTGGGATCTTTAAGCCAGTTACCCAGCAGGATACGGACAGGAAAATTTATGTTTTTACTCCTTTTTCTTCATTGGATAAGTTAGCAGGGGTAGAGCAACGGTTGCAGACGGATCCAAAATACCTGGCTGATGGCAAAGATTACATTGATGCGGAATACAAAAATTCGCCTTACAGCC
>NZ_DASVOB010000143.1:0-7743 GCF_036383575.1 Mucilaginibacter sp.
AAATACTGCTTTTTTCATTCTTTTTATCTAATAAAATATTGTCATGCCGAACTTGTTTCGGCACCTCACAAGCATGGTCGACTACATGGCGGCGACCTGTCCTGTGAGATCCTGAAACAAGTTCAGGACGACGCTTTCAAGGATAGTCTTAATTCTGCCCTACGCCATGGCAGTTTTTGTATTTTTTACCGCTACCGCAAGGGCAAGGGTCGTTACGGCCTATTTTGTTTTCAACCCTTACCGGGGTGATCTTTTGCGGCTCCTGAGGAAAATCGTCCATAGGTACGCCGTTGCTCTCGCTTACTACTTCGGCCTTGGTGGTTTTCATTTTTCGCAGATCAAGCTTTGGTTCGGGCTTTGCTTCCCTTACCTCTTCGGCCTGCTGCTGAACCGGAATGCCACCGCGGAACAGGAAGCTTACAATTTCCTTGTTCACATTGGCCAACATGCCTCTGAACAGTTCAAACGCTTCAAACTTGTAAACCAATAACGGGTCCTTTTGTTCGTAAACCGCGTTTTGTACCGATTGTTTTAACTCGTCCATTTCGCGCAGGTGCTCTTTCCAGGCATCATCGATCAGGTACAGGGTAACGTTTTTCTCAAACGATTTGAATACCTCATGACCGTGGTTTTCAACCGCTTTTTTAAGCGGAACAGCTACCTGGATACCGTGGATACCATCGCTGAAAGGAACAACAATGTTTTCAACGTACTGACCGCGGGTCTCATAAACATCTTTAATAACCGGATAAGCCTGCTGGGCTATAGCTTCCTGTTTGCGTTTATAAAAATCCATTACGGTTTGGAAGGTCAGATCGGTTAATGCCGGAATTGTTTTTGCAGTAAATTCATCGGCGCTAAGCTCAATATCAACCGAAAACAAACGGATCACTTCTAAGGTAAAACCTTCGTAGTTGGCACTTTCTTTATATTCGGTAACAATGTCCTCAACCACATCAAAAATGGTGTTGCTCAGGTCAACATCCAAACGCTCGCCAAACAGGGCGTTTTTACGTTTAGTGTAGATCACAGTACGCTGTGAGTTCATCACGTCGTCATACTCCAATAAACGTTTACGGATACCGAAGTTGTTTTCTTCCACTTTCTTTTGTGCACGCTCTATTGATTTAGAGATCATAGAGTGCTGGATCACTTCGCCCTCTTCGATACCCATACGTACCATCAGGCTTGAGATACGCTCTGATCCGAATAAACGCATCAGGTTATCCTCTAACGATACAAAGAACTGTGAAGAACCCGGGTCACCCTGACGACCAGAACGACCGCGTAACTGCCTGTCAACACGGCGCGATTCGTGGCGCTCGGTGCCTACGATGGCTAAACCGCCGGCGTCTTTAACGCCAGGGCCTAATTTAATATCCGTACCACGACCAGCCATGTTGGTAGCAATGGTCACTGTGCCTGCTTTACCGGCTTCAGCCACAATATCGGCCTCTTTCTGGTGCATTTTGGCGTTCAGTACGTTGTGTTTGATGCCGCGCAGCTTCAGCATACGGCTCAATAATTCAGAGATCTCAACCGATGTTGTACCTACCAGTACTGGTCTGCCAGCCTGGGTAAGGTTAACAATCTCTTCGGCTACTGCGTTGTATTTTTCACGTACGGTACGATAAACCAAATCCTGGCGGTCATCACGTATAATACCAGAGTTGGTTGGAATTTCAACCACATCCAGTTTGTATATTTCCCATAACTCACCCGCTTCAGTAACCGCAGTACCGGTCATACCACAAAGCTTGTGATACATCCTGAAGTAGTTTTGCAGGGTGATGGTAGCAAAAGTTTGGGTTGCATCCTCAACCTTTACGTTCTCTTTAGCCTCGATTGCCTGGTGTAAACCATCAGAGTAACGGCGGCCATCCAATACACGACCGGTTTGTTCGTCAACGATTTTTACTTTGCCTTCGTCAAGGATATATTCTGTATCTTTTTCAAAAAGGGTATAAGCTTTAAGCAACTGGTTAACCGAGTGGATCCGTTCAGATTTGATGGAGAAATCACGCATCAACTCATCTTTGTGAGCGATCTTTTCCTCAGTACTTAAAGCCGATTTTTCAATTTCAGCAATTTCGGTACCAACGTCTGGCATCACAAAGAAATGAGGGTCTTCACCAGAAGCGGTGATCAACTCAATACCTTTTTCAGAAAGTTCAACCTGGTTGTTTTTTTCGTCAATAACGAAGAATAACTCAGAGTCAACCTTTGGCATTTCCTTGCCCTGATCCTGCATATAGTGGTTTTCCACTTTTTGCAGAATGGTACGGTTACCTCCTTCGCTCAAAAATTTAATTAAAGCCTTGCTTTTTGGCAAACCGCGGAAAGCACGTAACAAAGCTAAACCACCACCATCAACATCGGCATCGCCTGCATTGATGGCTTTTTTAGCATCGTTCAATACACTGTTAACATAGTTTTTCTGCGCGTTCACCAAGCGCTCAATGCGTGGTTTCAACTCATAAAACTCATGCTCATCACCACGTGGGATAGGGCCAGATATAATTAAAGGTGTACGGGCATCGTCAACCAAAACCGAGTCAACCTCATCCACCATGGCATAATGCAGTTTGCGTTGTACCAGCTCTTCAGGGCTGCGTGTCATATTGTCACGCAGGTAATCAAAGCCAAATTCGTTGTTGGTACCAAAAGTAATATCAGCTAAATAAGCAGCACGGCGCTGCTCAGAGTTTGGCTCATGTTTGTCGATACAATCAACAGATAAACCGTGGAACTCATACAGCGGGCCCATCCACTCACTATCCCTGCGGGCCAGGTAATCATTCACTGTAACGATGTGAACACCTTGTCCGGCAAGGGCATTAAGGTATGCAGGCAGCGTGGCTACCAGCGTTTTACCTTCACCCGTTGCCATTTCTGATATTTTACCCTGGTGCAATACGGTACCGCCTATCAGCTGTACATCATAGTGAACCATGTTCCAGGTAACTTCATTACCGGCGGCAATCCAGGTACTGCTATGAAAAGCTTTATCGCCTTTAATAGTAACGTTAGGCTTACGGGCCGCAAGCTCACGGTCAAACTCAGAGGCAGTAACTTCTATTGATTTATTGGCAGAGAGACGGCTTGCTGTTTCTTTAACTACAGCAAATGCCTCCGGCAATATATTCATCAATATATCTTCAAGCTCTTTGTTGCGGTCTTTTTCAAGCTTATCAAGCTGAGTATAAAGCTCAACTTTTTCGGCTACATCCATATCAAGCTCGTTTTCTGTACGATCTTTAATGGCTTGTATCTCACTATCGATGCCTGAGAGGCCTTCGGCAATGGTTTCTTTAAAATATATGGTCTTAGCCCTAAGCTCATCATTACTCAGGGAGCCAAGTTTTGCATATTCAGCCTTAATTTTCTCAACTATAGGCTGTATACTTTTTACATCCCGTTCTGATTTGCTTCCGAAAAGCTTACTGATAAAATTTAACATATTATTTTATTATGATACAACCCGGTTCAACAATTGCGCCATAGCGACCGATAGAGCCAAATTGACAGGCAAATGTAAGATTTTGCGCCGAAAGCCGAAAGGATAAAGGCTTAAAGCGCCGCGCGGGATGTAAGATTGACATTGTGGTGTTTGTATTTGTTATCGAATTGTCTGAACTCGAATTAAACAAATTAAAGATTTTTTGGAATTTGCTTGGCATTCTGTTAATTCATTAAATTCTATAAACTCAGGTTCAGGTACTCCCCCGTTGTCGTGTCCTCACGACAACATCCATTCACTCAGTTGCCGTAAGGACACGGCAACTGAGTGAAAATTTCATTTATCATCATTACTTTTATCGTCGTCCTTTTCGTCATTATATCCTTCTTCATCGTCAAAATCATCGAAATCGCCCGTGTCCTCATCATCCTCGTTAAATTCGCCGAAAAAGCGATCTTCATCAAACATCAATTCTTCCAGCTTTTCCTGTTCGGGCGTACTGGTATCAAAGCGGATGGCCCAGTTATCGGGGATATCGTAGGTTTTATCAAACCCCCTGATCCATTCTACAAAAACCAGGCGAAACTCCTCCACCTTTTCCCGCATCAACTGTACGTAGTCTTCCTCATTGATTTTTACCATTGATGCAAAAGACACCGCGTTGAACATATCCTGTACGGCCAGTTTAATAAGCACAGCATTCTGCATCCTCAGTGAATACAGGCTACCACCTTCGGCGCCGGCTATTTTTGCCTGGATAAGAGCGGCATTACTGCACATCTGTATGGCCAGATGTTCCTTCATGCTGTCTTCTTTTAATGATTCGGCAATTACATCTACCAGGTCAAATAATTCCTGCGATTTTTGGTATACCGGGAGCTTTTCAAACTTTTCGAGTCTACGGGCCATGGGGTAAATTTACTACTTATAACACAAGTAGCCTCATATATAGTATTAAAGCCTTGTTAAAAAAACTATCTTTGCCGCATGAACATCCTGATTCTTGGTTCGGGCGGAAGGGAAAGTGCCTTCGCCTGGAAAGTAGCCCAAAGCCCCAAATGCGAAAAACTTTTTATCGCTCCCGGCAATGCCGGTACCACCCAGTACGGTACAAACGTAAATATTAAGGTTAACGATTTTGAAGGCATTAAAGCGCTTGTTTTAAATGAGAATATTAACCTTGTATTGGTTGGACCTGAAGAGCCGTTGGTTAAAGGCGTTCATGACTTTTTTCTGGCCGATGAGCAGTTAAAAAATATCCCGGTTGTTGGTCCGCAGCAAGAAGGCGCACAGCTGGAAGGCAGTAAAGATTTCTCCAAGCAGTTTATGGAGAAACATAATATCCCAACCGCTGCCTATAAAACTTTCACTAAAGATACTTTACAGGATGGCCTGACTTATTTAGCTACCGCCGGTTTACCCGTGGTGTTGAAAGCCGACGGACTTGCCGCCGGTAAAGGCGTACTGATCTGCCTTACTTTAGAGGAAGCACAAACCGAGCTTACCGCTATGCTGGCCGATGCCAAATTTGGCGAAGCAAGTTCACGCGTGGTTGTTGAACAGTTTTTAACAGGCATTGAGCTATCGGTTTTTGTGATGACCGATGGTAACAGCTATAAAATTTTACCCGAAGCAAAAGACTACAAACGCATAGGTGAAGGCGATACAGGTTTAAATACCGGTGGTATGGGGTCCATCTCTCCCGTTCCCTTTGCAGACGCCGCTTATATGAAAAAGGTAGAGGAGCGCGTGATCATTCCTACTGTTGAAGGTTTGAAAAAAGACGGCATACCTTATAAAGGCTTCATTTTTATAGGCCTGATGAACAGCGATGGCGAACCATGGGTTATTGAATATAACTGCCGCATGGGCGATCCGGAAACGGAAAGCGTAATGCGCCGCATTGATTCAGATTTTGTTGATCTGCTGTTGGGCGTCGCCGAAGGAAACCTGAACGAAAAAGAGATCATCATCAGCCCTAAAACAGCTGCCACGGTTGTCATGGTTGCAGGCGGTTACCCCGGCGAATACCTCAAAAATAAAGTGATCACCGGCACCGAAAACGTGCGCGACTCGATCGTGTTCCATGCAGGTACCTCAATGGATGGCGAGGATGTGATCACTACGGGCGGGCGTGTACTGGCTATTACCACTGTACAGGATGATATGTTTAGTGCCCTGCAACAGGCTACCGCCGATGCAAGCCGGATCTATTATGATGGCATGTATTTTAGGAAAGATATAGGATTTGACTTACTTTAGTCATTGGGGCATTAAGTCATTTTTGCTTATCGCTTGAAAACTCATGCCCCCTCAGGGTCTTTCGCAGATTTAAGTTTACCCACAAAATCTAAATGCGCATTAAACAGGATCCAGAAATCAAGTTTACGAATAGGAGACTCCGCTGGAGTCGACTATTTCTTTAAATTATCTATAAACTGGAGGCCTCTCTGAGACCAAATGACAGACATGGAATACTGATTATAGTATAAAGCATTACCGGCCGCAGCGAGGCCACGTGTTTATAGCTCTAAAAAAGCATTTTTTGGCTCCGTAGGTGCCTCTTATTGAAATTTTAGATTGATAAATTTTGTGGGTAAACTTAAAATCTGCGAAAGACCCTGATGGGACAGTTTTTTTAATGACGTTTAATTTCTATTCACCTCCCTACACCCTCTTCCCATTAAAAGTAATATTATACAGATCGGTGCGCCTGTCTTTGATATTTTGCACGCTGCCATATTCATGCAACTCATCCAGCAATGACAGATCAACATCGGCAATAACGATCATCTCAGTATTAGGTGTGGCTTCCGATTGAATGCCATTGGTAGGGAAACCAAAATCCGAAGGTGTAAACACCGCCGACTGTGCATAGCTAATACCCATATTATTCACATTAGGAAGATTGCCCACACAGCCTGCAATGGCTACGTAACATTCATTTTCTACCGCACGGGCCTGGGCACAAAACTTAACCCGATTGTAGCCATTTTGGGTGTCGGTGAGGAAGGGCACAAACAGGATCTGCATATCCTGACCGGCCAGGATGCGTGATAATTCAGGAAACTCCACATCATAACAGATCAGGATGCCTACTTTGCCGCAATCGGTATCAAATACTTTAACCTCATCGCCGCCACGCATACCCCATGAGCTGATCTCTGCCGGGGTTGGGTGAATTTTATACACTTCCTCCATACTGCCATTACGCCTGAACAGGTAGGAAACGTTATACAACGATTCCTCAAAAATATAAGGCATACTGCCCGCAATGATATTCACATTGTAGGACACCGCCAGTTTTGAAAACTCTTCGATAATTGGCTGGGTGTATTTGGCCAGTTCGCGCATGGCCTTGGCCGAATCCATGTGGTTGTAATCGGCCATAAGCGGTGTATTGAACAGCTCGGGGAACAGGATAAAATCGGCCTGGTAATCGCTCACAGCATCAACAAAATATTCGGCGTGCTTCATGAGCTCGCTGATGTTGCTGTATGACCGCATCTGCCATTGCACCAGGCCAATGCGTACCACCGTTTTGTGGTTAATGGCATCACTTACCTCTTCGTAGTACACGTTATTCCATTCAATAAGTGTGGCAAAACCCTTGGAGCGACTATCCTCAGGCAGATAGTTCCTCAACACCTTACGCACGTGAAAATCGTTGGATAGCTGAAAGGAAAGTGTAGGATCGTAGATCTCCTTGTATTTCACTTTATCAATATACTGGCGGGGCGTAAGCTCATTCTGAAATTTCTGATAATTAGGGATACGGCCGCCGGCGATGATGCTTTTCAGGTTCAGCTTTTCGCAAAGGGCTTTTCGGGCATCGTAAAGCCTGCGTGCCAGGCGTAATCCACGGTATTTGGGGTGGATAAACACATCGATACCGTAAAGTACATCGCCCTTATCATTATGGGTTTTAAAGGTACTGTCACCGGTTATCTGCTTGTAGGTGTGGTTATCGCCAAACTTCTGATAGTCGACAATAATAGCCAGCGCACAGCCTACAACCATGTCGTTAACGGTGATACAGATCTGTCCTTCGGGGAATATTTTGATGAGCTTGCGGATAGAATTGGCATCCCAATAGTCCTCATCCATATCCATATAGGCCGATTTCATTGATTTTTTAAGCTCCTGGTAGTCCTGTACCTCCAGGTTACGCATTTCAATACTTTGCAGATCCATATATCATTTGTTGTATCAGTTTTTTAGGCTGGGCGGCGTTTACTCACCCCGACATCGCTGCGCTCGTCACCCCTCTCTGTTTCGCAAAG